>JAJZLX010000186.1:4909-9934 GCA_021850555.1 Pseudomonadota bacterium | reverse complement strand
GTCGAAATCAAAGGCCGCCAGCCGCTCGAGCAGCTCCTCGCCCACTCTCGCCTGCAGCACCGCGGCGGCATCGTACGTCGCGCCGGCGCGGTCGAATGCCGCCCGCACGCCGGGCCGGTAGAGTTGGAAAGGATCGTGTGCGCTCATGATTGAAGGAATTCGGTCATCAAGCCGGCGATCTCGCTCGCATGCGACAGGAAGGGTGCGTGAGCCGCGCGTCGGATTTCCACGTAACGTGCCCGAGGCATTGCCTCGGCCAGTGCCCGCGATGCCGCGGGCAGAAGCACCCGGTCGTACTGTCCGGCGACCACCAGCGCGGGCGTGTCGATGTCGCCTATCACCGTGCGCAGGTCCGTCTCCCGCAAGATATCCAGGCCTGCGGTGAGCGCCTCCGTGCGAGCCTCCCCGTGCGCGAAGAGCGCCGCGCGCAGCTGCGCCAGCACCGCCTCTCCCGAGGCGCTGCCTCGCACCTGCAGCTCGAGAAAATCACTCACGGTACGCCGGTAATCGCTCTTCAGGCCCTGCGCAAGGTGCTCCAGCCGGTCCGCGGGCGCCCCGTACGGCCAATCGGGCGCCGAGGTGAAGCGCGGTGTCGCCGCGAAGAGCAGCAGACGCTCGAGACCTTGCGGTCGCGCAGACGCCCACTCCAACGCCAGCTCCGCGCCCAACGACCAGCCGAGCAGCGCATAGGGGCTGCTTGCCAGGAGGGGCGCCACGGTGGCACGGATCCACTGCACCTGCCGGCGCGCCGTCGCGCGCGCCGCCTGCCAGGGGCTGTGTCCGTGTCCGGGCAGATCCACGGCGATGAGCCGGAATCTGCCCCCAAGCGCCTCCGCGAGCGGATCCCAGACACGCACGTTCAGACCCCAGCCGTGCAGCAGCACCAGGGCGGGTCCTTCTCCGCGGGCCTCGGCGTACAACCCGGTCATTGTGCGCACACCCGGCTCAGCGCCTCGACCAGCGCATCGACTTGGTCCTCCCGATGCGCCGCGGTCAGCGTCACCCGCAGCCGCTCGTGCCCTTCGGGCACCGTCGGCGCGCGAATCGCCACCACCCAGAAGCCGGCCTCGTCCAGCGCCTGCTGGGCCCGCAGCGCCGCGCCGGCGCTGCCCAGGGGAACCGGCTGAATGGGCGTCGCCGAATCGGCGAGCGGAACGCCGGCCTGCCCGGCCGCCGCCCGAAACCGTCGGGTGAGCTCGAGGGCCCGCTCGCGCCGCCAGCACTCCCGCTGCACGATGCGCAGCGCCTCGCGCGTGGCGGCGGCCACCGGCTGCGGCAGCGCCGTCGTGTAGATGTAGGAGCGGGCCTTCTGCAGCAGCAGCTCGATGAGCGCGCAGGAGCCGGCGACAAAGGCGCCGAACGAGCCGAAGGCCTTGCCCAGGGTACCGACCAGCACCGGCACATCATCGGCCGTCAGGCCGGCCGCTTCCAACACGCCGCGGCCGTTCGGCCCCATCACCCCGATACCGTGGGCGTCATCCACGACCAGCCACGCATCGTGTGCGCGGGCGGCCTGCGCAAGCGGCGCAAGCGGCGCGATATCGCCGTCCATGCTGAACACCCCGTCGGTGGCCAGCACGGCGGTGCGTCGGGAGCTGTCGGTGAGCATGCGCCGCGCCGCGTCGGCATCGCAATGCGGATAACGCCGGAAGCGCGCGCCCGAGAGCAGGCCGCCGTCGATGAGCGAAGCGTGGCTCAGGCGATCGAGCAGGACGGTCTCGCCCCGGTCCGCCAACGCACTCATGACCCCCAGGTTCGCCATGTAGCCGGTGGAGAAAAGCAGTGCGCGCTCGCGGCCCGTGAAGGCCGCGAGCTCCTCCTCGAGCGCCGCGTGCTCGGCCCCGTGGCCGCTCACGAGGTGCGCGGCCCCGCTGCCCGAGCCGCAGCGCGAGGCGCACTCGGCCATGGCCGCCGCCGGTCCGGGATGAGCGGCGAGGCCGAGGTAGTCGTTGCTGCTGAAATCGACGAGCCGCCGGCCCTCGACGATCACCTCGGCGCGGCTGCCGCGCTCCGGGAGGCTCTCGACCGTGTGGCGCCGGCGGCGAAGATTGCGTTGCTCGAGCCGCTCGAGCGCCGGCTCAAGAGGCTGTCTCTGCATGCGCGTGCAAGCGGGAGCAGCCGCAGCCGCCGCTTTCGTGTTCCAGGGCGTCTCCACGGCCATCCTCGTGCCCGCTCCGGTGCCCGTTGAAGGTTTCGGCTCTGAGACCGAGCCGCTCGAGCAGCTGCCGGTCGCGCTCGACATCCGGGTTGCCGGTGGTGAGCAGTTTCTCTCCGTAGAACACCGAGTTGGCGCCCGCCATGAAGCACAGCGCCTGCATCTCATCGCTCATCGCCTGGCGGCCCGCGGACAGACGCACGTGCGAGCGCGGCATGAGCAGGCGCGCCACCGCTATGGCACGCACGAACTCGAACGGATCGAGGGGCGCGGTGCCGGCGAGCGGCGTTCCCTGCACCTGCACCAGCTGATTGATGGGCACGCTCTCGGGGTGCTCGGGCAGGTTGGCGAGGGTGAGCAGCAGCTCGGCGCGATCCGCCGGCGACTCGCCCATGCCGAGGATGCCGCCGCAGCAGACCTTGAGGTCGGCCGCGCGCACCGCCCGCAGCGTGTCGAGACGATCCTGGTACGTCCGAGTGGTGATGATCTCGCCATAGAATTGCGGCGAGGTGTCGAGGTTGTGGTTGTAGTAGTCGAGACCCGCCTCCTTCAGCTCCTTCGCCTGCTCCGGGCTCAGCATCCCCAGCGTGGCGCAGGTCTCGAGCCCGAGCGCATGAACCTCGCGGATCATCTGGGCGATCACCTTGAGCTCCCTCGCCTTGGGCGAGCGGTAGGCCGCACCCATGCAAAATCGCGTCGCCCCGGCCTCTCGGGCGCGCAGCGCACTCTCGCGCACGGCGGCGACCTCCATAAGCGCCTCGTGCGCAAGCCCGGTGTCGTAGCGCACGCTCTGGGGGCAGTAGGCACAATCCTCCGGGCACGCGCCGGTCTTGATCGACAGCAATGTGCTCATCTGGACGGTGTTCGGCTCGTGGTGCTCACGATGCACGCGTTGAGCGTGGAACAGCAGATCCATCAGTGGCAGAGCGAACAGAGCCTGCACCTCAGGCAGCGTCCAATCGTGGCGGATGGCGCCCAGGGTGGAGGAATTCGGCAAGGTCATGGGTGGTCCGATGGCGGTGGCGGTCGAGTTACCGCCCTGGGATAGTCGCGACCGGCGGCACAATTGTCAACGGAACGTCCGTCTTTCAGTCGACGATTGCTTATTTTTTGTGCATGCCGGCCGCCTCAGCGGCGCGCGAGATGCACGGCCAGGGCGATGGCGACGGCCACGGCGCCCAGCGCCGCGATCAGCACCGCCGCGGCCGCACAGTCCTTGACGATGCGGATCTGCGGGTGCTGCTCGGGATGCAGGTGATCGGCCAGGGCCTCGAGCGCGGTGTTGAACAGTTCCGCCGCCAGCACCCCGGCGCTCGCCAGCATCACCGCCGCCCACCACAAGGGTCCCGGGCGCAGCACGATCAGCACCGCAACCACAAGCGCGAGCACGAGCACCTGTGTGCGCAGGCTGCGCTCCACCCTCAGGGCATGCCCCAGCCCGGCAAGCGCGAAGCCCAGGCGTCGGACGAAGGTTTGGTTTTTCTGATTGCTCAAGAACGGGCCGGCTGTCAGCCGCCGGATCGATATCGCGGCATCCCCACCCTCGGCACTCTACTCCATTCCCACAACCGGCGCCCGTGACCAACCTCATGGAAGAGGCCTTCGAGCGGCCGAAGCCGGCCCATTCCATCCGCAAGCCCCGTACAAAGCGCGAGGGCGCCGAGAACAGGCCCAGGGCGCCCTGAATGCCGCAAAGCGCCGCGCGCGACGTCGGGCTCTCCCGGAGATATAGTTGATGAGACTTCGGCCGCATCGCGCCCGAAGTCCAGACGTTCCCACCAAGGAGTCCCGCGATGGAAGATATTTGGCTGGCGTGGGCCAAACGCCTGCAGAGCGTCGCTTCCACCGGGCTTCACTTCGCGCGCGACGAGTACGACCGGGAGCGATATGCGCAGGTGGCGGCGATCGCGAACGAAATGCTGTCGTCTCTCGCCGGCGTGCCGGTCGGCAGGATTGAAGCTCTGGTGCCCGATTTCGCGACAGGATACGCGACACCGAAGGTGGAAGTGCGCGGCGCGGTGTTTGATGAGGAGAGGATCCTGTTGGTGAGGGAGAGGAGCGATGGCCTGTGGACGCTGCCGGGCGGCTATGCGGATGTCGGCATGTCCGCGAGCGAAAACGTCGTGAAGGAAATCCGGGAAGAGGCCTCGCTCAGAGTGCGGGTGAAGGCTCTTTACGGAATTCGCCACAAGGCGAAACACGAGTATGCCCCGGACATCAGGGACTTCTACAAGCTCTTCTTCCTGTGTGAGCGAACCGACAGCCTGGCGCCGCAACCCGGGCTGGAGACCGCCGAGGTGGGCTTTTTCGCCATGAGCGAGTTGCCGCCGCTCTCGAAGGGACGGACTTTGGAGAAAGACATCGTGGCCGCCTTCGCCTTCAAGGGCGATCCACGCAGACTCGCATTGTTCGACTGAGCCGGACGGAAATTCCCGGACGGCGCCTCGCGCTCGCTCGATCGATCCAGGGGGGGGCTCGCGCACGAGAGAAGCCCCGAGGCTGCGCGCCGGGGCACGGAAGCATCCGCCGCAGTCACGGCTTGCCGGCCGGATCGAGCGCGGCCCGCAGGCCGGGGACGCCGGACCGCCGGCGTATCAACAGAGGCAGCGCCAGGATGACGGCGATGAGGACCACGAGGCACAACAGAGATCCCTCCGGTCCGTCCGTGCCGCCGCTGAGATACGCGTTCCCGTGCGGCAGCAGCGTGAACAGCCTGCCGGAGGAGTACATGCCGCTGTCGGCGCTGCCGAAGAAGTAGCTTTCGGCCCAGTCCCAAGCCGCGTGGCAGCCGATCACCCACCACAACGCGCCGGTACGGAGGATGGCGAGACAGAACAATACGCTCACCACCGCGGTGGTGAGCAGGCCGA
>JAJZLX010000186.1:0-4899 GCA_021850555.1 Pseudomonadota bacterium | reverse complement strand
CATGCGCCGACATGAACAGGCCCGTGACCACCACAGCGCCGATCCAGAAGCCGTATCTCTCGCGCAGAATGGCGAACAGATAGCCGCGGAAGGCGATCTCCTCGGTGAAGCCGATCAGCAAGGCCGCCACCGCCCACTCCAGTCCCGACCGCAGCGCCACCGCAAATCCGGCCGTCGGCGGCTCGAGCCGCCCGAATCCGAAGGCCAGCAGCCCGGCAACCAGCAGCCCAATCATGCAGAATCCAACTGCGCACCCTGCCGCGAGGTCGCGCAGCCACCGAGCCCGCGGCAAGCCGATGCCGGCAAAAGGACTGCCGTCTAGCCGGGTCATGACCCACGTGGCGAGCATTGTGCAACCGAGCAGCATCACCTCGTCGAGGATGATGATCCAGGGCGGAAGTCCTCCCCCGGCTTTCGCGTGCTGCTGCACCGCGTGGATGCGCCGATACAGCTCCGGAAAGAAGGAGATGACTCGCTGGAACGTGACGAAGAGAATCACCAGGATGAGCGCGAAGAGGCCGATGAACAGCAGTGCGCGGATCCAGCTGCGCACGCCGCGCTCATCGAACACCAGGCGCTTCAGTCCTCCCCGGACACCGGAAGGCGGCGCCGCCACCGGCCGCTGCAGACACCCGCGTAGCTTCATGGAATTTCCCCCAAGACCAGCACTTCAGCGCATCCCCGTCGATGTCGTGGAACGACCCGGCGGAAATCATGATCAGGCCGAGCAACCACCGGATGCCGAGGCCGCCAGGGGCGGATCAACGGCCGCCCGTGGAAAGAACCCCGCCGGCGGGAAAAAGTTGCGGATCGCTCAGCGGACGTAGACGTATTGCAGCGCCACGCCGACGAAGATCGCCATGCCGACGTAATTGTTGTTGAGGAACGCCCGCAGGCAGGCGGCCGGCTCGCGCTTGCGGATCAGCCACTGCTGATAGAGAAACAGCAGCGCCGCCACGGCAAGTCCGGCGTAGTACCAATGGCCGAGCTTCAAGGTCCGCCCCGCCAGCCCCAGCGCGCCCAGCATCAGCACCTGCATGACGCCGATCAGAAGGCGGTCGAGGTCCGCGAACAGGATGGCGCTCGACTGCACGCCGATCCTGAGGTCATCGTCCCGGTCGACCATGGCGTACATGGTGTCGTAAACCACCGCCCACACCACCGCTGCGATATACATCACCCACGCGATGCGCGGCAGCGCATCGCGCTGCGCGGCAAAGGCCATGGGAATGCTCCAGCCGCCGAACGACAACCCCAGGTACAGCTGCGGCAGCGGGAAGAACCGCTTCACGAACGGGTAGGACGCCGTCAGGGCCGCGCCGACCACGGCCAGCTCGACCGTGAGGACATTCAGCCGTGTGACCAGCCACAGCGCGGCCAGCATGAGCAGGCCGAACAACGCCAGCGCCTCGGCGGGCGACACGCGGCGGGCCGCGAGCGGCCGGTCGCGTGTGCGCTTGACGTGTGGATCGATGTTGCGGTCCGCAAAGTCGTTGATGATGCAGCCGGCGGCGCGCATGAGGACCACGCCCGCCACGAAGATGATCAATACGCCCTGACCGGGCCGTCCCTCGCCCGCGATCCACAGCGCCCACAGCGCCGGCCACAGCAGCAGCCACGTGCCGATCGGGCGATCCATGCGCGCAAGCCGGCCGTACTCCTGTGCCCGCCGCGCCAGGCGGTGCAGGAACGGCGCTTCCTGCGGCTTCAGGCCGGCGCCGACCGGCTCAATCGTGGCTGACATCGATCCTACCCCACCCTGCCGTATTGCTCGCCGCCGGCGATCCAGCGCGCCGACAGGGCGGCGATGATATCCGGATACCGCTCGATCAGCATCTGCGCGGCCGCCTGTACACGCGGCAGCAGATCCGCATCGCGGCTCAGGTCCGCGACCCTCAGCTGCGCCAGCCCGGTCTGACGCGTGCCGAGCAGCTCGCCCGCCCCGCGCAATTCCAGGTCCCGTCGCGCGATCTCAAAGCCGTCATTGGTCCGCCGGACCACCTCCAGGCGCTCGCGCGCGAGCGGCGACAGCGGCGCCCTGTACAGCAGCACACAGGTGCTGGCCTGCGCTCCCCGGCCCACCCGGCCGCGCAGCTGATGCAGCTGGGCGAGGCCCATGCGCTCGGCGTTCTCGATGACCATCAGCGTCGCGTTGGGCACATCGACGCCGACCTCGATGACCGTGGTCGCCACCAGCAGCTGGATGCGGCCTGCCTTGAAGGCGAGCATCGCCTCATCCTTCTTCGCCGAGGGCATGCGGCCGTGCACCAACCCGACGCGCACATCCGGCAGAGCCGCCTCGAGCGCGGCCGCGGTCTCCTCCGCCGCCCGGGTGCGATTTTCCGCCTCAGTCATCCGGGCCCCGCCCCGCTTGGCTTCGTTCAATGCCTCAGGATGAGAGCGCAGCTCCTCCGACTCCTCGATGAGGGGACAGACCCAGTAAACCTGGCGGCCGGACCGGCATGCCTGGTCGACGCGCTCGACCACCTGATCGCGCCGCTGCTGCGGCACGACGACGGTCTGCACGGGTGTGCGGCCGGGCGGCAGCTCGTCGATCACCGAAATATCGAGATCGGCATAGGCGGTCATGGCCAGGGTGCGCGGGATGGGCGTCGCCGTCATGATGAGCTGATGCGGGAAACGTCCGAGCTGGCGCCCTTTTTCCTGCAGGCGCAGCCGCTGCTGGACGCCGAAGCGATGCTGCTCATCGACGATGACGAGCGCGAGGTTCGCGAATTCGATGCCGTCCTGGAACAATGCGTGCGTGCCCACCACGACACGCACCTCACCGGAGGCCACGGTCTCGAGCACGCTGCGCCGCATGCGTACCGGTTGTGTGCCGGAAAGCAGCGCCACGGGCAGCCCCAGCGGCTCAAGCCAGTCGCGAAAGTTGCGCCAGTGCTGCTCGGCCAACAGCTCCGTGGGCGCCATGAGCGCGGCCTGCATGCCGCTGCCCGCAGCCCGCGCCGCGGCCATGGCGGCGACCACGGTCTTGCCGCAGCCCACATCGCCCTGCACCAGGCGCACCATGGGCACATCGGATCTGAGGTCGGATTCGACTTCGGCGAGGACGCGTGTCTGGGCCTTCGTCAACTGAAACGGCAGAGACGACAGCAGCCGTGCGGACAATCCGGCCGCGTCCCCGAGCGCCGGCGCCGGCTCCGTCCGGGCCGTCTGTTTCAACAGCCTCAGGCTGGCGTGGTGCGCCAGCAGCTCCTCGAAGGCCAGCCGGCGCTGCGCCGGATGGCGGCCGGCCGACAACACATCGAGCCGCGCGTCCTTCGGCGGCCGGTGCACATAGCGCAGCGCATCCCGCAGCGGCGGCAGGGCCAGGGTGTCGGTGAGCTCGCGCGGCAGCCAGTCGTGCACCCCCGCGCTGTCCAGCTCCCGCAGCGCCTGGCCGATCAGCATGCGCAGCCGCCCCTGGGTCACTCCTTCCGTCAGCGGATAGAGCGGTGTCAACGTATCTTCCACCGCCTCCGAGCGGTCGGTTACCCTCCGGTACTCGGGGTGGACCATCTCCAGCCCCTGCGGACCGCGCCGCACCTCGCCGAAGCAGCGCAGGTGCGTGCCGCGCGCGAGGCCCTCCTGTTGGGTGGATGAGAAGTGGAAGAATCGGAGCGTCAGGAATCCCGAGCCGTCGGACAGCCGTGTGAGCAGCTGGCGCCGGCGGCGGAACGCCACTTCGGTGAGCTGGATTTCCCCCTGCACGACCGTGCGCATTCCCGGAACGAGTGCGCCCATGGCCGTCCGGGTGGTGCGGTCGTCATAGCGCACCGGCAGAACAAACAGCAGGTCCTGCACACGCTCGATGCCGAGACGGCGCAGCCGCTCGGCGAGCGCCGCGCCGACCCCGCGCAGCGCCGTGACCGGACGCTGCTCGCTGGCGCCGAGCCCGCGTGCCGCTTCAGCCAAGGTGGAGGACGCACTCCGCCTCGACTCGCGCGCCCCTGGGCAGCTGCGCGACGCCCACGGCCGCCCGCGCCGGGTAGGGCTGCGGGAAGTACTGCGCCATGATCTCGTTGACCTTGGCGAAGTGGCCGAGGTCGGTCAGGTAAAGGTTGACCTTCACGGCCTGCGCCAGGCTCCCGCCGGCGGCCTCGGCCACCGCCCTGAGGTTCTCGAACACGCGACGGATTTCGGCCTCGATGTCCCCGCTCACCAGCTCCTTCGTGGCCGGGTCCAGCGGGATCTGCCCGGAAAGGTACACGGTGTCGCCCGCGCGCACCGCCTGTGAATAGGTTCCGATCGCCTGCGGCGCCTTGTCGGTCTGGATGATCGTGCGGCTCATGCTGCTCCTCGTCAGGGGTTTTCCGAATTCGAATCCTGCTCGTCGAAATCGTCCTCGCTGCGGCCGCCGCGCGCATGCGCGGCGATCGTACGGCTGACACGGGTCACATCCGGCAGGCGGCGGATGACGCGCATCACGCGCGCCAGCTGCTTGCGATCGCGCACCTTCAGCTCGAACGTGAGGATCGAGGCATCACCTTCCTGCTCCTCGATCGAGACATGATGAATGTTGGTATCGGCGCTGGCAATGGCCGCCGCCACCCGGGCGAGCACGCCGGTGCGGTTGACCACGTACACGCGGATCTCCGAGCTGAACAGCCGCTCCGGCACGCTCTGCCAGCTCACCGGCAGCCATTTCTCGGGATGCTTGCGATAGTCCTCGACGTTCACGCAGCGGTCACGGTGGATCACCACGCCGCGACCGGCCGAGAGAAACGCGAACACCGGGTCGTTGGGCAGCGGGAAGCAGCAGCGCGCGTAGGTGACCAGCAACCCCTCGGTGCCGGCGATGGCGAGCGGCGAGGGCGTGCCCGTGCCTTTCTCCGGCGCCGCGCCGGGCAGCAGGCGGCGCGCCACGAGCGGCGCCAGGCGCTCCCCGAGGCCGATCTT
>JAJZLX010000706.1 GCA_021850555.1 Pseudomonadota bacterium | reverse complement strand
CATACCAACGGGGCGGCGCAGACGGTGGACCGCATGGTCAACGTCTTCCCCTCGGACAAGCAGTCGCACGTGCGCGGGATGCTCTCGACCTCGCTGCGCGGGGTGGTCTCGCAGCAGCTGCTGAGGCGCGCCGACGGGCAGGGCCGGATGGCGGCGCTCGAGATCCTCATCAATACCCCCGCGGCGGCGAGCCTCATCCGCCAGGGCAAGCTCGACCAGCTCGAGAACACCATGCAGTCCGGCGCCCAATTCGGCATGCGCACCATGGACAGCGCCATCCAACAGCTGCTCGAGCAACGCCTCGTCACCGGGGAGGAGGCCTACCAGAAGGCCATCAACAAGGCGCGCTTCGAGGCGCTGCGGGGCGGGGCCTAGACCGTCCGGAGAATCCGCCCCGCTGCCGCGGTCCTTCGCGGCGCGCAAACGCGGACTGTCTAGGCCGTCGCTCACCCGGTAGACTTCCCGCATGAGCGAGACTTTCTTCGTCACCACCGCCCTGCCCTATGCGAACGGCCCGTTCCACATCGGGCACATCATGGAGTACATCCAGGCCGATATCTGGGTGCGCTTCCAGCGCATGCAGGGTCACCGGGTGCACTTCGTGGGCGCGGACGACGCCCACGGCGCACCCATCATGCTCAAGGCCGAGGCCGAGGGCGTGAGCCCAGAGGAGCTGGTCGCACGCATCGCCGCCGGCCGGCCGCGCTACCTGCAGGGCTTTCATATCGGCTTCGATCACTGGCACTCGACCGACTCGCCCGAGAACTTCGCGCTCTCCCAGGACATCTACCGGCGCCTGAAGGCCGAGGGGCTCATCTATTCGAAGCCGGTCGAGCAGTTCTACGACCCGGTGAAGGGCATGTTTCTCGCCGACCGCTACATCAAGGGCGAGTGCCCCAAGTGCCACGCCAAGGACCAGTACGGGGACGCGTGCGAGGTCTGCAGCAGCGTCTACTCCCCGACCGAGCTCATCGAGCCGTACTCGACCCTGACCGGCGCAAAGCCCGTGCTCAGGACCTCGGATCATTTCTTCTTCCGGCTCTCCGATCCGCGCTGCGTCGAATTCCTGCACGAGTGGCTGGGACAGCCCGGTCACGTGCAGCCCCAGGTCGCCAACAAAGCGCGCGAATGGCTCTCCGGCAAGGGGGATCAGGCGCTCTCGGACTGGGACATCTCGCGCGACGCCCCCTACTTCGGCATTCCCATCCCGGATGCGCCCGGGAAGTATTTCTACGTGTGGCTGGATGCGCCCATCGGCTACCTCGCCTCGCTCAAGAGCTACTTCGACAGCGGCAAGGCGCGGGCAAACGGCGAGCCGCTCGACTTCAAGGCCTTCCTCACCGATCCGGACACCCGGCAGATCCACTTCATCGGCAAGGACATCATCTACTTCCACACACTGTTCTGGCCGGCGATGCTGAAGTTCGCCGGCTCCCCCTACAAGACTCCCGACAACGTCCACGTACACGGCTTCATCACCGTCTCCGGGGAGAAGATGTCCAAGTCGCGCGGCACCGGGATCAGCCCGCTGCGCTACCTCGAGATCGGCATGAATCCGGAGTGGCTGCGCTACTACATCGCGGCCAAGCTCAATGCCAACGTCGAGGACGTGGACTTCAACCCCGATGACTTCGTGGCGCGGGTCAACAGCGACCTCATCGGCAAGTACGTCAACATCGCCAGCCGCTGTGCGCCGTTCATTACCAGGCTGTTTGAAGGGCGGCTATCGGCGCAGTCGCATTGGGATGGCCGGCCGCTCCTCGAGAAGCTTCAATCAAGGCAAGAGAGCTGGTCCCGGGTCGGTTTGCTCTACGCCGAGCGCGAGTTCGGCAAAGCGCTCAGGGAAATTGGCGGCTTTCTCGATGAGATAAACCGTTACATCGATGAGCACCGCCCGTGGGACAAGGCGAAATTGACGGCCGAGCACCCGCAGGTGCAGCAGATCTGCTCCACGGCACTGGCCATGTTCTGGTACGTCACCGTCCTGCTGAAGCCGGTGATGCCCGAGACGGCCGCCAAGGCCCAGGACTTCCTCAATCTTTCGGATGAGCAGATGGCATGGGGGCAGCGCTCATTTTTTCCGGCCGGACACGTCATCAAGCCGTACAAGCACCTCATGACCCGCGTCGATCCCAAACAGCTCGATGCGCTGTTCGAGCTGGCGGCCGCGGCTCCGACCGAGGGCGGCTCGCAGGCAAAGGGAGCGCCCGCCGGGCAAGCCACACCGCCGCCCCCCGGGAGCGCCGTTCAGGCGCCGGCCAAAGCTGCGGCGCCACAGGCACAGGCTCCGGCAACCCTCTCCATCGATGATTTCAAAAAGGTCGACCTGCGCGTGGCGCGCATCGCGGCCGCGGAGCATGTGGCCGGGGCCGACAAGCTGTTGAAGCTGACGCTCGACCTCGGTAACGAGACCCGCACCGTATTCGCCGGGATCAAGGCCGCCTATGACCCTGCGGCGCTGGTGGGACGCCTCACGGTGATGGTGGCCAACCTCGCGCCGCGCAAGATGAAGTTCGGCCTCTCCGAGGGCATGGTGCTCGCCGCGAGCGGCGAGGCCGGAGGTCCCTACCTGCTCTCCCCCGACTCCGGCGCCACCCCGGGGATGCGGATCAGCTGACACGCTCATGCCAAGCGCCGACGACATCGACGCGCTGCTGCCGCAGACCCAATGCACACGCTGCGGCTATCCGGGCTGCCGGCCCTACGCCGAGGCGATCGTCCGCGGCGAGGCCGAAATCAATCAGTGCCCGCCCGGTGGCACTGCGGCCATTGCCGCGCTGGCAAAGCTTCTGCGCCGCGAGCCATTGCCCCTGAGCCCCGCCAATGGCGCGCCAGGGCCGCCGCTCATCGCCCTGATCGACGAAGACGCGTGCATCGGCTGCACCAAGTGCCTGCCGCCCTGCCCCGTCGATGCCATCATCGGCGCGCGCAAACACATGCACACGGTCGTCATGGCGCTGTGCACCGGCTGCGAGCTGTGCATCGCCCCCTGCCCCGTGGACTGCATCGTCATGGCTCCCCGCCCGGGGACACCCGAGACCGCGCCGGCGCCCGAGCCCGACGCGAACCGCCGGCGTTTCGCGGCCCACAACGCTCGCGCCGCCCGCCGTGCCGAGGAGCGAGCGCTGCTGCTGGACACCCGGAAGCGCCAGGCCTCACCTCCCCCCTGACCCGAACAGCCGCGAATGCCCGTGCACCCCGCCACCCGCCGCGCCCTCTACCGCCGCCTGCAGGCCGCCAACCCCCATCCGCGCAGCGAGCTCGAGTACTCGAGCCCCTTCGAGCTGCTGGTGGCGGTCATGCTTTCGGCCCATACGACGGACAAGAGCGTCAATGCAGCGACCCGCGAGCTCTTTCCCCTCGCGAAGACCCCACAGGCCATGCTCGCCCTCGGAGTCGAGGGCGTGAAGCCGTACCTCAGATCGATCGGGCTCTACAACGCCAAGTCGCAGAACCTGATCGGCCTGTGCCGGCAGCTCGTGGAGCGCCACGGGGGCAAGGTGCCCTCGGATCGGGCCTCCCTCGAAGCGCTGCCCGGGGTGGGGCGCAAGACCGCCAGCATCATCCTCAATATCGTGTTCGGGGAAGATGAGATCGCGGTCGATACCCATATCTTCCGCGTGGCCAATCGCACCGGGCTCGCCCCCGGCAAGACACCGCTCGCCGTCGAGGAGGCTCTCGTGGCGAACACCCCGGAGGAGTTCAAGCGCGACGCCCACCACTGGCTGCTGCTGCACGGACGCTATGTATGCACCGCCCGCGCTCCCGACTGCCCGAAATGCCTCATCGCGGATCTTTGCGAGTATCCTCACAAGTCCCAACCGCCCGCCGGGAAGGAGCGCCGGCCGCGAGGGAGTCTCCCCGGGCCTCAAAGGCCGACCGCCCGCGGGGGCTCTGCGGCGGGCAAGCGCCGCCCCCCGAAGCGTCGGTCGGCCACCGGCTGAGCCCATGCCCTTCTTCGCCGATCAGAACCGCGAGCAACTGCGCCGGATGTACTGCGATGCCTGGCGCAAATTCCGCGCCGGCGCGCCCCTGGAGCCTCTCGAGGCCCAGCTTGCCGCCGTGATCGCCGAGCACGCCGAGTACGCTCCCCTGCTCGAGTCCTCCGAAGCGCTGTCGCAGGAGTTCTCACCCGAGGGCGGCCGCGAGAACCCTTTCCTGCACCTGGGACTTCATCTTGCGATCCGCGAGCAAGTCTCCACCGACCGGCCCGCCGGCATCGCCCGCATCCATGCGGCCCTCTGCCGGCGTCTCGGCGATGCGCATGCCGCCGAGCACGCGATGATCGAGCTGCTCGCCGAGACCCTGTGGGAAGCCCAGCGCTTCGGGCGCATGCCGGACGAGCAGCGGTACCTGGAGCGGCTGCGGGGGTTGTAGCGCTCAGGCCGGGTCGCGGCACCTGAGCGCCACCCCGCGGCTCAGGCGAGATCGGCCCCCGGAGCCGTCTGTTGCGAGAGCGCCCCCCTCTCCTCGAACAGTGCCCGATGGATGAGGCCGCCCGCCGCGCCCCCCAACAGGGGCATCAGCCAGAAAAGCCACAGCTGGTGCACCGCCCATCCGCCCTGGAACAGCGCAACGCCCGTGCTGCGCGCCGGATTCACCGAGCAGTTGTCCACCGGGATGCTGATGAGGTTGATCAAGGTGAGAGTGAGGCCGATGACAAGCCCCGCGAAGCTCGCCGGGGCCCGCCGGTCAGTGGCGGCATGGATGACCAGCACGAACATCCCCGTCAGCACGAACTCCGCCACCATCGCCGCCTGCATGGAGTATCCGCCCGGGGAGTGGGCGCCGTAGCCGTTCGAGGCAAACCCGCTCGCCGAGACGCTGAAGCCGGGCTTACCGCTCGCGATTGCATACAACACCGCGCCCGCCACGATCGCGGCCACCACTTGGATCACGACGTAAGGAATGACGTCCCTGGCGCTGAACCGTCCCCCGGCCCAAAGCCCCACTGTCACGGCGGGGTTGAAGTGCCCTCCCGAGATGCGCCCCACCGCATAGACCATGGTGAGAACCGTAAGACCGAAGGCCAGCGAGACCCCGAGATAACCGATACCGAGATGCGGGTAGGCCGCAGAGAGCACGGCGCTGCCGCACCCCCCGAACACCAGCCAGAATGTCCCGAAGAATTCCGCCACAAGCCGCTTGCTCATCATCACCTCCGCTCGATTGACTCGGTTAAGTAAACGGGAGGGACAGTATGAGCATCATCGCGAGCCGCGCACCCCTCTCTTGGACGGATCTTTTCACCTCGATGGAGGGGGTTTGCCCGACTCGATACAACACGGACGGAAATTCGAGCGCCATCAAGGGCCGCACCCCTCCTCTTGGTTGCATTTCTTCACCTCCATGGAGGGGCTTGTCCGACTCGATACAACACGGGCGGAAAGCCAGGCGCCATCGCGGTCCGCACTCCTGCTCCTGGCCGCACTTCCCCGCCTCGACGGAGGGGCTCGACCCGACTCGGCGCGCATCCGGAGCTGGAACTCCTTCGGGCAGCATTTTGCGCACTTCGCCCTGAACACCTTCGCTTTGGCCTTGGCAAACTCCTCGAATTGATGCTCTCGGGCGCGCGCCGGAGCGGGCGGAGGCCGGCCTGCCCGTTGCACCGGTCTTTGACGGCCAACGCGCCGCTGATACACTACCGAGGCAACGCAAAGGTCCGCACATGCCAATCAGCCGCGGCGAGTCTTCTGGGGTCGAAGATCCGATCGAACGGGCCAGCATCGATGAGATCCGACGGCTGCAGCTCGAGCGCCTTCGTTGGTCGCTGCGCCACGCGTACGAGAACGTCGAGCACTATCGGCGCAGCTTCGATGCCTGCGAGGTCCATCCCGATACGCTGCGCTCGCTGGATGATCTGTCGAAATTCCCCTTCCTCACCAAACACGACTTCCGCACCCATTACCCATACGGGCTGTTCGCGGTGCCTCACGAGAAGGTGGTGCGGCTGCATGCCTCGAGCGGCACCACCGGCAAGCCCTCGATCGCCGGCTACACCGCCAAAGACATCGACACCTGGGCGGGACTGATGGCCCGCTCGATCCGCGCCGCAGGCGCACGCACCGGCGATATCGTCCACGTCGCCTACGGCTACGGCCTGTTCACCGGGGGCTTGGGAGCGCACTACGGCGCCGAGCGGCTGGGCTGCACCGTGGTCCCCGTCTCGACCGGACGCAAGGAGTGGCAGGTGAGGCTCATCCAGGATCTGCGTCCCGACATCCTGATGGCGACCCCCTCCTACGCCCTGACTCTGGCCGAGGCATTCGTCAGGCAGGGTCTGGACCCTCGCGAGAGCTCGCTGCGCATCGGCATCTTCGGCGCGGAGCCCTGGACCGAGGCCATGCGCGGGGAGCTGGAGTCGCGTCTGGGACTGAGCGCGGTCGACATCTACGGCCTCTCGGAAGTGATGGGCCCGGGGGTGGCTTGCGAGTGCCTCGAGTCCCGCGACGGCCCGGTGATCTGGGAAGATCATTTCTACCCCGAAGTGATCGATCCGGAAACCGGGCGGCCGCTGCCCGAGGGGGAGGAAGGCGAGCTGGTGCTGACCTCCCTGACCCGGGAGGCGCTGCCGGTGATCCGCTACCGCACGCGGGATCTCACCCGGCTGCTGCCGCCGACCGCCCGCTCCATGAGGCGCCTGGCGCGAGTCCAGGCTCGCACTGACGACATGCTCATCATCCGCGGCGTCAATGTGTTCCCCTCGCAGATCGAGGAGCAGATCCTGCGCACCCCGGCGCTGGCGCCACACTACCAGCTGGAGTTGACCCGCGAAGGATATCTCGATGCCCTGACCGTGCACGTGGAGAGTCTGGGAGCCGATGACAACGCCAGCACGCGGCATAAGACGGCCAGCGATCTGGCGGGCCATCTGAAGACGACCATCGGCATCCAAGTGATCGTCGAGGTGCACTCCCCCGGGGCGATCGAGCGCTCCAGGGGCAAGGCCAGGCGTCTCATCGACAGGCGCCCGGTAAAATGACCCTTGCGATCTGCAGCCCGTGCCCATAGACAAGCCGCCGGCAGCGGCTCATCAGGCCGTGGATCCGCGAGAGCATGGCCTTGATCGCATCGCCGTGACACCGGTGCTCGAGCTCAAGCTCGTCGATCCTGCGAGCAAGTGCGGTGTTGGACACGAGCGCGCATTTTAGCCGCACGAACACGCGGACGACTGAGACGCCCATGGCGGCGCCCCCGGAACAGCCTGTTGGCCTTTCCAGAGGGCACCGCCGTCCTCTTAGTCCCTGACCGGCGCCCGCGCGGCCAGGCGCCATGATGAGGACCGGATCACTTGCCGGGATGCAAGGCCTCGGGAACGACCGGAGACGGGCCCCATAGCTCCACCCGGATGTTGGTGGCCAGAGCACGCAGTTCCTGCTCCAGGGGTTTCCATCCGGCTTCGTCGAATGCAATCCAGGCGGCCGCAGTCCGCCATACGGACGTGGCGCGAACTTCGGGGCTTCCCAGCATATTGCGATGAGCTCTGAACTCGACCAGCCCCGCCTGCTTGAGCGTCGTAGCGATCGTCTTCTTGGCCCAAGCCACGTAGGTTTCCTGGTTGGTTCCGGGCAACAGGTCGTAAAGCAAGCATACTTCAAACATTTCAGTCTCCTCGGCAGCGTTGCACTAGAGGGGGGGGGGGTTATGGGCCCCGAGCAGAGCCTTGAGCGAGTGATCGCGCCGAGACCCGCCCGGTTGGCCGCCATTTCCAGGTATCCTGACAACCGCACTTCCACCGACCAGCCGAAGCGCTGGCTGCGCATCGCGCGCGAGGCGCGAATCCAACGTGCCGGATTGCACCGCAGCTCATCCTGTCACTGTGGAACGCGGCAGCCACGACGACCATACGCAGTCCGCGGCCAGTGGCCATAGGTACTTGCGGCAGGGACGGACCAAACGCACGCAGACCGGTCGCTTCTGGACTCAGGCACGCTGAGCATGCGTCCGGCACACAGCGGGCCCCACGGGCGGCACGGGTCGAGTCCCCGGTCGTGCCCCCGATGTCCACCATCGGTCACGGAATTCGGTACGCGCAACGTAATCCGGATCGGTTGAACAGCCGTAACGGCCGTCGGGAATCAATCTTTTTCTGCGCGCTCCGCGGGATGCGTTCACTCCAGCACTTCGATATCGCTTCAGCCGGAAGCCGCTGCCGGTGATGCCGGGTTGTGTTTGTGGCGCCTTTTTACGTCCGTCCCATGGCAGCGCGATCCGCACGCCGCAGCTCATCGAGTTCCTCGAAGTGCTTCACGCCACGATCCGCCGAAAGCTGACGATCATCCGGGTCCCCCTCCAGGCCCATCACTGCAAGCCTGTCCGCCTGCGCATCGAAGCGCAGCCTGGCGCGAACGCCCGGGAAATCTCGCCCGCCTACGCGCCGGAGGCCAATCCGGTCGAATGCATCTGGAATCGCCTCAAAGACCACGCCGTGCCGACCTGCGGTACCCGGGTCCTCGGCGATCCGGCACATCGCGCACGTCGAGGCGAGCAGTCGGTGCGGTGCGGGCCCACGCTGGCCACCGCCCGCCGACGGCGGGCAAAGTCGTTCTGAAGCCGTTATGTACTTGCACCAGTCTCAACGATCAGATCCTGCGGCCACAATGACGGGATCTGCCGCGCGCCCATGGCGGGCTCATGCTCGAATCGGGTCTCTTTCCTTGATTTTATCGATCGAGTATTATCCGGCAAAGTTGAGATTATTTTATTATTCAATGGAAATTCCATGAATTCGAGGACACGGCCGGCTCGTGCGTGCATAGCGTCTCACCTGATTTCGGCGCCATGAGCATGAGCTTTCGCTTCACCCTTCGACAATTGCAGTATTTTCTCGCCGCGGCCGAAGCGCCGACCATCACCGCCGCAGCCAAGAAGGCGAACGTCTCGCAAGGCGCAATGGCTGAGGCCCTGGATGAGCTCGAGCGGCAACTCGGGTCTCCGCTGTTCGTTCGCCGCAAGGCCCGCGGTGTCTTTATTACAGCCTACGGTGAAGCGCTGGTGGAGCATGCGCGCACCGTTTTGACCACCGCCGAGGAGCTGCAGAGCTTTGCCGCCGGCCGGGGCGGGCTCGGGGGACATGCCACCATCGGGTCATATACCACCCTGGCACCGTTCCTCCTGCCCCGGCTTGCAGATGCATTGGCGCGAGAGCACCCGGACCTGCATCTGGACATCGTGACAGGCAGCGGCGAGGCCATCTCACGCAGCCTGCGGGAAGGCCGCTGCGACATCGCCATTCTGTACAGCCATCACCTCGCTGCGGGAATAGATGTCGACACTCTCTATTCGATGGCTGCCCGCATCGTTCTTCCCGCTGCCCATCCCCTGGCCCGCAGAAAGACGATTTTCCTCGGTGATCTCGCGCAGGAGCGCCTGATCGAGTTCGATGTGGAGCCGGCTCTCAGCAATACCCGCAAGATCTTCCATGATTTTGGCGTCCGCCCCCGTCTGGGGATGAAGGCCGATAGCATCGAATTGATTCGGGCCCTGGTGGCGCGTGGGCTGGGCTACTCCGTTCTGTTGCATCATCCGCCCGGTGATTTGAGCTACGAAGGAATAGCGCTTGCGGTTCGCCCCATACGCGGGCTGACTTCCTTCACGGGCGTCGTGCTCGCCCAGGCGGAGGCAGTTAGTGAATCTGCACGACACCGACTGCTGCGGCAATTCTGCCTCAAGGCCCTGAAGCACCCGCCTGCGGTCTGTTCCACCAAATAGAATTTCGATGCGCCGTAAGGGGTCCGCTCCTACAGGGGGCAGGCGTGGAGCGTCCGCAACGCGCGGGTCTGCGCGAACCCGGGCCAGACTTCTTGAAAACGTATCTACTTAACATCATAATAATCTCGAATGTGCTGAATGAAGGGGTTTCCTTATGACGATGCCGTCGCCAGGATTGCTCCGTGCCGCGGCCGCGGCCGGCGCGCACATGGCTGATCGGAATACGCCGC
>JAJZLX010000203.1 GCA_021850555.1 Pseudomonadota bacterium | reverse complement strand
GAAGGTGCTGATCACCACCGGCACCGGCGGGGGCATCGGCAAGCAGGTGAAGCTCGGCGATGTCGTCATCGCGGGCACCGTGCGCTTCGACTGCCGGAGCCAGTTCAAGGCCGAGCCCTGGGCCGCTGCCCGCTACCCAGCGGCCGCTTTGCCGCAAGGCGCGCTCAGGGCCATCTCGCCGCGCCTGACGGGCGTGAACGCCGGCCGCATTCCCGGTGCGCGCATCCGGCCGCATGTCTTCTGCGGTCTCACGGAGACGGTGGTCACGACGGACTTCTTCGCGTTCGACGATTCCACCGATCACTTCCGGCTGCAGGGCCTCGGCCGCGTGTGCGACATGGGGGACGCCATGGTTGCCGATGCGCTGCAGGACTTCCCCGGCATCAAATGGTATTCGATCCGCAACGCCTCCGACCCGCAGATCCCGAATCCCGACCACGACATCGAGCAGGCGGCCCGCGAGGCCGCGCAGATCTACTCGAAGTACGGCGCCCTCACCACCGCGGCGAGCGTCATTGCGACCTGGGCGGTCATCCACACCGCCACGGGCGCTTGACGGTGGATCGCCGGCCGCTCCCCTGGGTCGAGGCCTCAGACATCGGTCCGCGACGCCAGGCGATGCACCTGCAAGGGAGCGAAGCTCTGCGCCACCGGCATCAGCTCCACGAAATTGACGTTCACGTGCTCGGGCCTCGATGCGATCCAGACCACGGTGTCGGCAATGTCCTGCGCGGTCAGAGGCTGCAGGCCTTCGTACACGGCCGCCGCCCGGGCCGTGTCGCCTGCGAAGCGGACGCTGGAGAACTCCGTGCCACCGCACATTCCCGGCTCGATGCAGGTCACGCGGACCCCTGTTCCGTGCAGATCGCTGCGCAGATTGAGACTGAACTGGCGGACAAAGGCCTTGGTCGCACCGTAGACGTTGCCGCCGGGATAGGGATACGTGCCGGCGACGGATCCCATGTTGATGACCAGCCCCCGGCCTCTGGCCACCATGCCCGGCAGTACGGCGTGCGTGACGTACGCCAGGCCGCGGCAATTGGTATCGATCATCCGGTCCCAATCGGCCACTGAGGCGACTTGCGCCGCCCCCATGCCGAGCGCCAATCCAGCGTTGTTGACGAGGCAATCGACGTCCTCGAACGCCGGTGGCAGCGCCGCGATTGCTTCCTCGACGGCGATTCGATCCGCGACATCCACGCACAACACATGCACCCGCTCGCTGCCGTAGGCGGCCTGAATCGGCTCGAGCCGCTCGCTGCGCCGGCCCAGGGCGATGACACGGGAGCCGCTGTCGGCGAAACGCCGGGCGATCGCCGCGCCGAAGCCGGACGTTGCGCCGGTAACGAGGACAGTGCCGCACCGCCCGTTGCGCCCTTCACCGGCTCGGCTCGCAGCCACCTCGCCGAGGAACTCCTCGAGCGCGGCATTGAACGCCGCCGGGCGCTCGAGGTTGGGCAGGTGCCCCACTGAAGGCAGCCGCAGCAGGCGCGAGCGCTTGAGCAGCGCATGCATGCCCTCGGCATCCTTCAGGCTGGTGAAGCTGTCCTCCTCGCCCGCCACGATCAGGGCCGGCCCCGCGAAATGCTCGAGAGCCCGGCGATAATCGGGACGCTCGGCCCGGCCCCGCAAAGCCGCCGCCGCCCCCGCGGGAGGCGCGTCCCGCATCATCGTCAACACATGATGCGCGACTTGCGGGAAAGCCTCGACCGACTGCGCCGACAGCATGCGGGGCAGCGTTTCCTCGGCGTACCCGGCCATGCCCTCGGCCAGCAACCGCTCGGCCGTCGCGATCCGCTGGCGCCTGCCCGATTCGGTGTCGGCCTGCGCAAAGGTCGCCGTCAGAATGAGGCCCTCGATGCGCTGCGGGTACAGACGGCACAGCTCCATCGCGATCTGACCGCCCATCGACAACCCGGCGACCACGACCCGCCCGATCCCGAGATGATCGAGCAGAGCGGCCAGATCGTGCGCAAATACATCGAGCGTCGTCTTCTGCCCCGCGGGGCCCGATTCCCCGTACCCGCGCAGATCGGGCGCGATCAGGCGCCAGGCGAGGCCCGTGCCCGCAGCCCACTCAAGCTGCGGCCGCCACAGGCTCCGATCGAAGGGGTGGCCGTGAATGAGCAGCAGCGCCCGGCGGCCCCGGCCCACCTCATCGAATGCCAACTCGATTCCGTTGATCCGTGCTGTGCTCATTGCGTCCTCACGCGCTGAAGTTTGGTGGCACGCGCCGGCCCTCGGCTCGCGCGCGCAGACGATAGCAGGAGGTGCCCCACCATAACAGTCACAGAAATGGCACAATGCAGGCAGAACAGTTACGGTCAAGCCGCCCCCCGTCGACCCGGACGCTCTCAAGGACCGCGAATGCAGGCTACGCGCCGAAACACAGCCGTCGCGCAGGACGGCCCCTACCGCTACCAGGAGCTCGCGGACTTCATCACCCGTCTCATCGAGAGTGCCACGCTGCTGCCCGGATCGCGGGCCCCGTCGCTGCGCCAGATCAGCCGCGAGCGCGGCACGAGCCTCGCCACCGCGCTCAAGGCCTACCGGCTTCTGGAGGATCGAGGCGTCCTCGAGGCGCGTCCGCAATCGGGCTTCTACGTGGCGGGAAGCACGCGTGCCCGGCTCGAAGCGCCGGCAATCTCGAAGCCTCCATCGTCGCCGCGCACGGTGTCGCTTTCGACCGTCGTGCTGCGGCTTCTCGAATATGCCTCCGATCCGAGCTTCGTGCCGCTCGGTTGCGCCGTTCCAAGCCCCGACCTGCTCGCGGCAGGGAGGCTGGATCGGCTTCTGGCCAAGGCGGCTCGCAACCGCGGGGTCGAGCGCAACCGCTACACGGTCCCAAAAGGTGAGCGGGCGCTGCGAGTCGAGCTGGCGCGGCGCGCGGCGCGCTGGGGCAGCGCGCTCTCGCCAGAGGATCTCATCCTTACCTGTGGCTGCACCGAGGCGCTGACACTTGCCTTACAGGCGCTCTCGCGGCCGGGCGACACCATCGCGATCGAGTCGCCCACCTACTTCGGACTCCTGCACACGATCGAGGTGCTCAACCTCAAGGCCCTCGAGCTGCCCACCGATCCGCTCTCGGGCGTCGACCTCGAGGCGCTCGAGCAGGCGCTGCAGACCCGCTCCGTCACGGCGTGCCTGTTTTCCTCGAGCTTCAACAACCCGTTGGGCTGCACGCCGTCGGACGAGCGCAAGCTCGAGCTGCTGCGGCTGCTTGCGAAGCACCGGGTGCCGCTGGTCGAAGATGACATCTACGGCGACATCTTCTTCGGGCAGCGGCGGCCGACTCCATTCAGCGCCCTGGATCCGGCAGCCGACGTCATCTATTGCAGCTCGTTCTCCAAGACCGTGGCGCCCGGCTACCGGACCGGATGGATCGCGCCCGGCAGGCACATGCAGCGCGTGCTCGAGCGCAAGATGGCATTCACACTGAGCGGTCTGCCGCTGCCGCAGAGCGCGCTCGCCGAGTACCTGGCCTCGGGCGGATACGACCGGCACCTGCGCCGCATTCGGGCCATATTCCGCGACAACATCGAGCGCATGAGCCAGGCGGTCGGCCGCTTCTTTCCCCAGGGCACGCGCGTCAGCCGGCCCTCGGGCGGGTTCGTGCTCTGGGTGGAGCTGCCGAGGCGGATCGATACCCGCGAGCTCTTTGGCCCCGCCCTGGAGCAGGGCATCTGCTTTGCCCCCGGCGATGTCTTCTCTTCGACCAAGCGCTACGGCCACTGCATGCGGCTCAGCTGCGCCACCCCGTGGAGCACGGGCGTTGAGCGAGCCTTGGAGACGCTCGGACAAGTGGCGGGCCGGAGGATGTGATGCGCACCGCGGATCTTTTTGACGACTGCCCCGCAGATGCGCTGCGCGGCTCGGGTCTGACCGTTCTGCCGGGTTTTGCGCTGCCCTGCGAGCAGGAGCTGCTCGATGACCTCGAGCGCGTCACGCGGGCGGCGCCAACTCGGCGCATGATGACCCCGGGTGGGCGGTGGATGTCGGTGGCGATGACGAGCTGCGGCAAGGCGGGATGGGTGACCGACCGCTCGGGCTATCGCTACGAGCCGCTCGATCCGCAAAGCGGCAGAGCGTGGCCCGCCATGCCGCGCACCTTCTCGAGCCTCGCCCGGCAGGCCGCCGCCCGGGCGGGCTTCGAGGCGTTCGAGCCGGATGCCTGCCTGATCAACTGCTACGTGCCGGGAGCACGGATGTCGCTGCACCAGGATCGCGACGAGCGCGACTTCGCAGAGCCGATCGTTTCGGTCTCTCTCGGCCTGACCGCCATCTTCCTTTGGGGGGGTGTGAAGCGCACCGACAGAGCGCGACGAATTGCGCTTTCGCACGGCGATGTGGTCGTCTGGGGTGGCGCGTCCCGCCTGGTGTTTCACGGCGTTGCGCCACTGCCCGACGGGTTGCACGAGAAGCTCGGCCGCAGGCGGATCAATCTGACTTTTCGCCGTGCGCCGTGACCCCGGCAGGCGAGGCGCAACGGATCGCCGGCCCGGACTTCGCCGGTTCGGACGTTGCACAGCCACCTCTCCCGGCAGGATGAAGCGTGCCACACGAGGCCTCGAAAAATGGAAGATGAATTGACCGCGCTCGACTGGAGCGCCATCACGGCCGAGCTCGACTCACGCGGCTGCGCCCTCTTGCCCTGCCTGCTCTGCCCTGACGAGTGCCGCGCCCTCGCCGCGCTCTATGAAGAGGACCACCGGTTCCGCAGCCGCATCGTCATGAGCCGCCACGGCTTCGGCCGCGGCGAATACAAATATTTCAACTACCCTCTGCCCCCGCCCGTGCGGCAGCTGCGCGCCGCGCTCTACCCGCGGCTCGCGCCGCTCGCCAATGAGTGGCACAGGCGCCTGGGCAGCAGCGTGGGCTATCCGACGGATCTGCACACGTTCCTCGAGCAGTGTCATGCCGCGGGCCAGACTCGGCCGACCCCGCTGTTGCTGCGATACGGTCCGCAAGACTACAACTGCCTGCACCAGGATCTCTATGGCGAGCGGGTCTTTCCGCTGCAGGTGACGGTGCTGCTCTCCCAGCCCGGTCAGGATTTCACGGGCGGAGAATTCGTCCTCACCGAGCAGCGCCCGCGCATGCAGTCTCGCGCCGAAGTGGTGCCTCTCGCCCAGGGCGATGGCGTCGTATTCGCGGTGCACCACCGCCCGGTGAGCGGCACAAGGGGCGACTATCGCGTCAATCTCCGCCACGGGGTAAGCCGCGTGCGCAGCGGGCAGCGGCACACGCTCGGCATCATCTTCCATGACGCGGCTTGAGGCGCGCCCGCTCGAGCGCTCAGCGCCCGTGACGATCCGCGCACCTCGATCTGTCTCACCCATGGGACTGGGGAGCCTCCTGCCTCACCGTGACGGAACTGCGTGCGCCCAATGCCAAAAGCAATGTCCTCATCTCAGCGCGCTCTCGGAAGCGTCCAGCAGGAGGGCCGCTGGAGCATGCCGATCTTCGGGTAGTATTGCTCGGCGGCGGGGGCGGCGATGAGAATCAACATGCTTTCCTCGCCCGCGCCCCGGTGTGTCTCCGCGATCAGCCGCTTGCCGATGCCTCGGCGCTGGTAGGCTGCGTCTACCGCCAGGTCGGACAGGTAGCAACAGAACGAGAAGTCGGTGATGGCGCGCGAGACGCCCACCAGCCGCTTGCCATCACGGGCGGTGATGATGAGATTGGCGTTACGAAGCATGCGATCCAGCCGGTCGAGATCGCTCACGGGCCGCATCTCGCCGAGCGTCGATGCGATCAGGACCGAGCGAAATTCCTGCACGGCAAGGTCGGGCTCGAGAGCATACGCAATGGACATGAAGGCAGTTCCTCGCTTGCAGACCGCGCGTGCGTATTTTGCCACAATCCTCCCGGCCCGCTTCTTTGCCCCGTCCGCAAGTGCGCCGCGGCTCGGTGTGCGCGCTCCCGAGGCGCGTGCGACTCGAGGCTTCACTGGTCGGATCCGCCGCACGACCCGCTGCGCAAACAAGCGCCGGCGGGATGCGACGCATCCCGCCGGCAATCGCCCGAAGCGCCGTCACGATGGGGGGTCGGCAGCACAGCGCTCGGCGGCAGACCACCGTGTCCGCAGCGCAACTCTCTCCTATTGCGCAGCGCCCTTATTGAACCCCCATGCGCAGTTCTTGTCTGCGACTGCCGTTCGCCGCACGCGGACCGCGCAGGATTCACCCCGGGCAGGCAGTTACGCAATCAGGTGTCGTCCTGCGCCTCAAGCTTCCCGCCCGAGGGCGCGAGCAGCACCACAACCGAGCGCGGCTGAGCCAGGACGGAGCCGCACGTCACGAGCGGAGCGGCGGCATCGAGGCGCAGGTCCTCTGGAGGCGCCAGGCAGGTATCCACGCACCGCCGCCAGAGGCGCGAGCCCCCGCAGACCGGCAATTCGAACTGAAGCGATTCCCAGTAGGCGTTGACGATGAGAAAAATCTCGAGATCGGTGCCCTCGTACCCGATGCGTGTCGCAAGACTATGGGACTGCTCGCCCCAGTCGGGCTGGTGAGGGCGCACGCCATGCCACTCCATCGTCCGAGGCACGAGGGGGGCGGCGGCGCCCAGCACGCTGCCCTCTGAGAGACGGCCTGCCCGCAAGGCAACGAGCCCGCGCACGAACCGGTGAATCTGCGGACTGTCTTCGATTGCCTCCCAATCGAGCCCGGCCGCCTGCTCCCCCAGGCAGTAGCCGTTGTTGTTACCGCACTGAGTGCGGCGAACCTCATCGCCCATGAGCAGCATCGGCACGCCCGTCGCAAGCAGTGTCACGACGAAGAAATTCTTGATTTGCCGCGTACGCAGATCGTTGACACTCGCATCCTCGCTCGGCCCCTCGATTCCGCAGTTCCAGCTGTGATTTTCACCCGCCCCGTCGCGATTGCCCTCCCCATTGTCCTCGTTGTGCTTGCAGTTGTAGGAGACCAGGTCGTTCAGCGTGAAGCCGTCATGACTGGTGACGAAATTCACGCTGCCGACCGGGGCGCATGTCTGCGCCGGATAGATATCCGGGCTGCCGGCGAGGCGGCTCGCCATGTGGCGTACCGTCCCGTCGTCGCTCTTCAGGAATCGGCGCACGTCGTCCCGGAATCGGCCGTTCCATTCCGACCACCCGTGCCCGGCAAACCGCCCGAGACCATCGAGCCCGGCGGCATCCCAGGCTTCGGCGATGAGTTTGACGTTCTTCAGTATCGGATCGGAGTTTATCGCCCGCAATATCGGCGAGTACGCCTCGGGCTTTCCCTGCCCGTCCCGCAGCAGAACGCCGGCCAGATCGAAACGAAAGCCGTCGACGTGCATCTCGCTGACCCAGAAGCGCAGACTGTCGAGGATCAGCCGCAGAACCACCGGGGAGTTCACATTCAGTGTGTTCCCGCACCCGCTGTAGTCCACGTATTGGCCGTCCTCGCCCAGCAGGTAATACACCTCGTTCGCGAGGCCCCTGAAACTGATCGTCGGCCCCAGCGCATCCTCTTCGGCCGAATGGTTGTACACGACGTCGAGAATGACCTCGATGCCCGCCCGATGAAGCGCCCGGGTCATGTCCCGGAATTCGTCGAGAGCCGCGGCCGGGTCCCGCCTCGAGGCATAGCACTCGTGCAGCGCGAAGAACGAGAGCGGCTGATAGCCCCACACGTTTCGCAACCCCCGCGGCGCCGCCTGTTCGTCGAACGCAAATACAGGCATGAGCTCGACGGCGGTGATCCCGAGGTCCACGAGGTAGGGGATCCTCTGCACGATTCCCGCGAACGTGCCGCGCAGCTCCGGATCGAGTGGGCTGCTCGGATGCCCCGTGAACTGGCCCACGTGCATCTCGTAAATGATCGATCTCTCACGAGGAACGCGCGGCGCCCGGTCGCCCGCCCAATCGTAGGTGCCCCAATCGACGACGACGCTGCGCAGAGCGGTCGCGACATTCTTCCCGGACCGTCTGTCGATGTCCCGGCTGCGCTCGCGCGGCGTCGCAATGGCTCTCGCGTACGGATCCAACAGCAGTTTCTCGCTATCGAAGCGCAAGCCTTTGCTCGGCGCGAGGGGCCCGTCGACACGATAGCCGTACGCCTGACCGGCGCCGATGCCGCCGACGAAGCCCTGCCAATAATGTCGCGAAGGATCCGGCGATCTCTCGAGCTCGATCACCTTCGAGGGACGCTCGTCAGTCGGGCGATCGAACAGAAGGAGCTCGACGCGGTCCCCGGTCGAGAAGACGCCGAAGTGGACTCCGGCGGCGGTGACCGTTGAGCCTAACGCGGGCTCGGTCCCCGCGACCGCCGGAGCGCTTTGCGCTGGCGACGTCACGGCTCCCTCCTCCCCGAGAATTCCACGGCCTGGCTTGCGTACACCTCAGAATGTTCGCATAGACCGCGCGGTGCCGCGCGTCGATCAGGCCGATGCCCGGCAAGAGGGCTTGGAGCAGATCTCCCGCAGCGACATCCGCACGTGCGCCCTTCCCCACGGTGCACTACGCAGAGTCTCGCTCATGCTCTTGCCTGCCGATCATTGCACAGCTCGCGATGATGCTCGAAGGAGGTATATCCCGCCCGACCGGTCCTCGCTATGGCGCAGGATCGGTCCAGGCAATCGTGCCCAAGGGCAGCCGGGCAACCCTGCAGTCGGACCGGCAGACCCCGGGGAGCGGCTGAGCGGCACGCCACCGGCGGAACCGGACCTGGCTTGAGCTTGACGGCGTTTCGGCGGAAACTGCCCGCGACGGGCATTACAGACTGCCGCTCTCGTACGCATGCTCCTGGAACACCTTCACTACTTCGCCGGCATTGTCTTCATAGCGGTGGCGGCGCTGCTGCCGATCATCGATCCGTTCGCCGGCGCACCGATCTTCCTCGCCATGACCTCGGAGCTCACAGCGGCGCAGCGGGCGCGCGTGGCCAAGCTCGTCGCGATCAACAGCTTCGTGCTGCTCGTCGCATCGATTCTCATTGGCGCCTATGTCCTCGATTTCTTCGGCGTCTCCATCCCGGCTGTGCAGGTTGCCGGAGGCATCGTAGTGTGCGCGCTCGCATGGTCGCTGCTGAACGGCCCCATCACCCCTGCAGTATCCGCATCGACCAGCCCCACCACTGCGGAGGGCCTCAGGCAACGCGCCTTTTACCCGCTCACGATGCCCCTCACGGTGGGGCCGGGATCGATATCGGTCGCCATCACCCTTGGCGCGAACCCGCCGCGTGACCTGCGGGCCCTGTTGACCACGATTGTCGCCCACCTGATCGGCGTGCTCATTACGGCCGTCGCGATCTATCTGTGCTACCGGTATGCAGACCGCCTCGTGCGCCGGCTCGGAGCGACGGGTACCGACATTCTGATCCGCCTGACGGCCTTCATCCTGCTCGCCATCGGCACCCAGATCATCTGGAACGGCGCCAGCGCGATGCTGCATGAGGTTCTGCACCGCAACGCGCCCCCGTCGCGTGCCGCGATCGTGCGTCGAGGAGCGGCTGCCGAGAGTGCGCGGAGGCGGCCGGCAGTTCTTGGCGGGGCAATCCACGGACCGCACGGACCGGCTCCCGCCCACGCGACTCACTGACTTTATGATGGGGCGTGACGCGCTGCCTCTGAGTCTTTACTATTGACGTATTACGTTGCGCGTAATACTCTATCCGCATGGCCATCCAATCGTTCGCCTGCAAGCGCACCGAGGAGCTCTTCCAGGGCGGCCATCCGCGAGAGTTTCGGGCGTTCGAGAATGTGGCCACGCGCAAGCTGCGCTTGCTGAACGTCGCCAAGACGCTCGACTTTCTGCGCTCACCGCCCGGTAACCGCCTGGAGTCCTTGAAGGGCGACCGGAAGGGCCAGCACAGCATCCGGATCAACGACCAGTTCCGTGTGTGCTTCACCTGGACGGACGCAGGGCCGCGAAACGTTGAGATCGTCGATTACCACTGAGGGCTACCCTATGAGCAAACCAACCGACCGCATGCGCGCCATTCACCCTGGCGAGGTACTGCGCGAGGAGTATTTGGCTCCCCTCGG
>JAJZLX010000539.1 GCA_021850555.1 Pseudomonadota bacterium | reverse complement strand
GCACATCAATCTGACGCTCCTCGTCCAGATGCTGGCATTCGCCGCGCTCATCTGGTTCACGATGAAGTTCGTCTGGCCGATGATTCTCGGCCCGATGCAGGAACGCGAGCGCAGGATCGCGCAGGGCCTGGCCGCGGCCGACAAGGGCGAGGAGGAGCTCAAACAAGCGCGCACCGGCGCCGAGAGCATCGTGCGCGAGGCGCGCGAGCGGGCCGGAGCCATCATCGATCAGGCGCAGCGCCGCGCCAACGAGATCATCGAGGAGGCAAGAGCCGCCGCCAGCCACGAAGGCCAGCGCGTGCTCAACGCCGCGCAGCAGCAGATCGAGCTCGAGGCCACGCAGGCCCGCGAGCAGCTGCGCCGGCAGATCGGCGAGATCGCGGTCGCCGCGGCCTCCAAGCTTCTCGAGCGCGAGATCGATCCGCGCGCGCACGAGGCGCTGATCGACCAGCTCGCGGCGCAGATCTAGCAGGGGACCCGATGGCCGACAAAAGCACCATCGCCCGGCCTTACGCGAAGGCCGCCTTCGAAGCCGCAGGCACGGCCCGCCTCGGCCCATGGGCCGAAGCGTTGCGAGCGGCCGCGAGCGTCGTGGCGGACCCGAGGGTCGGGAGTCTGCTCGGCAACCCCCGGGTCCTGCCCGGACAGCTCGCCGATCTGGTGATCGATGTGGCCGGCGGCGGGCTCGACGCGGACGGGCGCAACTTCATCCGCATGCTCGCGGACAATCACCGCCTCGACTGCCTGGCGGAAATCGCCGACCGCTTCGAGCAGCTCAAGGCCGAAGCCGAAGGGACCATCGAGGTCACGGTGACCTCCGCGGTGCCGCTCAGCGAGGCGCAGCGTACCGAGCTCTCCGGCGCGCTCACGCGCAGGCTGAAGCGCACGGTGCGTCTGCAATGCGCCACGGACCCGCAGCTCATCGGCGGCGCCGTGCTGCGCGCCGGCGACCTCGTGATCGATGGGTCGCTTCTTGCCCGGCTGCACCGCATCGCCTATGAGCTGACGGCATGAGCAACGGCACGAAGAGGGCTCTATCTTCCCGGCGCGTCCTGCGCGCCGCCCCATGGTCGGGGTTCGCGTGCGCGCGCGCCCCGTTGAAACCTGCGCGAAGCGCATGAGGCATACATGGCCATCAAGGCAACCGAAATCAGCGATCTGATCAAGCAGCGGATCGAGAGCTTCAAATCCGTCACCGAGGCGCGCAACGTCGGCACGATCGTGTCGGTCACCGACGGCATCACGCGCATCCACGGCCTGGCCGACGTCCGCTACGGCGAAATGCTGGAGTTCCCGGGCAACACCTTCGGACTGGCGCTGAATCTCGAGCAGGACTCGGTGGGCGCCGTGGTGCTGGGCGATTACGCGCACCTGCGCGAAGGCGACACGGTCAAGACCACCGGGCGCATCCTCGAGGTGCCGGTGGGACGGGAGCTCCTCGGCCGCGTGGTCGATGCGCTCGGCCGGCCGATCGACGGCAAGGGGCCGGTGAGCACCGGCGCCACCGCGCCGATCGAGCGTGTCGCCCCCGGTGTCATCTATCGCCAGTCGGTGAGCCAGCCCGTGCAGACCGGCTACAAGGCCATCGACTCGATGGTGCCGATCGGCCGCGGCCAGCGCGAGCTGATCATCGGCGATCGCCAGACCGGCAAGACCGCGCTCGCCGTCGACACCATCATCAACCAGAAATCCTCCGGCGTGAAATGCATCTACGTGGCGATCGGCCAGAAACAGTCGACGATCGCCAACGTCGTGCGCAAGCTCGAGGAGCACGATGCGCTGGCGCACACCATCATCGTGGCCGCCTCGGCCTCGATTCCCGCCGCCCTGCAGTACATCTCCGCCTACTCAGGCTGCACCATGGGCGAGTACTTCATGGACAACGGCGAGGATGCGCTCATCATTTACGACGATCTCACCAAGCAGGCCTGGGCCTATCGGCAGATTTCGCTGCTGCTGCGCCGCCCGCCGGGGCGCGAGGCCTATCCCGGCGACGTCTTCTACCTGCATTCGCGCCTCCTCGAGCGCAGCGCGCGGGTGAACGCCCAGTACGTCGAGATGGCCACCAAGGGTGCGGTGAAGGGTAAGACCGGCTCGCTCACGGGCCTGCCGATCATCGAGACTCAGGCGGGCGACGTGACCGCGTTCGTGCCGACCAACGTCATCTCCATCACCGACGGGCAGATCTTTCTCGAGACCGACCTGTTCAACGCCGGCATCCGTCCCGCGATGAACGCCGGCATCTCGGTCTCGCGCGTCGGAGGCGCGGCTCAGACCGACATCATCAAGAAGCTGGGAGGCGGCATCCGCCTGGCGCTCGCCCAGTATCGCGAGCTGGCCGCCTTCTCCCAGTTCGCCTCCGACCTCGACGAGTCGACACGCAAACAGCTCGAGCGCGGCCAGCGCGTCACCGAGGTCATGAAGCAGAAGCAGTATGCGCCGATGTCGGTCGCCGAGATGGCGCTGTCCATCTATGCCGTCAACAACGGGTACATGGACAAGGTGGAGCTGAAGAAAGTGGTCGCCTTCGAGGCGGCGCTTCAGGGCTTCGCCCGTACCAACCATCAGGCCATGCTCGATGGCATCAACAAGGAGCCGAAGCTCAGCAAGGACAACGAGGCCGCCCTGAAGAAGTGCGTCGAGGACTTCGTCGCCACCGGGACGTACTGAAGGCAAGCCCATGCCAGGCACCAAGGAAATCCGCGCGAAGATCACGAGTGTCAAGAACACTCAGAAGATCACCAAGGCCATGCAGATGGTGGCGACGAGCAAGATGCGCCGCGCCCAGGAGCGCATGCGCGCGGCGCGACCCTATGCCGAAGGAATCCGCAACGTCATCGGGCACCTGACCAAGGCCAATCCGGACTATCGCAGCCCCTACCTGAGCGAGCGGGAGACCGTCAGGAACATCGGCATCATCGTCGTGTCCACCGACCGTGGTCTTGCCGGCGCGCTCAACGCCAACGTCTTCAAGCAGACGCTGCAGCTGATGCGCGAATGGCAGGACAAGGGTGCGGCGGTGAAGCTGTGCATGATCGGCGCCAAGGGCATGGCGTTCTTCCGCCGCCTCAACGTGCCGATCCTCGCCCATGTCACCCATCTGGGCGACCGGCCCCACGTCAAGGACATCATCGGCGCCGTCAAGGTGATGCTGGACGCGTATCGTGACGACGAGCTCGATCGGCTGTTCCTGGTGAACGCGGAGTTCATCAACACCATGACCCAGCGACCCTCGGTCGAGCAGCTGCTGCCGGCGCTGCCGATCGACACCGAGGGGCTGCAGCGGCACTGGGACTACCTGTACGAGCCGGATGCGTCGCAGATCCTCGATGACCTGCTCATGCGCTACATCGAGTCCCAGGTGTACCGTGCTGCGGTCGAGAACGTCGCCTCCGAGATGGCGGCGCGGATGGTGGCCATGAAGTCCGCCTCCGACAACGCCAGCAAGCTGATCAGCGAGATGCAGCTGATCTACAACAAGGCGCGCCAGGCCGCGATCACCAAGGAGCTGGCGGAAATTGTCGGGGGGGCGTCAGCAGTATGAATACTCAAGAGAGACCAAACATGGCAAGCATGGCCGAAGGCAAGATCACCCAGATCATCGGCGCCGTCATCGACGTCGAGTTCCCGCGCGAGGCCATTCCGCGCGTTTACGAGGCATTGAAGCTCAAGGACCACGACCTCACCCTCGAGGTGCAACAGGAGCTCGGCGACGGCATCGTGCGCGCAATCGCCATGGGCCCCTCCGAGGGTCTGAAGCGGGGTCTGGCCGTGACGGCCACGGGAGCCCCGATCACCGTGCCCGTCGGCAAGGCGACCCTTGGGCGCATCATGGACGTACTCGGCACGCCGCAGGACAACCGCGGTCCGGTCGAGTCGTCCGACCAACTGCCCATCCACCGCCCGCCGCCGTCCTTCGAAGAGCAGGCCGGCGGCCAGGAGCTGCTGGTCACGGGCATCAAGGTGATCGATCTTCTGGTGCCGTTCGCCAAGGGCGGCAAGGTCGGCCTGTTCGGCGGCGCGGGCGTCGGCAAGACGGTCAACATGCTCGAGCTCATCAACAACATCGCCAAGCAGTACAGCGGCCTGTCGGTGTTCGCCGGAGTCGGCGAGCGCACCCGGGAGGGCAACGACTTCTATCACGAGATGATCGAGTCCGGAGTCATCGATCCGAAGGATCTGTCCAACTCCAAGGTGGCCATGGTCTATGGTCAGATGAACGAGCCGCCGGGCAACCGTCTGCGCGTGGCACTCACCGGCCTCACCATGGCCGAGCACTTCCGGGACGGCGTGCGCGAGGACGGCGGCAAGGGCCGCGACGTGCTGCTGTTCATCGACAACATCTACCGCTACACGCTCGCGGGCACCGAGGTCTCGGCGCTGCTCGGGCGCATGCCTTCGGCGGTGGGCTACCAGCCGACGCTCGCCGAGGAGATGGGCGCGCTGCAGGAGCGCATCACCTCGACCAAGACCGGCTCGATCACCTCGATCCAGGCGGTATATGTTCCGGCGGACGATTTCACCGATCCTTCGCCGGCCACGACGTTCGCGCACCTCGACGCGACGGTGGTGCTCGATCGGCAGATCGCCGCGATGGGCATCTATCCGGCGGTGAGCCCGCTCGAGTCCACCAGCCGCCAGCTCGATCCGCTGGTCGTCGGCGAGGAGCATTACAACACCGCACGCGGCGTGCAGGCGGTGCTGCAGCGCTACAAGGAGCTTCAGGACATCATCGCCATCCTCGGAATGGACGAGCTGTCCGAGGAAGACAAGCAGACCGTGTACCGTGCCCGCAAGGTGCAGCGCTTCCTGTCGCAGCCCTTCAACGTGGCCAAGGTGTTCACCGGGCAGGACGGCAAGATCGTGCCGCTCGCCGAGACCATCCGCGGCTTCAAGGGCATCATCAGCGGCGAGTACGACCAGCTGCCCGAGCAGGCCTTCTACATGGTCGGCACCATCGATGAGGCGGTCGCCAAGGCGAAGACGCTGCAGTAGGAAAACCCCAAATGGCCGAACGGCACACCATTCAAGTCGACATCGTCAGCGCCGAGGGCGAGATCTTCTCGGGTCCGGCGACGTTGGTGGTCGCGCCGGCCTCCCAAGGGGATATCGGCGTGGCGCCGAGGCACGCGCCGCTGCTCTCGATGCTCAAGCCGGGCGAGGTGCGGGTCCATCTGCCGGACGGGACCGAGCAGTTCTTCTTCGTCGGCGGCGGAGCGATCGAGGTGCAGCCGAGCAAGGTCACGGTGCTCGCCGATACGGCGCTGCGCGCCAAGGACATCGATGAGGCGGCGGCGCTCGCCGCCAAACAGCGCGCCGAGGAGGCTCTCAAGGACCGCAGCGGGCACATCACGCAGGCCGAGGCGCTGGCGGAGCTGGCCCGAGCGGCGGCGCAGTTGAAGATCATTGCGCGGCTGCGCAAGCAGCACAGCTAGGCAGAGCGGCCATCGTGGACCGTGATGGCGCCATGAGCCGACCAGACTCCGCCGCTGCGCCTCTCTCGGCCGTGATCCTCGCGGCCGGCGAGGGCAGGCGGATGAAGTCCCGTCTGCCGAAAGTGCTGCAGCCGCTCGCCGGGCGGCCGCTCCTCAAGCACGTCATCGACACCGCCCGCGCGCTCTCCCCGCAGTCGATCCAAGTCGTATACGGCCATGGCGGCGAGCGGGTGCGAGAGGCGCTGGCCGCCGAGCCGGTGACGTGGGTGGAGCAGACTGAGCGCCTGGGCACCGGTCATGCGCTGCTGCAGGCGATGCCGCACGTTCCGGACGATCACCAGGTGCTCGTGCTCTATGGCGACGTGCCGCTTCTCGACCCGGACACGCTCGCGCGCCTGGTCGCGCTCAGCCTCCCCGGGCAGTTGGCACTGCTTACGATGCGGCCGGAGAGCCCCGAGGGCTATGGCCGGATCGTCCGCGACCCGGCCGGCCACGTCGCACGCGTCGTGGAGCAAAAGGACGCCTCCGCCACCGAGCTCGCCCTGAGCGAGTGCAACACGGGGGTGTTGGCCGCGCCGGCCCGGTTGCTCAAGGCCTGGCTCGCCGGCCTGGGCAACGACAATACCCAGGGAGAGTACTACCTGACCGATGTCATCGGGATGGCAGTCGGGCAGGGCATCACGGTCAATCCTCTCATGCTCGGCGATCCGATCGAGGCGTTGGGCGTCAATGACAAGGCGCAGCTCGCGCTCCTGGAGGCGGTGTGCCGGCGCAACGCCGCACGCGATCTGATGCTGGGCGGCGTGACGGTCGCGGATCCGGCGCGGCTCGATGTGCGCGGCCGGGTGATGCATGGCGCCGATGTCTTCATCGACGTCAATGTCGTGTTGGAAGGAACCGTGAAGCTCGGGGATCGCGTGCGCATCGGCCCCGGCTGTGTCATCCGCGACTGCGAGATCGGCGATGACACCGAAATCTTCCCCTTCTGCGTGCTCGACGGCGCGGCCATCGGCGCCTCGGCCCGGATCGGGCCCTTCGCGCGCATGCGGCCGACCGCCACGCTCGCCGACGGAGTGCACATCGGCAACTTCGTCGAGGTCAAGAACTCCTCCCTGGGAGAGGATTCCAAGGCCAATCATCTCTCCTATGTCGGTGATGCCGAAGTCGGCGCGCGTGTCAACATCGGCGCAGGCACCATCATCGCCAATTACGACGGAGCCAACAAGCATCTCACCGTCATCCGGGATGATGTCCATACCGGATCAAACAGCGTGCTGGTCGCGCCGATCACCGTGGGCAAGGGAGCCACGATCGCCGCCGGCTCCACGGTGGCCGCAGAGGTCCCTGCCGGCAAGCTCACCGTCGCCCGCGCCCGCCAGACCACGATCGAGGGGTGGGTCCGGCCCGTGAAGCGGCCGAAGACCTGAGCTCTCGTCCCGGCGCGCGGGCGTGGGGCTTGCGCCTCCAGGCCCGCCAGAGCGCGTGCAGGCGCCTCTCGAAGGCCGGCTCGGACTCGGCGTACAGTTCACGCCCCAAGGTGAGGGCCTGCGCCCTGAGATGAGTCGAGCGTCGGTCGATCAACGAGAGCAGCCGCCGGCGGCCCGCGAGCGCGGGTGCCCTCGTTGCGATCCTGGCCCTCAGGACCGATAGATCGTGATCCTCGCCTAGAGCGTCTGCGATGCCGTGTGCCGTCTGCGCCAGCCGCCCGACCGGGGCGCCCAGCGGCTCGAGAACCTGCAGCTGGTGCCAGAGGTACTTGGTCTGCTTGCGCCACTCGTGCAGGGTCGCGGCGGCATGATCGGACTCGGCGCGGGAGAGGGCCCGGCGCGCCTGACCGTAAACGCGCGCAAGGCCCGCGCCCAATATGGACCAGCCCTTTCGGCCCACGCTCCACCGACTCGCGCAGCGTCGCGCTTCGCGAAGCGCCGCAAGCTGTCCGATGAACGGCTTCGATCCCCGCAGCAGCTGCCGCCGCATATCGGCGCGCTCACGGCGCAGCATACGGTGAAGCTCCTCCACCGGCGAGGGGCTGCCGTGAGCCCGCCAGCGGCGCTCCAGGCGCTCGAGCGTCTGCAGGAGCACCTTGGCGTCGCGGACCTCGCTGAGCGGACGGGCGGTGTCGCGCAGGAGGGCGTTTTCCCTGCGATAGGCCCGATCGCCGATCGCCGGGCGCAGCAGCCGAAGCATGGCGCGGGCCTTTTTCAGGCTCTTGCGGGCCGAATGCACATCCCCGTCCGACAGGGGCCGGCGCTCGAGAGCGCGCAGCGCATCGGTCATCTGCGCACAGGCGATCCGCCGCGCGCCCTGCGTGCCCGCCTCGCTGCGGTGCAACTTGCTCATACGGGTAGGCTAAGGCGCTGCTCGTCCCTCGGTCCATCCGCAGCCACCGCAGCCCGCGTCGCCGGCTGAGCACAGTCTCACGTTCCGCGGCGCTGCGCCTCGCCCTCCGGCCGGAGAATCAGGCAAACTGCGGACTTTCGACCGGTAAGAGCTGGCCAGTATGTGCGGAATCGTCGGAGCGATCGCCGAGCGGAACATCGTCCCCATCCTGATGGAAGGCCTGCGCCGGCTGGAGTACCGCGGCTACGACTCGGCGGGTCTGGCGGTAATCGAGTCCGGCAGGCTCGCCCGGCTGCGCACCGTCGGCAAGGTCAAGATGCTCGAGGAGGCACTCGAGAGCGCCCCGGCCGGCGGCCAGGTCGGTATCGCCCACACCCGTTGGGCGACCCACGGGGTGCCGAGCGAGCGCAACGCCCATCCTCATGTCTCCCTTGGGGGCCTTGCCATCGTCCACAACGGCATCATCGAGAACCACGAGGAGCTGCGTGAGGACCTCGAGCGCCGGGGCTACCGTTTCGATTCCGAGACCGACACGGAGGTCGTCGCACACCGCATCCATTACCACCTCGACACCCTGGGCGATCTGTTCAAGGCCGTGCGCGCCACCGTGGCGGAGCTCGAAGGGGCCTACGCGCTGGCGGTGGTGAGCGAGCGGGACCCCGAGCGCCTGGTGGCGGCGCGTGAAGGCTGTCCGGTGGTGATCGGCCTCGGGGTGGAGGAGAACTTCGTCGCCTCCGACGTCGCGGCGCTGCTGCCGGTGACGCGGCGATTCCAGTTCCTAGAGGAGGGTGATGTCGCCGAGATCCGCCGCAAGACGGTGCGCGTCATCGACCGCGACGGCAACATCGCCGAACGGCCCGTGCGCGAGAGCGAGCTCAGCGCCGATGCCGCCGAGAAAGGACCGTTCCGCCATTTCATGCTGAAAGAAATCCACGAGCAGCCGCGGGCCGTCGCCGACACCCTGGCCGAGCGCGTGGCCAACGGGAGGCTCTTCGAGGCCGCCTTCGGCCCGGCCGCGACCGATGTGTTCAAGCGGGTCGCCGGAGTGCACATCGTGGCCTGCGGGACGAGCTTCCACGCGGCATCCGTGGCCCGCTACTTCATCGAGCAGATCTGCCGCATTCCCTGCGCCGTCGACATCGCCAGCGAATATCGCTACCGCAATCCGCTGGTGCCGCCCAATTCGCTCTTCGTCACCATCTCCCAGTCCGGCGAGACCGCGGACACGCTGGCGGCGCTGCGCCTCGCCAGGCAGTCAGGCTATCTGTGCGCGCTCGCCATCTGCAACGTGCCGGAGAGCTCGCTGGTGCGGGAGTCGGAGCTGGTCATGCTGACTCGCGCCGGCCCCGAGATCGGCGTCGCCTCGACCAAGGCGTTCACGACCCAGCTCGCCGCGCTGTCCATGCTCACCGTCGCGCTCGCCCGCCACCACGGCGCCGACGCAGAGCGCGAGCATGGCCTGGTGACGCGCCTCGTGGAACTGCCAGGACTCATCGAAAAGGCGCTCACCCTGGACCCCCTCATCCACCGGCTCGCCGAGCGATTCGCCGACAAGCGCCATGCGCTGTTCCTCGGCCGCGGGGCGCTGTATCCCATCGCCATGGAGGGCGCGCTGAAACTCAAGGAAATCTCCTACATCCACGCCGAGAGCTATCCCGCGGGCGAGCTCAAGCACGGGCCGCTGGCGTTGGTGGACGTCGACATGCCGGTGATCGCGGTGGCGCCCAACAACGACCTGCTGGAGAAGCTCAAATCCAACCTCATGGAGGTCCGCGCCCGCGGCGGCGAGCTCATCGTGTTCGCCGACCCGGAGTCGGGAATCCGGGCGAGTGACGGGGTCACCGTGATCGAGATGCCGAAGCACGTGACCTGGTTCCAGGCCCCCGCCGTCTACACCGTGCCGCTGCAGCTGCTCGCGTACCACGTCGCGGTGCTCAAGGGAACGGACGTCGATCAGCCGCGGAACCTCGCGAAGAGCGTCACGGTGGAGTGACGCGCCGGTAGAAAGAAACAATAATTGTGCGCCCGAATCAAAGTCCTTTTCCTTGGAATTGAAGTCGGTACCTCGGAAACAAAATCATTTCGTGGGTGGTAATTCGACATCATGCTCGCATCTCGTGGCGATTCACGAGAGACGCCAAGCAACCCAGGAACCGATCGACTGTCCCTGATCTCTGGGAGGGCGCGTCCGGCCGGCTCATCGGCTCGATTGATAGTTGGCTAGTGGTACAAGGCTC
>JAJZLX010000088.1:2162-10029 GCA_021850555.1 Pseudomonadota bacterium | reverse complement strand
TACCGCGCGAACGGGCAGAGGAAACACTGGCGCAGGGTGCTGCGTTTCTGCGCGCCGCGGGACCCTGGCGGCCAGGCTGGCTCGGCGAGGCGCTGCCTTATCCGGTTGCCGTCGGCGCGCTTGCTGCGGCGCATCAGATCGGAGAGGATGCGACCTGTCTGGCCTTTCTGATCGCCCAGGCCTCGACCCTGATTTCCGCGGCCGTCAGGCTCGTACCATTGGGTCAGAGCGCTGGGGTCGAGGCTCTTGCCGAGCTGGAGCCGGTACTGATTCGGGCGGCGGCCCGAGCTCGCTCGATTTCTCCCGAGGACATCGGCGGCTGCGGGTTTCGAGCCGAAATCGCCTCGATGTGCCACGAAGCACAGGAAACGCGGCTGTTTCGCTCATGAGGCGAGGACGGCAACGCATGATTGATGATAACCGGGAGACGGGCGCATGAGTTCAAATGGGCCTCTGCGGGTGGGGATCGGCGGCCCGGTGGGGTCGGGCAAGACGGCACTGATGGAGGGGCTGTGTCGGGCTTTTCGCGGCAGCCACGAGATCGCCGCGATTACCAATGATATCTATACGAAGGAAGATGCCGAATTTCTGCTGCGCGCCGGGGCATTGGCCCCGGAGCGTATCCTGGGCATCGAGACCGGCGGTTGCCCGCATACCGCCATCCGCGAAGATGCCTCGATCAATCTGGCGGGCATCGCGCAGATGCGTCGGCGCTTCCCGGCTCTCGACCTCATTCTCATTGAAAGCGGTGGCGATAATCTCGCCGCCACCTTCAGTCCCGAGCTGGCGGATATCACGCTCTATGTCATCGACGTCGCGGCGGGCGACAAGATTCCACGCAAAGGCGGACCTGGGATCACGCGCAGCGATCTTTTGATCATCAACAAAATCGACCTGGCTCCGCTGGTGGGAGCGAGCCTCGAGGTGATGGACATCGACGCCAGGCGCATGCGTGGCGACAAGCCGTTCATCTTCGCCAGTATTCGTGCGGGCACGGGTGTCCCTGATATCGCAACGTTCATCGTGCGCGAGGGTGGCCTCCGACCGCTGCCCCTGATCCACGCTTGAGTCGTCATTCATGTATGCAACCGCGGCCGGCGATCCTGAACTGTCGCCCCGACTGTCGGGATTCCCGCGGCAGGGAAGCAATGCACATGCCGCTCTCGCGAGGAGTGTTGCGACGCGTCGGGCGGCGTCGGCCGCCTCCGGCGGAGTTTCGTATTCTGACCACCGCGCATCGTGACCGGGTCGCGACGATGAGGCGGGATCCCGGTCCAGCCGCCCGCCCTCAGAAGGTCCAGGTCGCACGTCATGATTGAGAACAAGGGTCTCGCCCAGGTCACGGCTGAGGAATCCTACGGCAAGCCGTCCCACCTCTTCGGCCTCTGGATGGCCGTCAATGTCGAGTTCGCCACGATCACGACCGGGGCGATCGCCACCGGGGTATTCGGTCTTTCGCTGTTGGATGCGGTTCTGGGCATACTCAGCGCCAACGTGATCGGCTGTCTGCTGCTCGGACTGTTTTCCACTTACGGTGTCGACTACGGCCTGCCCATGATGATCACCTGCGAGCGGTGGTTCGGGCGGTCTGGAAATCGCGTCCTGTCCTCGCTCACGTTCCTGAGCGGATTCTCCTGGTTCGCGATCAATACCGTGATCGGCGCCTATTTCGTCCAGCACGTACTGGGCTTCAACCTGGCCGCGAGCATAACTGGCCTTACCCTCGTCCAGGTGTTGATAGCGATAATTGGCCACGACTTCATCATCAAGGCGGAAAAGACGTTTTTCTGGTTTCTCAGCGCCGTATTCGCCGTGCTGACGATCATGACCCTGGCGCACATATCCCGGCTGCCGGCCGCAGATCCGGTCAAGCTCGCCATGGTCGGCGGCCGATCGGGCGCTTTTCTGCTCACCGTCTCCGTCATGCTGTCGTGGTTGGGAGGTTGGATTCTGTTTTCGGGAGACTATTCGCGCTACATGCGCTATCAGACCAACCGCGCCGCTGTCAAGAGAGGCGTGTTTTGGAACGCCTGCATCGGCTGCTTTGTCTCATCGACTTGGCTGGAGGTGCTCGGCGCCATTCTCGGTGGAACGATTGCATTGAAGACGCCGGCAGACTTGTTCAGCCCCTGGCTTCCGGGGTGGTTCCGCGTGCCGCTGATCATCGCCATCGTGGTCGGCACGATCAGCCCCAACGTGCTCAACATCTACTCGGCCGGCCTCTCGGCACTGGCCTCGGGCGTGCGTATGAAGCAATGGCAGGCGGCGCTTCTCACCGGCGGCATCGGGCTGCTCATCGCGCTGATTACGTATCGGAACTTCTACCAGGATTATGAACTGTTGCTGTTCTTCCTCGGTTATGTGATTTTCCCGCGCTTCCCGGTCATGGCCATTGCGCATGTGCGCCCGCGGGTCTCGCGCCTTTCCCATATCGATGTGACGACGGCAGGCTTCCTCGCCTGGCTGTCCGGCCTGCTGTGCAGCGTGCCCTTCTGGAACCAACCGCCGGTTTTCGTGGGTTGGTTTGCCGCCGATTTCCCTCGATTCGGCGATATCTCGTTCTTCGTCGGTGCCGCGGTCGCCGCGCTGGTCTACCTCGGGACGACCGCTCCCGGTCCTGCGGCGGTTCCCGCGGCGGATGCATGCCGCACATGAGGACCATCACGTGACTGCCGCCCAACCGGTTGGGCTCGCGATTCGCGCACCCCTGCTCAGCTACGAGGCAAATCCCTTCGAGGCCGATCCGGCCGCCTGCGTGCATCATGAGAGCGACGGGCTGGTGCTGGTGGCCGATGGCCGATTGACTTATGCCGGGCCCTTTGCTTCGGGGCGCGTGCCGGTCGACGCCGAGCTCCACGAGTATCATGACGCTCTGCTGATGCCCGGCTTCATCGACGCTCATGTCCACTATGCGCAGACACCGGTCATCGGCGGATGCGGCAAGCCGCTGCTCGAGTGGCTGGAGACGTACGTCTTTCCGATGGAGCAGCGCTACGGCGATTTGGAGTTCTGCCGGAAAGTGGCCCGTCTGTTCTTTGCCCAGGAACTGGCGGCCGGCGTCACGACCCCCGTGTCCTATTGCACCGTTCATCCCGCGTCGGTCGACGCCTATTTCGAGGAAGCGGCACGTCTCGGTCTGTGCGCCGGCGGCGGCAAGGTGCTCATGGACCGGAATGCGCCGGCGATGCTGCTCGATACCGCTCAGCGCGGATATGATGAATCGAAGCGCTTGATCGCGCGCTGGCACGGGCATGATCGGCTGTTTTATGCCGTTACTCCCCGTTTCGCTCCCACCAGCACCCCGGCCCAGCTCGAGGCGGCCGGGGCCCTGTTTGCGGAAAGCGACGGCGTCTATATGCAGACCCATCTTGCGGAAAGTCTCGGCGAGGTGGACTGGGTGCGCAAGCTGTTTCCGGACAGCCGGGATTACCTTGATGTCTATGACCGCGCGGGTCTGGTCGGATCCCGCTGTCTGTTCGGTCATGCGCTGCATCTTTCGCCGCGTGAGTGGGACCGGCTCTCACAGGCGGGCGCCGCGGTAGTGCACTGTCCCACTTCCAATCTGTTCCTCGGCTCCGGGCTGTTCGATCTGCGCCGCGCCTTGATTGCGGGCAATCCGGTGCGCACGGCGCTCGGTTCCGATATCGGCGCAGGCACCAGTTTCTCTCCCTTGGTGACATTGAACGAGGCCTATAAGATTGCCGCTCTGCGCGGCGAGACGCTCTCGGCGCACGGCGCCTTCTACCTCGCCACGCTCGGTTCGGCGCGCGCGCTGTACCTGGATCATCGCATCGGGCGACTTGCCCCCGGTTACTCGGCCGACTTCACGGTGCTGGACCTTGCCGCCAACACCTTGCTGCGCGAGCGGCTGCGCTTCGCCGACAGCCTCGAGGAGACGCTGGATGTTCTCCTGGCACTGGGCGACCAAAACTGCATTCGCGCGACATACGTCGCCGGCCGGTTGGTCCATCACCGCGACAATTCCGGCAGCTGACCGCCACCGCGTGCAGCATCGACGGGCCCGCCCAGCACCGTGTCCATTCGGACACGCTGACCGCGGTGTTCCGAATCGATACGCAGGGTGCATCAGATCCTGACGTCACCGGATGACTTGCGGCGGCCGCCTTGGCCTTCAGGGTATCGTTTCGAGCTTGCATCGGCCGAGGGAACTCGCCGAATGGCCGTGAATTGCCTTTTTTAGAGCGGCCTGTTGACGTATCTGGGGCGATGGTCCGCGGAACAGGCGATATACTCGGCCGCGGGCGCTCGGCAACTTCCACGCGGCGCACCACACGGTTATGCTGAAGGGACCAGGTTTCCCGAATCACGTCTGAAATCGCCGGAAATGGGACAACTGACCACGCACGTGCTCGATATCAGCGCGGGATTGCCGGCTTCGGGCTTGCGAATCGAAGTGCAGGAATGGCCCCCTGCGGCGGCGCCCCGCCCCGTGTGGGCGACGACGGGTGTGGACGGCCGACTGCCCGCGCCTCTGCTGTCGGGGGAAAGCTTGCGGGCAGGGCGTTATGCGCTCACCTTCCACATCGGAAGCTATTTCCGCGGCCGCGGCGTGGCGCTGCCGGACCCGGCTTTTCTCGAAGAGGCGGTAATCCGGATCGGGGTCGCGGATCCCTCGCAGCACTATCACGTGCCGCTGCTTATCGCGCCCTGGAGCTATTGCGTCTACCGCGGAGGCTGAAGTGCCCGATACACCGCAAATCAAGCCGTCTCGCCCGGCGGGGCGGCAAGAGGTGTACTTCCTTCTCGACGGTAAAATTGAGCGTGTGGACAACTGTTCGCCAACCATGACGGTGCTGGAATACCTGCGAGAGGTCGCTCATCGCACGGGAACCAAGGAAGGCTGTGCCGAGGGCGACTGCGGCGCATGTACCGTCGTGCTGGGAGAACGCACGGCGGACGGTCGCAGCATCAACTATCGCGCGGTGAATTCCTGCATCCGCTTCCTCCCCACCATCGACGGACAGGAACTGGTGACCGTAGAGAGCCTGGCGGGGCCGGACGGCACACCACATCCAGTGCAACAGGCGATGATGGATCATCACGGCTCGCAGTGCGGGTTCTGCACTCCGGGATTCGTGATGTCGCTGTTTGCCCTGTATCTGCGCGACGCAACGCCGTCGCGCGAAACTGTCATCGAAACCTTGGCCGGTAACTTGTGCCGGTGTACCGGTTATCGTCCCATCATCGAGGCCGGTGTGCGGATGGGTTCTTATCCCGACCCGGCGCATTGGTCCCGTGACGCGACGACCAGGGAAGCTCATCGCGCGCGGCTCGATGCCCTACAGAGGGACGAGCCGCTGCGGCTACCCGGCTTCCGTGCGCCGCGAACCGTCGATGAGGTTGCCTCTGCGCTCGAGGCCGATCCGGGGTCTGTGCTGCTGGCGGGCGGAACGGATATCGGCCTGTGGGTCACGAAGCAGTTGCGCGACCTGCCACCGATCATCTACATCGGCAATGTCGGCGCGCTCAAATCCATCCGCCGCGAGGCCGATGGCCTGCGGGTGGGCGCCGCGGTCTCGCTGACCGACGCCTGGGAATCGCTCGTTGGCCTGTACCCGGACCTTGCGGAAATGGCGCAACGATTCGGGTCTCCTCCGGTGCGCAACTCCGGTACGCTGTGCGGGAATCTCGCCAACGGTTCGCCCATCGGCGACAGCATCCCGGTCCTCATCGCCCTCGGCGCCGAGGTCGAGTTACGCTGTGGCCCGAGGACGCGACATGTGCCCGTGGACCGGCTGTATCTGGGGTATCAGCGCAAGGACCTCGCACCGGGGGAGTTCATCGTCTCGGTGCGAATACCCCTGCCGAGCGCCGGGCTGTGGGTTTCGGCATACAAGGTATCGAAGCGGTTCGATCAGGACATTTCCGCCGTCGCGGCTGCATTCGCCGTGCGGATCGAAGCCGGGCGGGTTCAATACGCCAGGCTCGCGTTCGGCGGGATGGCGGCGGTAGCCGCCCGCGCTCCCGCGACCGAAAGGGCGTTGCTCGCAGCAGAGTGGAGCGAAGCCGGCATTGACGCGGCGGCGGCCCGTCTCGCCGAGGACTTCACGCCGCTGACCGATCTGCGCGCCACCGGGGCCTATCGTTTACAGGCGGCTGCCAATCTGCTGCGACGGTTCTATTTCGAGCACAGTGATCCGCGCGAGCCCACACGCACTGCCGAGGCCCTTGCGGCCGTGGGCCTCGAATGAGCATCCGGCACGAAAGCGCCCACCTGCACGTGCGCGGGCAGGCCTTGTATGCGGACGACATACCGCTTGCGGCGAATGTTCTGCATGCGGCGTTCGGCCTGAGCACGATCGCGCATGGCCGCATTCGCTCGATGGATACGACGCCGGTACTGGCCTCTCCCGGGGTGATCGCAGTCGTCGCCGCGGACGACGTGCCAGGGGAAAACAACTACGGCAGCATCCTGCACGACGACCCGATTTTCGCTCCCGGCATCGTGCAGTATGCCGGCGCGCCTCTGTTTGCGGTTGCCGCGACGAGCTACACCGCGGCACGCAGGGCCGCAACGCGTGCATGTATCGACTATGAGCCGCTTCCGGCCATTCTCGATATTCGCGCTGCGCTGGCGGCGCAGGCGATGGTGGTGCCGACGGAACACTTCGAGCGCGGCCGGCCGCAAGCGGCATTGGCGCAGTCGCCGTATCGGCTACGGGGCACCGTGACGATGGGCGGACAGGACCACTTTTATCTCGAAGGGCAGATTGCCAGCGCGATTCCGCAGGAGGATGGCGGGATGCTGATCATCAGCTCGACTCAGCATCCTTCGGAGGTGCAGCAGATCGTCGCTCATGCGCTGGCGAAGCGCGCAAACCAGGTTGTCGTGCAATGCCGGCGCATGGGCGGCGGGTTCGGGGGAAAGGAGACCCAGCCGGCGCTGATTGCGGCCGCCGCCGCGGTGCTGGCCGACAAGACGGGCCGCCCCGTTAAACTCCGGCTCGATCGCGATACGGACATGCTCATGACCGGCAAGCGGCACGACTTTCTGGCGGATTACGAAGTCGGCTTCGATTCCACGGGTAGAATTCTGGGACTGACCGTTCTGTTGGCCTCGCGGTGTGGTTACTCCGCCGATCTGTCCGGACCGGTCAACGATCGCGCCGCGATGCACATCGATAACGCGTACTTCCTGGAGAACGTCGCGATCGTCTCCTGCCGCTGCAAGACGCACACGGTGTCAAATACCGCGTTTCGCGGATTTGGCGGACCGCAGGGGATGGTGGTAATCGAGCAGATCATCGACTCCATTGCCCGAAAGCTCGGCCTCGATCCGCTGGCGGTCCGGCAGCGGAATTTCTACGGAACGACCTCCCGGAACGTGACTCATTACGGACAAACCGTAGAGGACAACATCATCGAGCACCTGGTGGAGCGCCTCGCGGCGAGCAGCGCATACCACGAGCGCCGCGCGCGAGTTGCGCAGTGGAACGCGAAGCACCGGATCGTCAAGCGGGGTATTGCCCTCACACCCGTCAAGTTCGGCATCTCCTTCACGGCGACCATGTGGAACAGGGCCGGGGCGCTGGTGCACGTCTATACCGACGGCACCGTGCTGGTGAATCACGGCGGTACGGAAATGGGACAGGGTTTGTTCACGAAAGTGGCGCAGATCGTCGCGCACGAGCTGGGGCTGCCGCTTGCGGCCGTCCGGGTTTCGGCAACCGACACCTCCAAGGTGCCCAATACCGCGGCCACCGCGGCCTCATCGAGCACGGACCTGAACGGCAAAGCCGCACAGGCGGCTGCGCGGGCGATCCGGGAGAGATTGGCGCAGTTCGCGGCCGAAACCTGCCGCGCCGACCTCTCGGAGGTCAGCTTCTGCGATGGGCAGGTGTTTGCT
>JAJZLX010000088.1:0-2152 GCA_021850555.1 Pseudomonadota bacterium | reverse complement strand
GCAGCAGGCCAATGCCGCCCGGATCTGCCTGTCCGCGACCGGCTACTACCGCACGCCGAAGATCGGGTGGGACAGGAAGGCGTTGCGAGGACGGCCCTTCTTCTATTACGCCTACGGCGCCGCGGTCAGCGAAGTGTCCGTGGATGTACTCACGGGCGAGACACAGCTGCTGCGGGTGGACATCCTGCACGATGCAGGCAACTCCGTGAACCGCGCGATCGATCTGGGACAGATCGAAGGCGGGTTTCTGCAGGGCGTCGGATGGCTCACGTCCGAGGAATTGTGGTGGAGCTCCGCCGGCGAGCTGCGCACGCACGCACCCTCGACGTACAAGATTCCCACGGCACGCGACTGGCCGCCGCACTTCAACGTGCAGCTGCTCGATGATCAGCCGAATCGGGAGGACACGATTTATCGCTCCAAGGCGGTGGGCGAGCCGCCGCTGATGTTGTCCATTTCGACTCTGCTGGCTATTCGCGACGCGATCGCAAGCTGTGGATCCCGCGGCCAATTGGCCGAACTCGCCGCGCCCGCGACCCCGGAAGCCGTGTTACGCGCACTGGCGGCGGTCGGTGCCGACGCAAAAGGCGGCATAGAGCCCCCGGTGGGGGCCGAAACGGCCGCGTGAGCGCGACGGCATGAATGGGGGACATGCGAGCCGGTTGCCCGACGATTGGGTGGCGACGCTGATCGAAATGCTCAGGCGCGACCTCGCGGTGGTGCGCGTCGTCGTTGCCGAGACTCGCGGGTCCACTCCGCGTGAAACCGGCGCGTTCATGCTGATTGGGGAAAGTGCCTGCGTGGGGACCATAGGCGGCGGCCGACTGGAGTGGGAAATCATTGCGGCCGCGCGTGAATTGCTCACCGACGGGAGTACCGCGGCGCGAGTGCGCAAGTCAGTGCTCGGGACGGACTTTGGACAGTGTTGCGGCGGGGTCGTGTCCACTTGGCTTGACCGATTCACGCGGGCGGACCTGGACCTGTTGCGCGCGGCAACTGATGCGTGTACGAAAGGTCCCACGTTTCTTGTGAGTACTCTCGGGCAAGGCCATGTGCAGCGCCGCCTCCTGTGCGCGCCGGATGATGCGGCGCAGGGGCTGCGCGCGCCGATGGTCCTCTCCGACGACACTTCGGGTCAGCTGATATTGCGCGAGCGTCTGGATGCGCAATTCCCGGCCGTTTGGCTTTACGGCGCCGGACACGTGGGCCTGGCTGTCGCCGGGATTCTGCTCGAACTGCCCCTGCGCGTGACTTGGATCGATTCGCGTCCGCAGCTACGAGACACCCCCGGCGTGCGTTATGAGCCGGATCCTGTTGCCAGCGTCGCAGAGGCTCCGAGCGGAACGTACTTCCTCGTCATGACGCACAGCCATCCTCTGGATTTCAGACTGTGTCACGAGGTGCTGCAGCGGAACGATTTTGCCTGGCTGGGCCTGATCGGCTCGGAGAGCAAGTCGGCACGCTTTCGCTCGCATCTGCGGCGGGCGGGCGTGCACGACGACGTGGTCGCGCGGCTGGTGTGCCCCATCGGGATCGAGGGGATCCGGGGCAAATGGCCGGCCATCATTGCGGTGGCCGTGGCCGGACAAATCATGCGTGAGGTTTGTGCTGCGGCTGCGCCATCGTCCGCGCACGGCGCGTTTCGGCTCGATCCCTGTATTGGACAAGACTGCCCCACGTGCGGACTCGGCAACCCGAAGGTGACTCCTTGACGAACTATCTTTTCGAGTGGTGCGGGCTGCTGGTCCTGTGGCTGCACATCATCGCGGGAATCGCCTGGATCGGCGCCTCCTTCTATTTCGTGTGGCTCGATGACCATCTGGAGCCGCCGAGCGGTCCCGAGCCCGTCGATCCGGGAGTCGCCGGTGAGGTGTGGGCGGTTCACGGGGGCGGATTTTATCGCTCGCGCAAGTACCGGGTCGCCCCGCCGACGTTGCCGCCGACACTGCATTGGTTCTACTGGGAAGCATATACGACCTGGATCTCCGGTTTCTTACTCCTGTGTCTGCTGTACTTCCGGGATGCAGCTGTCTATCTCATCGATCCGGCGGTCATGGCGTTGTCAAGACCCGCGGCAATCGGCATTGCGCTGGGCGTCATTGTCGCGAACTGGATCGTCTACGATGGCCTGTGCCGGTCCCCGATCGGAGAT
>JAJZLX010000650.1 GCA_021850555.1 Pseudomonadota bacterium | reverse complement strand
GACGAGCGCGGCGGCCCTGCCCGAGGGCACCACGCGGCAATTCGGAACATCGAGCGACGTGCCCGCCATCTTCGCGAGATACAACGAAAAGCCCCTCAGCCAGGGCGCCTCATCGAGGCTCAGCTGCGGCAGACCGAGGAAAAGCCGCAGCGGCGGCTCTGCGGCGCTCTCCAGCACCGAGCGCAGCGCCGGCACCCCCAACCGCAGCATCCGGCGCGCGCGGGAAGGCAGCGGCAACGCATCGATCTCTGGGGGCAGCTCGGGCTCCAAAGCCTCTTCCGGCACGAGTCCCATCTGGATGGACTCGGCATGCCGATCCAGCACACGCGAGCTGCCAATCCGAGACAACCCGGCGCGAATGGACGCCCACAGCTGCTCGACGCCCCGCCCGGCCGGGCAGATGGCGGAAGTTGCCATGATACGAGCCGGCATCAGCCCAGGCCCCCCGCGCGCTGGCGCCGCACCGTGACCTTTTCGACCTTGAGCACCTTGCGATCGCAGGGCAGCGCCGCCCGCCAGGTGAAGCAGACGCGATTCTTATCAGGCTCGATGAGGATGGTCTCGAGGTTCGCCGGGGGGTGCTCGACACCGCCGGCGACTCTCACATCGAGTTGCAGGTTCGCCGCGGGGATCACGAACGCGATCGGCCCGTCCGGCGTTGCCCCGTGGAGCTCGATCGACTCGCCGCCCACGAGATAGCGATCGAACGCGAGCTCCGGCGCCGCGCAGCTGAGGAAGCGCGGATCGAAGTCTGCCGGCAGATACGGCGCGCGCCTGCGCTGCCAGTTCTCGTCGTAGGTGCCGGCGAAGCGCCGTCTCGGTAGCCAGTGCGGCGCCGTCGGCGCGAAGCAGGCGGGCGTGGGATTCTGTCCCTGCCGCTCGAGCGCCTCGTCGGGATGCTCGAGATTGGGCACCGGCTGACCGGCGAGCTCCTGCGCGGAGCGCCTGCCCGTGTAGCCGATGCCGATGGGATTGCGCTCCTCGGCGAGCGTGCGGTCCTCCAGCGCATGGGTGCCTCCGAAGGCGCGCTCCCAGACGAGCGGCATCGCCTCGAAGGGCTCGGGCGCTGAGGGCGTGCCGTCCGGCTGCCACACTCGATCGCCGAGCACCCGCACGAATTTCTGACGGTCCGCGACTGAGACGCGAACCAGGGTCTCGCGAACCGCCCGCCCCTGCGGGCCCCAGGCGCGGCCGATCAGGAGCACGTCCGTCCCCGGCTTGCCGATGTGGATCTCCGAGGCCGCTTTCAGGCTCGAGTCGCTCGGATCGCCGTAGTACTCGTCGGCGAGCGTCACGGGCAATTGCGCGCTCGCCAGGGCGAGCTTGGGGCGCAGAACGAGGGTTGCCTTGAGGATCACGTACAGCGTGTCGATGGCGTCCCGATCGGGCAGGACGGAAAGCACGGCATAGAACGGAGTCTGATTGTCGATCTGCAGCATTGGTCAGCGCGCGGCCGGTTCGGCGAGCCGTGCGCGCGCCGCCCGCATCATGATTCGCTGGGCCTGCGCAAAAGCGCGGGGCTCCACGTCATACTTGCCGCCGGTGCGCACTGAGAGCTCCAGCGCAAGGTCGCCTCGGCGCAGCATCGGTCCAGTCTCGACAGCGCCGATCAGCGTCTCGAGGTCGAGGGGGCGGCCCCGCCAGTACCGCACGTCCGCGGCAAACTGTCGTTTGATCGCCTGCCAGTGCCGCCCGACTGCGGCACGATCGGGCACGGGCCAGAGTTCGTGTGCTCTCGGCACCGGAGACGCATCGAGATCATCCTTCTCGAGAGGCGGGGGCGAGGGGCCGTCGGGCGGCTCGGCCGCGGCAAGCTGCTCGCGTGCCAGCTCCGCCCCGGTGATGGCGCAGTACGCCTCGCCGGCGGCGCGGGCGAGCTTCTCATCGCGCATACCGGACAGGACGATCTCAACGGCCTGCGGTGTACCGACATACGCGAGCGCAAAGAGTCCCGGCTGTTGCAGCGCCGGCTCCCGCAGCGCCGCGATCACGAGCTCGCGCTCCTCGGGTGAGCCGAGCGCCGCCACGCAGGAGAGGAAAGGCGCGCAGTCCGGGTGGCGTTGCCTCAAGAGCTCCACTGCCGCTTGCCACGCGGGAGCATGCGCGCGTCGAATGCCGGTGCCGATCGCGGCCCGGCGAATTTCCGGATCGGCACTTCTCAAGCCCCAGGACACGGAGCGCGCCACGATTGAGTCATCTCCGGCGTATGCGAGCGAGCGCAACACCTGCGCCTGCGGCTGCGCAAGGCCCGATTCCAAGGCGTCGGTCGCCTCTCGGCCCGGCGCCACGCGCCGAAAGGCTTTGATCCGGCAGAGCGCGGCGGCGTGCTCCGGGCCGGCGGCCGCGAGCGCGGCAGTCACCGGGGTAAAGGTCCCATCGAGCGCTGCGGTCTCGATACCGCGCGCCAGGGCGTGCAGCGATGCCCCGTGGGCCTCCCGGACGGCGCCGGCGAGCGCGCTCCGGGCACGCTCCGGTGTCCCGGCCGCGAGCACCTGCGCCGCGGCGCTGCGTGCGGCCATGTCCTTTCCGTGCAGCGCCGCCTCGGTGACCTCGACGACCTGCTCGCCGGCGACCCGCACGCCATCGAGCGCTCCGTGCAGCCGCTCCTCCGTCCAGGTCCAGACTTCATCGAGGTTGCGCGTGAGGCTGCCAAGATCCGCTTCCCAGCGCTTCCAGAGGAAGGCGGCCTCCTCGAGGCTCTGTTCCACCAGATCCCAATAGGGTTCGGCGGTGCTGCGTACGGCGTGCATCGCGGCGGGCGTCTCAGTTGATCCGTACCTGCCCGCCCTTGATCCGGTTGGTTCCCTCGGAGTACGTCTCCACGTATTCGCCGCGAATCACGACGCGGCCATTGCGGCGCAGCGTGATCGAAGCGCTGCCGCACTCGAGGAGGATCTCATCCTGCGCGACGATATGAATGCGCCGGCCGTCCACCCGGGCATCGACTTCCTGTGCGCGGCCGTCGTCGTCGGTTGCGGGCCCGGTCCGCCGCATGAGGCCCATCACGATGGGCAGGGTCGGATCGCCATGCTCGAATGCCAGAACGGCCGCTCGGCCCTCGGTCGCGGCCGCCGCCAGCACCTCGGCCGACAGATCCGTCGCGACACGCGCGGGCCGCGAGTCCGGGGTGCCGGGGACCTGGATGCGGACCGTGCCGTCGGGATTGACCGTGACGATCTTTCCCAGCACGACGGCCGCCGCCGCCGCCCGCGAGCGCAACGACTCGGCCCGCAGCAGTGCGCCGAGCTCCGTTTCGCCCTCAGCCGTCTTCTCTTCAGCGCCAACGGCGCGCGTCGGCGTCTCGGATCGATTTGCGCTCATGCTGTCCTCTGTGTTTCGGCCACGCCGGTCCCTGGACGGGACGGATGCTGCGGGCCACCCGTCAGTTCTGGGTGACCTTGCTGCCCTTGATGACCACGTTGCCGCCGGCCTTGATGGTGATGTCACCATCCCCGGACAGCGTGATGTTATTACCCTTCAGGGTGATCGTGCCGTCCTGATTCATCGTGAGGCTCGCCGAGCCGGTCACGATCTCGACGGTCTGTCCGGCATTGATCGAGAGCTTCTGGCCGACCGACTGCGTGTCGTTGTTGCCGATCTTGTGGGAGCGGTTCTGTCCGATGCTCACCTGCTCGTCCTTGTCCACCTGCTCGGTGCGGCCGCCGTTGACCGTCGTGCTCTCGTCCTTGGTCACCGAGAGCGTGCGGCTGCCGGAGATGCTCTTCGCATAATCCTTGCCGATGTCGATCGTCTCGCTTCCCTGGACGGTCTTGGTCCGATCCTTGCTCACGGTGACGCTTTCTTTCCCGCCGACGGACTCGGTCCGGTCCTTGCCGATCGATGTCGTCTCGTCGTTCTTGACGCTCTTGGTGCGGTCGTGGCCGACGGAGTGTTGCTCGTCGTTTTCCACCTCGATGGTCTGATCCTTCTCAGCGTGCAGCAGCAGCAGCTCCGCGCCCTTCTTGTCCTCGAAGCGCAGCTCGTTGAAGTTCTCGCCGGTCCCCTGCAGCGAGCTGCGTGAGCGGATGCCGCTCTGGGTCTTGTTATCCGGCAGCGGATACGGCGGCTTGTTCGCGCCGTTGTAAACGCTGCCGATGATGATCGGCCGATCGGGGTCTCCCTCGAGAAACGAGACGATCACCTCCTGGCCGATGCGCGGGATGTGGATGCCGCCCCAGCTCTTGCCGGCCCAGAGCTGCCCGACGCGCACGAAGCACGAGCTCTTCTCGTCGAGCTTGCCGTAGCGGTCCCAGGGGAACTGCACTTTCACCCGCCCGAACTGATCGGTGTAGATCTCCTCGCCGCTCGGCCCGACCACCACGGCCGTCTGCGTGCCGTGGATCATCGGCTTCGGCGAAACCCGCGCCGGCCGGTACGGCTCGCGCGCATCGACGGCCTCGACGGCGATCGTGAACTGCGTCTGCCCGCCCGAGCCCGCGTAATAGGCCTGCGAGCTGAGCTCGATCGATGTCGAGGTGATGAGGTACTGGATGTCGAGGCTGCTGCGCGGATAGCCCTTCAGCTTGAACACGTGTCCGGCCGCAAGCCCCGCGGCATCGCCGCCGCCGCGCGCAACCATCTGGGAAACCTGCAGCTCCTGCACGCGCAGTTTCGCGATGCGCTCGACGCCGTCGGAGGTGATTTGCGAGCCGTTCGAGCCGACCTGGTCCGCATCGGCCGGGTAGTCGTAGACTTCGTACTTCGATGCCTCGTACGAGCGCGAGATCGAGGATGTGCCCGCCGGAACGGGCGAGGGGCGCTCGAAATCATAATCGCGGGCCGCGTAGCTGACCGGCTGAAAGGATTTCTGGAACGACCAGGTGCTGAGGTGATCGCGCTCGCGCAGCGCGTCCGTCGCGCTCGCCGGATAGAACGGCACCGAATCGTAGCCCTCGACCGGCTTGCAGTTGCCGACGTCGTCGGTGAGAACCATGACGTGCTTGTTCTCGGAATGCTCGAAGTAATAGAAGATGCCTTCGTGCTCGAGCAGCCGGCTGAGGAAGTTGAAATCGCTCTCGCGGTACTGCACACAGTACTCGCGCTGCGGATGACTGCCGAGGTGCATTTCGAGGTCGCTGAAGCCCGCCTTCTGGCAGACCTGCTTGAAGATGTCCGGCGCGCTCTGGTTCTGGAAGACGCGGCAGTCGGCCGTGCGCGTGAGAAACCAGAACCACGGCCGCGTGACGGCCCGGTACTGGTGCATCCGCTCGTCGTAGCCGACCTGCTGGAATTCGGTGACCAGGCCGTGAAAGTAGCGCAGCGGGCTCGGCCCCGTCGTCGCGAGCGACACCACGAGCGGTTTGCCGAGGATCTTGTCAGGATCGAGATCCCCGCTCTCGCTGAGCAGTGAAATGTCGCACTGGAAGGGCCGGCTCAGGTGCTGCGCGCTGGTCATGCTCGCGAACACGAGCACGTTCGGCCCGAAAGGACTCGTCACCTTGACGGACCGATTGTCCTGATACTTGGTGGTCATGGGTGTTCTCGTTGCCCCCGCGGCGGTCCTCCCGGGCGGACCGCCCCATCCGCCGCGCCGCGATCGGCAGCGCGCCCGCCGGTCACTCGATCGTCTGCAGGCGCAGGCAACCTTCGTCGTTCTTCGAGTAGAAGTATAAGCCGTCCGTGTCGAGCCCCTCGTCGATGATCACTGCAATGGCCTGCTCGAACTTCTGGCGGGCGATGGCGGTGGCACCTACTTCATTGATTCCATGGGATTTTATGTAATCCACCCAGCGCTGGCCGTCCGCCTTGTCGATCCGCTTGCCCGCGTCGGTCGCACGGCGCATGAGCCCGATGAACTGGTAATAGTCGAACTCGACTACCTTCGCGCGCGCCATCGATGCTCCAGACGAGGCTGAGAAATTGCGCTACAAATAGCAGGAAAAGACATGACTTTTCAAGGATTACCGCAGTTTAGTGGGAGGCTCCCCTCGTTTCCGCGACGCATGATGCCTCGGATCGCTTCCCCCGGCAGGATGAGACCTGCGACCTCTGCGCCCCGTTCCCGCCGGAGAATGCCCTGGTCGATGCAGATCCGGCCGAAGCCGGCCCCTTGCAGTGCTTCAGGGACGTACCCCTCGCGGGGAAATGATCGGACGGCCCGCGCACGCACTGGCACGCGGCTCGAGGCGATGCTGTCGCAGGTGAGGCGCGCGACGTCCCTGTCGCTGCTCAGCGCCGCCGCGTGGCTCAGTCAGCCGGGTCCGCCCGATTCCCCGTGCTTTCAGGTGATCCCGGGATTGAGGCGAATGATCTTCTCGCAGGTGTCCGAGGTCACGAAGTCGTGCGAGACCACGTTCGCCGGCATCCTGCCCCTGTTGTTGTCGTATAACTGCTTCAGCTCCGCGGCGAAGTCGGCGAGATTCGCATGCGCACCGCCGCTCCACTGCTGGCCGGGCTTGCGCGGCGCCACCGTGGTCTTCAACACGTCCTTCTCGCCGATGATGCCGGCGGTCTGCTGCCAGTAGACGAAGTGCAGATGTCCGGGATCGGCCGGATGCGCCAGGTGCTTGTTGACCGCCGACATCGCCCCTTCGTGCACTTTCGACATCTTGAGGGAGCTCGAAAACGTCCCGCAGGTCGACAGTCCGCTGATGTTGGTGAGGCCGTCGGAGTATTTCTTGAAGCGCAGAATGCCCTCGGTCGGCGTGATGTGATGATTGAACTTCTCGTCGAAGACCATGATCACCTTGCCGCGCAGGTCGCCGATGCGGCGCGTGGCGAGATTGCCCTGCTCCTTGAACACCGCGTTGGCGTAGCGCTGATCTCTGATGATCCTCTTGATCTCGTCCACGCACTCCGTGGGATGATACGTGTGCGAGAAGCGCAGGATGATGAACTCGGTCGGATGGGCGAGGACGAACTCGAGGGCGTCCCGCAGGATCACGGCAAGCGTGCCGCCGAAGCCGCCCATGCTCGGCTGCTGGCTGCGGCTCACCTTCTCGCGCGCGAAGTGGCCCAGGGTATTCTCGAACTTCTGCGTCGCCTGCCCCGGCTTCGCGTAGAGCTGTTTGCCCGTGCGCTCGGTCTGGGGAAGCTTGCGAAAGAATACCCGGCAGTCGAAGAAGCGGGATCCGGCCGCAGCCTGCTTGGAGAAATCCGAGTGCTGGCAGACCGTGTACTCCCGATTGACGAGCGAAGGCGTGCGCAGAATGACCTGCGCCGTGCCGTAGACGCCGGCGTCATGGCTGCCCGGCATGACGATCTGACGCAGCCACTTGTCGTCGGACAGCTGGCGCATCCAATTGGTTGGATTCATCGTGTTACCTCTGGTCCAGAAATTCCGTCACATCTCATTGCCGGCCCGTGTCCGCCGAGATTGCCAACCGGCTTGCACCCCCGGCGCCGAACGCCATTGCTCTGCTTTGTCGCAGACTCTCTCACGTGAAAGCGTCCTGGAACTCGCCGTCCCTGACCGATATCGCGACCTCGCGCGTCGCCACGCCCTGGGAGATGCGCTCGAGGAATTCGCGGCTCACCTGCGGCAGCAGGGTATTGGTGAGGATTGCATCGATCATGCGCCCGCCGCTCTCCGGCTCGGTGCAGCGCGAGGCGATGAGGCGCACGACCTCCTCGTCGTAGCGCAGCGCCGCCGCGTGATTCTGCCGGATGCGCGCCACCACCCGATCGAGCTGCAGGCGGATGATGCTCTGCAGCACCGCATCGGCGAGCGGGTAGTAGGGAATCACCACGATCCTGCCGAGCAGCGCCGCCGGGAAGGTCTTCAACAGGGGCGGGCGCAATGCCTTCGCGATGCCCTCGGGATCGGGCAGCAGTTGCGGGTCCTTGCACATCCCCATGATGAGGTCCGTGCCGACGTTGGTCGTGAGGATGATGAGGGTGTTCTTGAAGTCGATGAGCCGGCCCTCCCCGTCCTCCATGATCCCCTTGTCGAAGACCTGGAAGAAGATCTCGTGCACGTCGGGGTGGGCCTTTTCCACCTCATCGAGCAGCACGACGCTGTAGGGTCTGCGGCGCACGGCCTCGGTGAGCACCCCGCCCTCCCCATAGCCGACATATCCGGGCGGTGCGCCCTTCAGCGTGGAGACCGTGTGCGCCTCCTGAAACTCGCTCATGTTGATGGTGATGAGGTTCTGCTCGCCGCCGTAGAGCGCCTCGGCCAGCGCGAGCGCCGTCTCGGTCTTGCCGACACCCGAGGGTCCGGCCAGCATGAACACCCCGATCGGCTTGTTGGGATTCTCCAGGCTGGCGCGCGAGGTCTGAATCCGCCGGGTGATCATCTCGAGCGCGTGATCCTGACCCACGACGCGCTGGCCCAGGGTCTTGGCGAGGGTGAGCACGGTCGCCACCTCGTCCTTCACCATGCGCCCGACCGGGATGCCGGTCCAGTCGGCGATCACCCCCGCGACCGCCTGCTCATCTACGCTCGGCAGCACCAGCGGCCGCTCCCCCTGCGTCTCGGCAAGCATGCCCTGCAGCTCCTGCAGGCGCGCGCGCGCGGCGATCCGCTCGCTCTCAGTCAACGGCGCATCGGCGCCCGCAGTGGCCCTCGCACCCGCGCTCGCTTCGGCCGCACTCGCGGGCGCGGCGGCCGGCCCGTCCGTCCCGCTCGCCGAGGCGTCAGCGGACGCTCCCGATGCCCTGAGCTTCGCGCGCAGGGAGAGGATCTCATCGACGATCGCCTTCTCCCGCGCCCACGCCGCCTGCAGCGTCTTCAGCCGCTCGCGCTCCTCGCGCAACGCCGTTTCGGCGCCCTCATTGCGCTCGGCGACATCGATGCCGATGGCCTGCTCCCGGCCGATGATCTCGAGCTCGGTCTCGAGCGCCTCGATGCGGCGCTGGCTGTCCTCGACTTCCGCGGGCGTCGCGTGGTGACTCACCGCGACCCGTGCGCACGCCGTATCGAGCAGGCTCACGGACTTGTCCGGCAGCTGTCGGTCGGGCACATAGCGATGGGCGAGCTTCACGGCCGCCTCGAGCGCCTCGTCGAGCACCTGCACGCGGTGGTGCTTTTCCATCACCGAGACGACCCCGCGCATCATCTGCACGGCCTTCGCCTCGCTCGGCTCCTCGATCTTGACGGTCTGAAATCGCCGCGTGAGCGCGGGGTCCTTCTCGATGTACTTCTTGTACTCCGCCCAGGTGGTCGCTCCGATCGTGCGCAACGTGCCGCGCGCCAGCGCGGGCTTCAGCAAGTTCGCCGCATCGCCGGTTCCTGCCGCGCCGCCCGCCCCGACCAGCGTGTGCACCTCGTCGATGAACAGCACGATCGGCTTCGGCGATGCCTGCACCTCGTCGATGACCTGACGCAGGCGCTGCTCGAACTCCCCTTTCATGCTCGCCCCGGCCTGCAGCAGCCCGACATCGAGCGCCCGCAGCGTCACTTCCCTCAGCGACGGCGGGACGTCCCCGGCCGCGATGCGGCGTGCGAAGCCCTCGACGACCGCGGTTTTCCCGACGCCCGCCTCGCCTGTCAGGATCGGATTGTTCTGGCGCCGCCGCATCAGGATGTCGACGATCTGGCGGATCTCCTCATCGCGGCCGACCACCGGATCGATCTTGCCGAGCCGCGCCTGCTCCGTCAGGTCCACCGTGAAGCGCTTGAGCGCCTCCTGCTTGCCGAGCTGCGCCGGAGGCAGCGCTGCGCTCGCCTCCCCGGGCGCCGCCGCCTCGGTGAGCTGACTGCCGTCGCTCGCCCCGAGGGCTTCCTCCGGGGAGCTGGCGAGGATTTTCGCGAAATCGTCCGCGAGCTTGTCCGGATTGACTTTCTCGAACTCGCGCGACATCGCGAGCAGGGCGTTGCGCAAGCCCGGGGTCTTCGCGAGGGCCACGAGCACGTGGCCCGTGCGGATGCGCGACTCGCCGTATTTGAGGGTCGCCCAGACCCAGGCGCGCTCGGTGGCATCCTCGATGTGCGAGGACAGATCGGAGATCGAGCTCGCCCCGCGTGGCAGCCGATCGAGCGCCTCGGTCATGTCGCGGGCGAGCCGGGCCGGATCGACTCCGAAGGCGCGCACGATCAGATGGGCGTCGGAGCCCTGCAGCTGCAGGACCTGGTGCAGCCAGTGCACGAGCTCGACGTACGGATTTCC
>JAJZLX010000153.1 GCA_021850555.1 Pseudomonadota bacterium | reverse complement strand
TCCGGCTGATTCACCAACACTTCGCGGGTCTCCGAGACCACCCCGGCCACCGCGCCCACCGCATTGCACACGGCGGCATGCTCGGGAACGATCAGCCGCGCGCCGAGGCGGCGCGCGACTTCCGGATAAAACGCGGCGGCCGGCGCACCGATGGCCACGAGCGGGTTCGACAGATGCAGCCGGGCATCGAGGAGCCGGGAGACCGGGGTGCCCTCCACGGTGCGCTCGATCAGAATGCCGAGCGGGCCCCAGCGTCCCTCGTGCGGCTCGACGCCGGGATCCTGCGCCAGCGCGCTTTCCAACACCACCCTCGCCGCCCGCCGGATGACCTGCTCATAGACTCGCCCGCACACTCCCTCCGGCGTGTCCTTGCCCGAGCGCGCTCGCTCGTTGCGCTCTGCGGTCGCGAGGATCGCCGCGCCGAGCCGGGCAGCTTCGGGGCTCCAGCCGCTCTGGCGGCCGAGCACGTGCAGCGCATCGCTCGGCGTGAATCCCGCGATGGTCGCAAGCCCCCGGTCCACCAGGCGCTGCAGCGCCTCCACGCCCTGCGAGGTACGCGCCACCGCATCGAGCCGTTGCGGTGTCGTGGCGAGCGCCTCCCAGACCCTCTGCTCGAGGCGATCCAGATGCGCTCCGGGCTCTCGCCCGGGATTGCGATGACCGAACTGTCCGGCAAACGACGGCAGGTGCTCCGCGCCGGCGAGCAGGCTGAGCTCCGCCAGCACCTCGGGAAATTGGTGGGCAAGGAGACTGAGCGGCAGGACTCTGCGCGGACCGATCGTGATGCGCCCGTCCCGATCGATGCGCACCTCGCTGTCGCCCCCGAGGCCACAGGTGCGCACGTCGACGGCTTCGACCATCGTCCGCCACCCTCCGATCACCGCGCCATCGGCGCGCACCACCGGACGCTCGCCGGCGATGATCGCCACGTCGGTTGTCGTCCCACCCATATCGGCGACCGCGAAATCCGCGAGTCCTGTGAGAAACGCCGCCCCCACCACGCTCGCCGCCGGTCCCGAGAGCACTGTCTCGACCGGATACTCGAGAGCGACCTCGGCCCTGATCAGGGTTCCATCACCCTTCACGATCATCAACGGCGCCTCGATCGCCTCCTGGCGCAGGCTCTGGCGCAAGGCCGTCAGCAAATGCCGGATATGGGGCACAAGACGCGCATTGAGCGCGGCGGTCAGCGCGCGCTTGGGGGCGTTCAACTGCGAGGAGAGCTCATGGCTGCAAGTCACCGGCTTGCCGCTCAGGCGCCGGACCTGCTCCCGTATCCGCAGCTCGTGCTCGGGGTTGCGCACCGAGAACTGCGCCGCGACCGCGAAGGCCTCGACCTGCGGCCCGAACTCACGCACGGCCGCATCGACCGCCGCCTCATCGAGCGGCTCCTCCTCCCGGCCGGTCGGGTCATGACCGCCGCGCACCCGCACGACCACCGCTCCGGCACCCTTGAGGCCGGCCTGCTCCACCATCCGCTCGCTGAATCCGGCGAGGATGGCGCAGATCGGACTGAAACGGTTCTCGACCACCGCATTCGTCGCGAGCGTCGTCGAGACCGACACGAGCGAGACTCGGCGTCGCGCATCCTCGGGCAGCGAGCCCAGGACGGACCGAAGCGCGGCTTGAAGGCCGACAGACAGATCCCAGTGGGTCGTCAGCGACTTGGCGCTCGCGATGACCCGCCGCTCGCCATCGAGAACGACCGCATCCGTGAAGGTGCCGCCCGTGTCGAGTCCGATCCAGAGCTCCGGGGAGGAAATTGAGGTATCTACCGAACCGCCGTTGTTCATAACCCATGCACGCTGCCGAACGGATACGAGGAGTGCTTGCCCAGAAGCGACGCCCATTTGCGCTCGTGCGCTCGGGAGGCGGCGATCGAGCGCCGAGGGGAGTTGAAAAGCCGCGGATCGGCGCCCGGCGCATGCGGACCGAGCCGCGAAAGCGTTCTGGACGACGAGCTCATCGTCCACCGGATGGACGAATAAAAAAAATACGGCCAACGGAATCCGGGATCGATCCGTATCTCATTAATTTAAAAAACGTTTTTATCGATCGGCACCGCTGCCGCGCCGCATTGTGAAGGGCTGAGAGGCGGCTGTCCATTCGGCCGCAGGCTCAGACCCGCCAGGGGCCGGCCGCGCCTGCCGCCTGCCCAACGGGCTCATTTCACCACACGAACTTGACCTCGGTGTGCGCTGATCCGCCATAATCGCCCACGGACGGCCCATATGAGCGATTTACGTAGAGCGTTGGCGCAGATCGAGGCGATCCGGGATCAGGTCGCTCGCGCCACGGAGTTTCGCGGCTACGACCCCGTGACTCTGGCGGGCACGGGAGCGTTGGCGGCCATCGCCGCCGGCTTGCAGGGGGCGTTGATCAACACCCCCGCACGCCACCCCAACGCGTACTTGAAGCTTTGGGTCGGCACGGCGGCATTGTCCCTGGCGCTCATCAGCATTGAGACCGTTTCGCGGGTGCGGCGCTCTCATTCCACGCTCGCGCTGCCGATGCTGCGCTCCGCGGGCGGTGAGTTTCTTCCCTCCATCGTGGCCGGGCTGCTGCTCACCGTGGTGATAGCGCGCGATTCGGCGGCCGAGGTATGGATGCTGCCCGGACTCTGGCAGGTGATATTCAGCCTGGGTGTATTCTCCTCGTGCCGGTTGCTTCCGCGCCCCATGTTCGCGGTCGGACTGTGGTACCTCAGCACCGGCCTGATCCTGCTCGCGTGCGGCAACGGCGCCTGCGCGCTCTCGCCCTGGGCGATGGGCATTCCTTTCGGAATCGGGCAGATTCTGGTCGCGGCCGTTCTGCGCTTCGGCCATTGGGAGGCAAATGAGATCTCATAATGCAAAGAGGGAGCAGCCGCGCCGGTTCGCCTACCGCGGACTGGACCGGGTCATCCACGAGCGTGCGCGGCTGAGCATCCTCGCCTCGCTGCTCGCTCATCCGAAGGGGCTCGCGTTCGGTGAGCTGTTGGAGCTGTGCGACTTGACGGACGGCAACCTCAGCCGCCACCTGCAACTGCTGCAGACCGAGAAGCTCATCACCGTCGCCCGGGAAATCGGGCCCGGCCGGCCGCAAACGATGTGCCGGCTCTCCGCCCTCGGCCGCAGGCGTTTGCTCGAGTACCTGGGGGTGCTCGAGCAGGTGCTCGTCGATGCCGCCGAGGCGCTCGGCACCGATGCCGGTCCGGCTGTACGACCGGCCTCGGCTCGCGGCTGAAGGCGTCCGTCCCCCTGCTGCGCTCCGATGAGCGCCGGCGGGCATCCCCGGCCGCAGGTGTTCCACGCGCGAGCACCGGCGTCACCCGCTCGCGACGCCTCGATCATGTGCTTTGCGCGATAAAGCTTATGATAGAATTCGCCGCTCGGAGCACGGCTCGAGGCCGCAGCGGCCCGCCCGTGGACTTGTCGGATGCGGCCGATGCGTCGTGTTGAGACATCCGCAGGCTGCGCCCGGTTGCGAGGCAAGACCGTGCATGGTCCACGAACGAGGCTGAAATCCATCATGACAACTCGTTTCACGTCCGCCCGCCCCGCCCATCCCCGCCCGCTCGCCACGGCGCTGTTGGCGCTGCTCGTGGCATTCCTGGCACCCGTCGCCCGTGCCCGCGCCGACGACGGGCCGCCCGCAAGCTCTCCCTCGCCCGCTTCCCGGTCATCGACCGGGACGAGCTCATCGCCGGCCCACGCGAAGGCGCGCAAGTTCCGGCTGAAGCCCCGCGCATGGTGGCGGCGGCCGTGGGTGCTGCCGACCGCCGGGCTGGTGGCTTTCCTTACCGCGATGAGAATCCACGAAGGAACCAGCCACGGCCCCTTCGGCATCGATTACAGATTGACGAGACAGGACAAGAACGGATTTTTGTCCCGCTCGAACCAGCTGGGACTGGAATACGGGACGGTGGCCTTCGAGGCCGCCGGCGCACTCGTCCTCGGCAATCACAAAGGGCTCGGCCATGTGTTCTGGCAGGCGGCCGACTCATCGGTGTTCGCCGGCTTCGCCGCCGATGCGCTGAAGTACGCCTTCCGCCGCGCCCGGCCCTTCCAAGGCAAGGGGCCGAACGCCTTCTTCGACGGCATGTCGCAAAGCTTCCCGAGCGGGGAGGTCACGCTGCAGGCGAGTTTCGTCACACCCTTCATCCTGCACTACCGGCATCGGTATCCGTGGATCTGGGCGGCGGAGCTGTTGCCGATCTACGATGCGTACGGGCGCATGAGGAGCCAGGGACACTGGCAATCGGATGTTCTCGCCGGCTGGATCCTCGGCTCCGCCTTCGGCTACTGGGCCTCGCAACGCAAGATCCCGCTGCTCGTGGAGATTTTGCCGCGCGGCGCGGCGGTCGGCTTCGTCAAGGACTTCTGAATGCGCCGGCTGCGGGCGGCGCTTGCGCTGGCGGTGCTCACGCTCACCGGCTGCGCAACGCTGTCCACCCGCGGCAACTGGGGCGGGAATGTCACGGTGGCGCCGGGCTGGGCGCGGGTGCGCCGCGCGGCGCTCTCGGCGGTCACCGACCCGTGGGTGTGGGGTCCGCTTGCCGGCGCCGCGGCGCTGCAGGCGGGCAACCTCGATCACCGCCTCTCGCGCTGGGGCCGCACGCACACCCCGATTTTCGGCTCGAACGCCAATGCCACGCGATGGAGCTACCGGCTGCGCAGCGCCTCCGTCGGCATGGACATCGCGGCGATTCTGTTCGCCCCGAGCGGCCGGCTCGGCAAGACCTGGCTCGAGGACAAGGCCAAGGGGTACCTCGTCAATCTGGTCGCCGCCACCACCGCGATCGAATCGAATACGCTGATCAGCCGCTCGGTTCACCGCGAGCGGCCGAACCACGCCAACGACCACAGCTTCCCTTCGAATCACACCACCGCTTCGGCCGTGTACACCCGGCTCGCGATGCTCAATCTCGAGCAGATTCCGATGGATCACGGCGTGCGCGATGCGCTCGATGCGGGCCTGCACGGGCTCACTTTTGCCACCGCCTGGGCGCGCATCGAGGGCGGCTGGCACTATCCGTCCGACACTCTCTTCGGCATGGCACTCGGCGACTTCTGCGCCGATTTCTTCACCCGCGCCTTCATGGGCCTCAACGACCCGCGCCGGCTCGTGGCGTTCTCGCCTCTGCCCGGCGGCGGACTGCTCACCTTCTCCGTGGCGCTCGGCCGAGGGTAGCCGGCGCCGTGCCAGACACGATGTACGGATCCGGCGTTTCCTGATCGGGATGAGCGCGCCACGAGACGCGACAACCTATCGATATGGTAGCGCTACCTGCTGATTGCTGCTATTGTCGGACTCCATCGCGGACTGTCAAGCTCGCGGCGGCTTGCGCTGCAACCGCAAGTGAAAAAGGCGAGCGCGGATGCGAGGCACATGATGAGACAAGAGGCGCCGCCGCGACTCGCGATGCTGATTCTCACGGCCCTCTCCTGGGCGGGCGCCTGTCACGCGACGGTCCGGGCGCCGCGCGTGCGCGTTGCGGACGGTGAGCTCTCGGGGCTGCGCGAAGGCGACGTCGATGCCTTCCTCGGCGTGCCCTATGCCGCGCCACCGATCGGTGTGAATCGCTGGCGCGCTCCGCAGCCGCTGCGGCCATGGCAGGGGATACGCCCCGCCCGACACTTCGCGCCGAGCTGCCTGCAGACGCTCACGCCGCGCGGCATCGGCCCATGGTCCCCGGAGTACATGGTGCACGGGCGGGTGAGCGAGAACTGCCTGTATCTGAACGTCTGGGCGCCGGCACACGCCACGCACCCTCTGCCGGTCATGGTGTGGATTCCGGGCGGGGCGTTCATCTCCGGCTCCGGCTCGGTGCCGATTTACAACGGGCGGCACCTCGCGGCACAGGGCATCATCGTGGTCACGATCAACTATCGGCTGGGGGTGCCCGGGTTCTTCACCGACCCGGCGCTCGCGGCTCAGGCGAAGCGCCTGCACGAGCCGCCCGGCAACTGGGGCCTGCAGGACATGATCGCGGCGCTACGCTGGGTGCGTCGCAACATCGGCGCATTCGGCGGCAACCCGCGCGCCGTCACCGTCGCCGGCCAGTCGGCCGGCGCGATCGCCGTGCAGGAGCTCATCGTCTCGCCGCTCGCCGAACACTTGTTTGCCCGCGCCATCGCCGAGAGCGGCCTGCCGAATTCCTTGCCCACACCCTCGCTCGCGGCGGCTGAGCGCGCCGGTGAGGAGTTTGCGCGCGCCAAGGGCGCTACGACGCTCAGGGCGCTGCGCGCGCTGCCCCCGAGTCGACTAGCCACCACCGCCACCCCGATGAGAAGTCCGCTCATCATGCCGATCGTCGACGGCAAACTGCTGCCGGCCGCGCCCGAGCGACTGCTCGCCCGGGGACGCTTTGCGCGCATACCGGTCCTTCTTGGCCTGAATGCGGATGAGAGCACCGGCTTTCACGCCAATCCCGTCAAGCTGAGCCTTACCGCCTGGCGCGCCTACCTGGCGAGGACTTTCGGGGCCCTCGCGCCGCGCTTCTCCCGCCTCTTTCCAGCCCCGAGCGCAATCGCACGGGCGCGGGCGCTCAGGGCGGTGCGGCGCGACCTGGGGCTGGCCGCACTGTATCGGTGGAGCCGCTCGCGCCGCGCCCGCACACGCTCGCCCGTCTACGCCTATTTGTGGACACACGTGGAGCCGGGACCGCGCTCGAATCATTGGCGGGTATTTCACTCCTCGGAGATTCCCTACGTCTTCGAGACCCTCGCGGCGGCACCCCAGCGGCACTTCACCGCCCTCGACCGGGTGATCTCGCGCCGCATGTCGCGCTACTGGATCAACTTCGTGAAAACCGGTGATCCAAACGGGCCGGGGTTGCCGCACTGGCCGAAGCTCACCCGGGGCGGGCATTGGATCATGCGGCTAGGGGCGCGTGCCATGCCGAGGCCCATCCTGCCGCCGCGCCTGCTGTCCTCCATGCGCGCCTTCATCGCCTCGGGCGGCACCCCGAAACTGTTCTGAGCGCCTCGGGACGGCTTGGACCTCGAGCCGCCGCCACCTCGGCGCCGGGAAGATCCGCGCCTGTCGGACGAGTGAGGACTGCGGCCCTTGTGCAAGGGCCCCGCAAGCTCAAAACGGATAGTCGATGCCGGTGAACACCGCGGCCCCTTCGCTGCCATAGCCGACGTCTACGTAGCCGACCACGAACGGCTGAGCGATGCCCCGGAATCCAACGCCGACGACGTTGTGGAGCTTGTCGACGGGGAAGGTGGAGCCGTGGGAAAACACTCGGCCGGTGTCGACAAACGGCGCGATCTGCAGAACGAGACGCGTTCCGAAGGCATTGAGCGTGAACAGCTTCTGCCGAAGCTCCAGGTTCGCCACGAACGAATTGCGATCGACAAAACGCGAGTCGACGAACCCCCGCAGCGTCTGTCGCCCGCCGAGGATGCTGCTGTCCCCCCCGATGCTGCTCAGGGCCCAGAAGGGAGCCGCGTTCACCGTCGGCATGTAGCGCAGGTCCACGTGAGTCACGATCGTCAGCGAATCGAGCGGTGACCAGTAGAATCGCCCGTCGAAACCGGCCTCCGTGAACAGCGGATGGGCGGGTGACCCGTTGCGCGCGGCGACGCCGCCATAAAGGATGACGTCAACTCCGCGGGTCGGCAGACTGACGCTGTTCAAGGTGTCGTAGGTCAGGGAAACGCGATGCAGCAGCATGTGGGTCGTGCCGATGCCCGGCACGCGCGCAAACCGGCTCGTGAGCGAGGCGATGCCCGGCAGGTGACCGCCGATCACTTTCACCTTTTTCGCAAGAAAGGTGTACGCGAGCTGCCAGGCATGCGTGATGTTCCACCCGAGCGTCGTCTGCAGCCACAGCTGCTGATCGATGTAGACGGTTTGAGCGGAATAGGGCGTGTCGTTGCCGATACCGAAAAAGCGGGCCGTGCCACTGCGGTCGTAATCGGCTTCGACGGTCAACGACCAGCGGCTCTCGCGCAGCAGCCCGGTTTCGTAGAGTGCATCAAGACTGCTCTGGACGTGCTGTTCGGCGCTCGCGACGAGCGACCACTGGCTGTCCGCGGACGGATACGAGAGGATCCTGAGGTGCCCTCCCCAGCCGAAGTCGTTGCTGTGCACGATGTCCGGCGCGATGATGCGAACGATTTCCCCGTTGCGCCCGTGCTGCAGCAATGTGGGAATGATCCCGTACGTTTGGCCGCTGGTTGGACCCACGGCGATGAACGGGATGGGCACCACGGGCCACGTGGCCGGATCGAGCAGGCTGAAATGGACCTTGATCGGGTGAAGCCGGACGGTGTCCTGCGGCCTCTGCGGCTGCGCGGCACGGGCCGTGAGACAGAAGGCCGTCAGGACAAGCAGAATGACCATGCCTCGCGGCACTTTTACGCCGGCATCTCGCAAAGGCTGACTGCTCCGTTCGTCGCAGTGGATTGCGACCCGGACGACATCCGAGGACCAGGCGTCTCTCGCAGCGGCTACAATGGACGGCCCGTCATCTTCCCGCAATACGTAAAGGACGCTACCGGATTTCCAACAACCCTTGCCACGGGGCGGCCTTCGGCACACGCACCGTGACCGGTGCTGGCGGCGGGCTCGAGCATCACTCGCCGCGCCAACTCCCCCGGTGTTGAGACCGGGTACGAGGGCTGCATTGGCGGATGGGGAGTTTCCGAGGCCGTGCGCGAGTCGCCCGCGCGTGATTTATCGGCTCCCCGGGCGGGCGGCGGCGGCGCGGACAGCGTCTATTCGAGCGCGATCCGCGGAAAGTAGAACGACACGGTCCAGTTGGGCACATCGACGATCTCGCTGATGCGCAGATCCCCGCAGACACTGCACAGCAGATACGCGTCGATCGCGGGAATCCCGTACTCCCGCCCCAGCCAGTCGATCATCGAGCGAACCGCATCGCGCGATGCGGTCATGAGGTCCGCTCCGATGCCGGTGCTCGCCAGATAGCCCCGGGCATCGAGGTGGCGCGTGACCGGCCCCGGGGTGAGCAGCCGCGGAAAGGCGAGCGGCTGGCGCTTGATGAGATCGAATCGAAGCGCCACGCGCATCGGGCTTTCGAGCGCCGTGCCGCAGACCTCGCCGTCGCCCTGCGCCGCGTGGGTATCCCCCACCGAGAACAGGGCTCCGGCGACCTCGACAGGCAGATGCAGCTCGCTGCCGCAGGCGATGTCGCGCAGGTCCATGTTGCCGCCGACCCGGCGCGGCGGCACGACGCTGTGGCAGCCCGGCTCGGCCGGAGCGACCCCGATGGTACCCGCAAAGGGCTTCAACGGGACCCTCGCCCACGACCCGAAGGCACAAGGGGTCAGGGCGCGCTCGTCGTAGCGCCACACGTGCAGCGCCGGCTCCTTGAATTCGTCCGCGAGCAGCCCGAAGCCCGGGATGTTCGCCGTCCAACCCCACCCGGACGGCGCGAACGACAAGACGGTCACTTTCAGGATGTCGCCGGGCTCGGCTCCCTCGATGTACACCGGACCGGCCACCGGATTGACCCGGGCGAAATCGAGGCCGCCCACGTCCGCGGCCGCCGAGGCGGGGGAGAACTGGCCGCCGGAGGCATCCTGCACCTCGAACTCCAGCGACTGACCCGGCGTGATGCGTGCCACCGGGGCCAGGCTGTTGTCCCAGCCGTAGTGCTGCTCGTGAATCGTGTGGCGGTGGGTCATGGCCGGGGATGGGTGCCGTGATCAACCTACTGTATCATGGATCGCGCTGCCGCTAGACTCGGCCGCGGCACCTCGCTCGTCCCCGGAGCCACGAACATGTCGCTTGAGCAATTCGGCTACGAGGATCAGCTCGATCGCGCGCTCACCCTGGGCGATCTGATCGTCTACGGGATGATCTTCATGGTGCCGATCGCTCCGTTCGCCGTCTTCGGGTTCGTGTGGCGCGACGCCAGGGGCATGGTCGTGCTGGCGTACCTGATCGGCCTCACCGGCATGCTTTTTACCGCACTCAGCTACGCGGCCATGTCGCGGGCGTTTCCTTTGGCGGGATCGGTGTACGCCTACGTTCAGCGTGGTTTGCACGAGACCGCGGGCTTCCTCGCCGGCTGGCTCATTCTCCTCGACTACATCCTCATTCCGGCCCTCCTCTATCTGTTTTCGGCCGTGGCCCTGCGC
>JAJZLX010000004.1:304-10122 GCA_021850555.1 Pseudomonadota bacterium | reverse complement strand
TAAAGAACTGCCTGACGCTGTTTAGAATAAACCCCAATACCAGGATCGGCACGACCGTCGCCGCGGCATCGAATGATTTGGCCGCCATCACCGCAATCACAGGCTGCGCAAATATGCTGACGCCCAAGCCACCGGCGAACATGAGTGCGGAAATGACAATAAACGCCACGCGGAATTTCACGCGGCCGCCCGCTTCCTTGTAGTACTGAAAACTCATCGGCTCCCAGTGTGCAAAGAATGGGCCCCAGATCAGCATTCCGACGACGGTGGCAAAGCGCAGCGCGAGCGACATTCGCCCCACGTCACTCAGCGTATCGAACACGCGCAGATACATGGCGCCCGATGATCCGATATAGAGGCCGGCGAGCCCCGATATCCATAAGGGCCAGCAAAACTGCACCATCCGGCGGGTGGTGTGCCAGTCGAAGGCGGGGGCCTCCTGCGCCGCAACGTAGAGCGAAGTCGCAGCAGCGAGCGCTACGGAGGAAATGATTCCACTCAGCACCACCCCGATGACCCCTTCACGCCAATAAACGACGAGCAATAGATTGAGCGCGACCTGCAGCACAAGCTTGCCCATGCTGAAGCCGAAGAACATCCCGGACCGCTCCCGCAAGCGCAGATACGCCATTCCCGTCTGCTCGATCGGCTGACTCAGCAGATTGACGGAAAACAGCGCCAACGCGAGCGCGTAGGTACGATTGCCAAACAGGAGCTCCGCACCGAAATCTCTGAACACGATGAGCGCGACCACCGACACCGCACTCACTGCGACGGTGAGCCCCATCGCTCCCCAAAGCACAGCGCTTCGCCCCAGGCTGTCCCGTGCCTCCGTATAGAATTTCGGAATCGCCGCCCCAAGCCGCGCGCCGAGCAGGGTCTCGAAGATGGACAGCGCAAAGGTCAGCAACCCGACCACCCCATAGTCGGCGGGAGTCAGGAACCGCGTGTAAATCGGCAGCATCGCGAAACCCACGACGCGCCGGGCAATGTTCCCGATTGCATAGGTGGCCGCGTGTCCCACGAATCCCTTCGATCGCTTACCGGCGGGGCTCATGGATTTCCCACCGCCCGCGTATCGCCCCTTCCGCCTTCCCCCTGCACACTACCGGTTCGATGATCCATCAAAACTCCCGGCCACGAGCTCCTCGTATAGCGCGCGGACCTTCTCCGCATTCCGCACTGCGGAATATCTCTCGACCGTTCGGACCGCATCACTTTGCGCAAGATCACGGCCGTCCTCCCCCAGCGCGCGCAGAATCCCCTCTTTGTAGCCGTTCGCATCGTGCCTACGAACGAGAAAGGCCTCAGGAACGATCTCAACCAACCCACCCACCGCATGCGCCACGGCCGGCACCCCGAGCGCCGCCGCCTCGAGCGAGACCATCGGCATGCCTTCATGGTCGGAACAGATGACCAGCGCGTCGAGTCCACCCACGCAGGTTGCGATATCCTGTCGATGGCCATGGAAGAATACCTTATCGGCGAGTTGCAACCGGCCCGCGAGCTCCTCCAGCTCCCGACGCTTTGGCCCCTCGCCAAAGACGTGAAATCTCCAGGTGCGCTCCGGATGCTCCCGCACCAGGAGGGCGGCCGTTTCCACGAAGAGGTCCACTCGCTTGACCTCAACGAGACGCCCTGCAATCCCGATATGCGTCGCATCCGGCTCCTTCTCCCGGAACTCAGCGCTCATCCTATCGCGCCGAACCTGCTCGAAATCCACTCCGTTCTCGATCACGGTGATTTTCCCGGAAGGATAGTCCTGCTGCAGCTTGAGACCGAGTTCCCGCGTGACCGCAATGATCCTCTGCTGCAGCGACCGGCCGCACCATCGATCAAGGTCTGTGAGTACCCGGGTGCGGATACCTCGCAAGCCCGCTGCCGCGACATACTCCCTGTCGCCGTGTACTGTCCGAACGGAGGGAACATTCCGGCACGAGCGGTTCGCAAGCGAGCCCAGGATGTTCTCTTTTTGGCGATGGGTATGGATCACGTCCGGTCGCCAGCGGCGCAACACGCCGCGCAGATAAGAAAATAGGCGCAGCGATTTCGTCTTCTCTTCGTCCAGTACAAACACCTGCAGGCCGATCCTCCCAAGCTTGTCCGCCAGGACTCCCCGATTCATGAGCAGTGCCGCCACTTCCACGCCCGGCATCCGTGCAAGGTGAGACATCAACGTGAACGCCTGCACCTCCGCCCCCGCCCACAAGTCACCGGATGCGATGTGTAAAACCCGCAGCGCTCGAGTCATGAAGAATTTCGCGGCGTCGCGAGTTCACTCTTGCTTGGGTCCGGCAACCCAACCGCTCCGGAGCGGAGCCCGGCAGGCGCACGGAACAATTTGGCACCCACAGGTTGCTCCGCAGTCTGGCGTACGATATCCGCTAGGGACACGGTCAGCGCCAGGTTGATCCACAGGAACGGATAATACGCCACCGTGTTGAATTGACCGGCGATTACGAACCCCCACAACGTGAGCGCCAACCCGCGCGCAACGGCCGGAGCAAACCCGGGAGCCTTCTCATTCCCCCGGCACAGGCGCTGAATCTCTCTGGTGATTTTCAGGTTTCGAAAGATCAATATCAGAAAGATGGCCAGACCGATCAAGCCGGCATCCGTGCCCACCTGAATGAATATGTTGTGTGGCAGTTGCACCGTGCCATGCCAGAGCTTGTCCGATGGGTGGGACGCATACACTGGCATAAAGTTGAAATATCCCACTCCAAGCACGGGATGATGCTCGATCATCTTCAACCCCGCTCGCCAGTAGTCGAAGCGCTGAATGGAGGTCGGATCGGTTCCCGAGCGGCTGAAGCGCGCCTTTTCCGCCGCAGGGAGCAACGCATAGCCAATCGCGCCAAGCACGGCGATGCCGATGAGGATTTTCAATTTGAGCTTGCGCTGAATGGCGATCCACGCCCCCTGAAAAGCCAGTGCGACCTGGGATCCTCGGCTGCTGGCGCCCAGCACACTCATTGCACCCGTGATCGCCCCGAGCATCAAGAACCAGTAGGTCACACGCTTGACGTATGGCTTCACGAACAGCGCCAGCTCGAACGCAATGGGCGCGAACATGAGCATTTCGCCAGAGAAGTCAGAGGAGTTCTGGAAAAATCCCGGGGGCCCGGCCAGCCCCCAGCTGGCGAAGCTGAATCCGCGTTTCGCCCACGTGCGTGCACCAAAGAAAGACATCTTGAAATTGGCAACCAGGAAGATGGTCAAAAATATGAAGTACCGCTCCTTCGTGGTCACGATGCTTATGATCAGGAAATAGATCACGTACCAATTGACGAAATCAAACCAATGGCTCCAGGAAATCGTGGGGTAAATCGCGAGCGTAGAGGAGACAAGAATGACCGCCAGGAACAATGTCATCCAGACATTGGTCGCATCCCGCACCCGCCGTCTGCAGGGATCGAGGGGCAACGCAAGAAACGCAAGGCCGATCGCCACCTTATCCAAGGGAAGAGAGGACAGGCTGTGGTAGATCTGCAACGGATCGAAATACTGCAAAAACAGGTAGAAGCACACCATCCAGAACGCAAAATGCTCCTTGCGAAACTGCCCCCAGATCGCCTTCGGATTCAGGGTGTAGAGCTTTTCCATTTAAAGCACCGTCCTCTCTGTACGGATCTCTAGTGCGCCAGATTGCCAATTGCAATTTCCGTTGGCAGCATGTGCGCTGCCGGCGCGCCGTTTCTTCTCATGCGCGCGACGAGCTCGGCAATGTTGGCATCAATAACGGAAAAGCACTGTTGAAAATACCTGTCGCTTAGTCCATACGGATCCTGAATGTGAGGTCGGGTCGGGCGCGACCAAATGCCCAGCAGATTGGCCGGTACGTGGTCACCGAGCCGCCGGTCCACCTCCGACAATTGCGCCGGCTCGAACACGATGATCAAATCCCCGGCCGCAACAAGGGCCGGACCCAATCTCGTGGAGCGATGCGCGGAGAGGTCTATGCCTCTTACGAGTGCATTCTTCGAAGCGGCAGGATCGGCCGGTTGGCCGCCGGAGGTCTCGAGACCGAACGAAACCGCCGGGACACCCAGCGAGCGCGCTCGAGCACAGGCGTAAGGACTTCGGCAAATATTGCCCTTGCACACGAACGTAAGCCTTTGCACGGCAGCCCATTGGACGTCGCGCGCGCCTCGGTATAGACCCAGTGCAGATAGTGCCCGGGCTCGGATATGCTCGAGAAATGCCCTTCTGCCTCCGTACAGCTCCACGTCTAACATAATTGCCAGGACTGGCCTCTTCGGCTCTTCGAACTGATCCTCGCCCGAGAGGCTATGTCTCTACCCTGTGGATCTGGTAAGCTCATCGGTGTCAAAAATATCATCAGTAAACGCACTCGGTGGCATGCACAAGGTTCTGGTGCTCGACGCAAATCAGCGAAGCGCCTTGGCCGTCATCCGCAGTCTGGGCCGCCATGGCCTCAAGGTGATCGCCGCCGACCATCGGCCGTATCCTCTCGGGGCGGCTTCCAAGTATGCCATCACCTCGGTCCGATATCCGGATCCCGCGCTGTTCCCCGGGGCCTTTGTCACGGAGATCATCGCCTTGGCAGAGCGCCTAGGTATCGATCTCATTGTGCCAGCGACGGATTTGACGACGATGCTGCTTGCCAGTCAATCGGGTTTGTTCAAGACGGCCCGACTGGCGACCCCGCAAGCCGACAGCTACGAGACTCTGACCGATAAGGCTCGCCTCATAGAGCTGGCCGGAAAGCTAGCCCTTCCCGTTCCGGAGACCCACATAGCACATACCAGACCCGCTATCGTGGACGCGGCGCACGATCTGGGCTTCCCGGTCGTGCTGAAGCCCGCGCGGTCCCAATACCTCAAGGCGGGGAGGATTTTCTCAACCGGCGTCGAGATTGTCCGCCGTGCGGAGGACCTCTCGGAAACCCTCAGCTGCCAGAATTGGCTGGATGATATTCCCTGTCTGGTGCAGCAATTCGTGCCCGGTCATGGTGCTGGGATTTTCGCCCTCTACGGACGTCACGGGTCGACCGCGTGGTTCGCACATCGCCGGATCCGCGAGAAGCCGCCGGCAGGCGGCGTCAGCGTGCTTAGCGAAAGTGTACCCGTAGATCCCACCATGCAATCCGCCGCCACTAAGCTCCTGGACGCCGTCCACTGGACCGGCGTGGCGATGATCGAATTTCGAGTCGCGGAAGACGGCACACCCTACTTGATGGAAGTGAATGGCCGCTTCTGGGGTTCGCTGCAGCTCGCGATAGACTGTGGAGTCGACTTTCCGTGGCTCCTATATCGGCTTGCCCATAATCTGCCGACAGCGCCGCTAGCGTCCTATGTCGCAGGGAGACGACTGAGATGGCTCCTCGGAGATCTAGATAGCCTCCTTATAGAAATGGCAACACCCTCATCCACGTTCACCCACAAAGCACGATCAATCGTGACCTTCACCAAATCGTTCGCTGATATGCATTGCCAACAAGAGATTCTGCGCTTGCATGATCCGCGACCAGCAATGGTCGAAGTACGGCAATGGCTTGGCGCCTTACGGAAATGACGGAGAGTCAATCTAAGCGGTCGCCCGTTTGGGCGCGTGTGTGAATTTCATCACGAAAAAAAATGAGCCCATATGAATTTCGAGGGCGAAAAATTTGAAGTCGATGTTCTGGTGTCCGAAGACCACGATTTGTATCATGCTTCGAGCGCCCTTTCTGGCCTCGCACAATTAGCAAATCGCGGATCAGTTGTCCTTGGGTTTCGACAAGATGGCGCCATGGAATCGCGAGCCCGAGCCTTGATTCGTCTCGACGTGCGGAACTCAAGCGGCGCTCGCCGCAAAGTGACTATCGACTTCGCCGACAAAGCGGAATGGTTCTCGATTCCGACACTCGAGCAGTCGGACGTTTACTTTAAACGTAGTTTCGTCGCCGACGTAACTTGCACGTTGCCGTTAGATCAACGAAGGCGGATCGTTCCATACGGATTGAATTTTGCGTCTCTGCATCCGTTAGCTGTCAGACCTCATCTGCGCATTGCACGGAGCTTGTTCGCACAATCATTGTCCACTCAGCGCTCAAAGAGCCTGAATTCTGCTTTGCAAAAATTTATCTATAGGGCCAAATTGGCGTACGGAATTCCTCCAGCGACTGCGTTCGAGTCTTCTGCGTTCAAAGCGCCAGCTAAACCCAATAAAGGAACCGTGGTACTGCAGACTAGGCTGTGGCCGCCCCAGACCGGATCTGAGGACCTGGAATCGGTGAACACTGAGCGCATCCTGTTGGTGAAAACTCTGAAACTAAATCTGGGACATCAATTCATTGGAGGCATTACGCCAGACAGATTTTCCCAAGCGCACTGCCCCGTGGATTATTTGATTCGAAATGCGATGAACATGAGAGCGTATGCCCGAATAGTCAAAAACGCAAACATTGGTGTATACACGCGAGGACTGCATCATTCGCTGGCGTTCAAGATGGCCGAATATTTGGCCGCCGGACTTTGTATTGTCAGTGAACCCCTGGTACACGAACTTCCGGTTCCGCTGCGGGAGGGGATAAATTACCTGCTTTTCCGAAACCCTGACGAGTGCCTGGCGCAGTGCCGGCGACTGCTTTCACACTCGGATGAAGCTGCGCGCATGCGATCAGCGAATCTTGAGTATTATAGGAACTGGGTGGAGCCTGCCGCCCATATGTGGAACGTCTTGAAGAGAACTTTCGACTGACGACCCAATGCCACGACGGAACTGTATGACCACGCAGCATCGAGCGGTCTCTCGCGGTTACTGATGTTGTCATCGGCCAATGATGACAGCATCGCTATCTTGATCGTATTTCTTTTTTCGCGGCTCAACCGCCGCTGCGCACGTTCCTCTGTCAACTTTTCGCGAGCCCCCGGAACCCCTGCGCGCGACTCGGATCGGTGCGACGTGCTCGGGTCTCACCAAGTTGGACTGGACGCCTTCCGTAGCTCGGAGCGTCAGTTCTTTTTGCGTCTCACGGCTTAATCGCCACGTCCTTTGGAGGATCGGGGAGTGGTTTTGAGACGAATCCACCTGTCGAAATACGGATATCGTAATACCAGAGCTGGAATGGCGAAAATTCGGTCTGGGCCCACCCAAAGAACTCGACGTTATTGATAGGCAAATCGGCAGGGTTGCGGTTGTAGAGACCCGTCGCATCTACGTAAACTTTTCCGTCGATCTCAAGGAAATACTCGCCGTTAGGCACTTCATTCTGAACTGAGGTGCCACTATTGAATTTGATGTGAATCAGGAAATGATGCCATCCTGTTCCCCAGTCGGATGACGTAAAATTACTCATCTGCGGAGTCTCAACCACCGCCGTACCGTATGGAGGAGCTTCAAGTTCGGCTGTTCCGCTCGGCGTTGCGATTTCAACCGGCTGCTGCGAGTACGAACGTCCGATCCACTGAGGATTCGTACCGTTGATATTTATGACGTTTTGAGAATCATTGCCAAGATCCGTCCCGTCACCAAACGAAATCTGCCGAATGGCTCCATAATCCGCCCCAGTGTAATCCGTAGCGATCGTCGTATCCGCGCCGTATCCGGCGGGCGACCGCTGACCAAAGACCTTCACGAACTTGCACCCCTCCTTTGCCAGCGGCATTTTGGCCCAAAATTCGATGTACACATCTTCGATATTCAATTGTGAGACGTTGTAACTCGCCCACATATATTGGCCACCATGGTATGCAGGCTGTGGGTATGAGCCTTCCAGCGCATCCACTGTGGTTCCGTCTGGACCCGTGGTTGCCTGAACGCCTACAGCGCCGCCATTCTGGGCTCCGATGCTCCAGCCGTCGATGCCCGATGCAGCTGGCGTGATGCCATTTACCACGGCAGATTGGATGGCCGCGGAAGGCACTGATGATGCCAACGGCGTTGTCGAATTAAAATTAAGCTCCGTCAATAGCTGAACCGGCCCGTCAGCAGCGCCTGCAGCAGGCGTAGCGGCGAGCGCTGTCGATGAGGTCGCCGCCCATAGCGCAAGAAACACCCCCGCCATCAGCCCGCTGCGCAAGACTTTCATCACTTGAGATTCTCCGTACAGATACGACATCAATTGGCCCGATGCACTCGCCGCCGCAGACCTTGCCCGGGCAATCCTTATCCCTTGCAGCCTGCACGCCGAACTTAGCGCCGATCTGCCCGACATTCTATAGCGTGGACCCGCTGCTGTGACGCATTGCACAGCGCCGGCGCAGGACGTCATCTTGATTGAGGTCGCATCTCGCGGAGCTGACGTGGCGACCGTCTCTCGTCAGCGACGCTCACGGTGCTGCTAATATGCGAATTCCCAGTGCGGCACAACGAAAACTCTTGGCCCCGTCGAGCTCATGATTCGCGTATTACATGTCATCGATACAGGCGGTCCGGGGGGCGCCGAGACGGTTTTTCTTCACACCGCTACGCGTCTCGATCCGGCTCGATTTCATACGGTCGCGGTTGTCGGCGGCATGGGATGGCTCGCGAAAGAACTCCAGGCGCATGGGGCAAATCCACTCATCGTACCGGCGAAGGGCTCGTTCAATGCGCGATACCTCTCCATGCTCATGCGGCTCGCACGGCGGCACCGCAGCGAGGTGATCGTCGCGCACCTCTATGGCTCGGCGGTGTACGCGAGTTTGGCGGGCAGGCTGCTCTCCGTTCCCGTGGTCTCGGTTCTGCACGGCCACACTGACGTATCAGGCGCCGGACGGCTCTCGTCCGTGAAGTCCGCTCTGGTGCGCAGGGGTTCCCGCAAGGTGATTTGCGTCTCGGAGCATCTGCAGACACACCTTAAGCCGCTGCTGCACCTTGGTAATTCACAATGCGCCGTCATCCCGAACGGAGTCGATACGGAGGCATTCCGGCCAAGCCGGGACCGATCCCTCAGGATCGAGCTCGGTCTGTCCGATGAGACGGTGCTCGTCGGGGCGATCGGCAATGTCCGCCCGCCCAAGGCCTATGATGTGCTGCTGCGCGCGGCGCGCATCGCGATCGATCGATCGCGGCGGCTGCACTTCGTCATCGCCGGCGATTGCGACAATGATCTCGGCCGCGACCTCGGTCTCGAACGGCACGTGACTTTTCTTGGCTTGAGAGCGGATGTGGCCCGGATCCTCAACAATCTGGATGTGTACGTCCTGAGCTCCCATACGGAGGGCTTCTCGATCGCCTGCATCGAAGCGATGGCGTGCGGTGTGCCGGTCGTCGCCACGCGCAGCGGCGGCCCGGAGCAGATCCTGGAGGGTGAGGCCGGTATCCTGGTGCCGACCGGCGAGCCCGAATCCCTCGCGCTCGCCATAGAGCGGATCGTCTCCTCAAAAGATTTGGCCGCGGCACTGACAGCGAAGGCGACCCAGCGCGTTCAAGAGCGCTACTCGCTCACGGCCATGATCGCTCGATACGAGGAGTTGCTCGAGCGCGTCGTGCAGGACTCGCCCAAAGGGCGCGGAAGGCTGGGTGCGCGCAAGAGCGTCTGAACTTAGAGCCACCCGCTCAGACGAGACAGGAACGCTGCACGCGTAGCGCTTACATCCTCGTGCACGCCAATCCGCTCAATCAGATGCGGATCGCCATTCGGGCCATGCCATCCCGAATGTGTCGTGACCGCGCCCAGATAATGGCTTCTCACGCACTCGATCGCCGCCGGCGAGGTATCCCCGTTCGGATAGCAGAAGAGCGCAATCTCCTGCCCGCACGAGCGGCGAAGCGCATCCCGCGAGGCGACGATTTCCCGTTCCATCGCCTGCGCGCTCGGGTGTCCGCCCAGCCGGTAATGCGTCGCGGTGTGCGAGCCGAAGCGGATGAGGCCGGTTGCGGCCATGCGC
>JAJZLX010000004.1:0-294 GCA_021850555.1 Pseudomonadota bacterium | reverse complement strand
ATGCATCGCCCGCACTCTTTTCGGCCGCCTCGATCAGAGCGCGGATCTGCTCCTCGCCGAGAATCTTCGCCGCCTGCACCGCCCGATCCGCCTCCTCGGCGGGAAACGTTCCGTGCGCCCGCGCCTGCGCCAGTACGGGCTCCACGATGCGCCGCAGCGGCTGCGGGTAGTCCACCGAGTCCGGCTCGGCGAAGGATTTCTGCAGGAGGCTCATCAGGCGGTTCGGCCAGAACCGGTAGCTCGTGCCGATGTAGCTCGAGACGAGGAAGATCGTCGCCGGGAATTGGTGTTTCG
>JAJZLX010000182.1 GCA_021850555.1 Pseudomonadota bacterium | reverse complement strand
CTCTGCGGGGGCGTCGCGGGCAGGAGATCCTCGACCCACTTGTGGAAGGCGGCGAAGATCGGTGCGGACCTCTCCTGCCGACGCTTGAGGATCTCTTCGGCGGACAAAGTGTCCCCCGTCCGTGCGCGCGCCTCGCGTAGCTCGTTCAGTTCCCGCTCGATTTTGAATACCCGCCCCAGGTAGTCCTCCATGGCCACGCGCGCGAGAGAACGCCCCGAGGGGAGCTCGGTCACCTTCAGCGCCTTATTGAAGTACGTGCGGCAATGCTGCAGGCATCCAAAATGCGGGACGCGAAGCTCCCCAGTCACGATGTCATAGAGCTCGAGCCCATCGGTCAGGAGCTTGCCGCGGAACGGCCCATCCGCGCCGATCAGCAGCTCCTTCAGCGCCGCTGCCGTGCGCGATGGCGTGTAGGTGAACAAGACGATCCGCCTGCCGGGTGGGCCTGCGGCCCGTACCACCATGTAGTGCTCCGAGTGCGGGGACTTCTGCGAGCGCAGCACCTGCAGATAGGTCTCATCCATCTGCACGAGGTGTTCGGCGAGCAGCCCGTCGTTCATCAGGTTGATCAACGGCATCGCCGTCTCGGATCCCACCGTGTTGACCCAGGTACCGACCGTGCCCGGGCTCAAGTGCACGTCTTGGCGCTCAAGCTGGCGGCAGATCCGGAAGATCGGCAGCCCGTCATCGAACTTCGAGGTCACCACATGCGCAAGAAGCGAGGCGCTGGCGTTGGACTTCGGCAGGATGGCCTTGACCGCCGCGGCAATCTGCACGCCCTGATGGCAGTGTCCGCAGGCGTACTTCGGATACACGTGCCGCTCGACCCACACCTTGGGCGCTTCGTAGTGATATCGCTCGCTGACTTCCTCCCCGATCCGCTCCCGCACCCAGCACGCCCCCTCGTGTTCGCACCACTTCTGCTGCGCCGGCAAGTCGTGCAGGATCTCCTGGCGGGGTAGATGCGCCGGGATCGGCTCGCGCCCGCCGGTGTGGGGACGCTTCTTGCGCGCGTGCGCGGCCACTGTCGTGGTGCGCTCGGCCTCGAGCGCCTCGGCCGCCTCGATCGCGGCGAGGACTTCCGCCTCGTTGAACAGCATCTTCTGCTGATCCGGCGAGACAGTGGGTTCGGTGAGCCGCTCGGAGGAGCGGCCGAAGAGCTGGCCCTTCAGCCATCGGACCTCCTCCTCGAGCAGCCCTTTGCGCTCGAGCGCCTGGGCGTGCTCGGCCTGCAGCTGCTCGTAGGCTTGGCGAGCCTGGCGCAGGGACTCCTCGGAGACTTTCAGCCGCGCCGCAAGTTCGGCGTTCTTATCGAGGATCGTTGCGGGGCGCGGTGTGGCGGGCACGGTGAGCATTATACCGTGCCCGCCACACGATACAACATCAAACTCTCATGCCGCGCGCGAAAATCTCAACAGCTGATGCGGCTGCCTCCAGATGTCGTATCCCTCGAGCAGCCACTCGAGCTGCTCGGTGCTCAGCGTCACCACTGCCTCCTGAAGCAGCCGCGGCCAGATGAACCGCTCCCGGCTCTCGATCACCTTGTGTACGACGACAAAGCCGTTGCGGTGCCAGTAGAGGATCTTCACGGCGTTATGACGGCGGCTGACGAAGATCAGCAGCGCGCCAGAGAAGGGATCGACCTTCATCGCCTCCTGGGCAAGTGCCGCAAGACAGTTCCGCCCCTTCCTCATGTCAACAGGATCGCGATACAGGTAGACCGGAAGCTCATCACCCCCGAAGCGCATCATGGCCGCACCGCCATCAGCACAGAAATCCATCTCGGATCCGGCCACATCCCGCACTCGATCAGCCACCCGCTCGGATGGCGCAGCCGGCACACCGGTCCGGCCGCCGGGAATCCGGCTCTGCCGACAGAGTCGGTCACACGCACTTCGATGAGCTTGCCGGCCTCGCCGGCTTCCGCCACCGCGCTGCTCGGCGGCGGCACGATCCCTTTGTCCGACAGCTGCCGTTGCACCCTGGACAGCATCCGCAGGCTCAATCCATGCGCCAGGTAGTACTCCTTCAGGGACACCCCTTCGCTTTGCGCCTCGCGCACCCGCTCCAGGTACCGCCGCTCACCCAGCGTGAGCTCCCCTTGCTTCTGCTCGTTCATCGTTCGCCCTCGGCATGCGGCCACTCGCCGCAGCCTGAGCATCGGCCGCTCAGTTCAAAGGCGGAAGAACGGGGATGCCGGAGTCCTTACTTTTTCGATTGTCTCGTGCAACAGAATCTTCTTAAGGAGTCAGAGATTCAGAACAGTTGCCGCCCGGGTGGGCGATCGATATCCTGCGTTCGATCCGCCCGCGGCTCCTTCCAGCCGCCACCGAGCGCTTCGTAGAGGTGCACGACCGCTTGCCTACGGGCAAGGCGCGCCTGCACGAGCTGATCCCTGGCCGCAAACAGGGTCTGTTGCGTCTGCAGCACCGTGAGCAGACCGGCAGTGCCCTCCCGATACTGAAGCTCTCCGATCCGGAACGCTTTCCGGGCAGCGGCCACCTCATCCCGGAGATGGGCCTCCTCCTGCTGAGCGTTGCGGACCTGGCCGAGGGCAGTTTCGACGTCGGCGTAAGCGTTGAGTATCGCATTCTCATACGCGGCGACCAGCGCCTCCTGAGTCGCGTACGCGAGATCGTCTTGGCCTATGAGCTTTCCGCCGTCGAATATCGTCTGCACCAGCTGCGCTCCGGCATCCCAAAGGAAGCTCGGTCCGTGAAGCAGCGCGCTCGCCGCCGCGCTGCTGAAACCCGCACTTCCCGTCAGCGCGAATTGCGGCAGGAAGGCCGCTCGTGCCGCCTGCAGGTTCGCGTGCGCGGCCGCAAGGTTGGCCTCGGCCGCGGCGACGTCCGGCCGACGCAGCAGGAGCCCGGATGGCAGGCCTGGCCGTACCTGCGGCATGCGGATCGACCGCGCATTCCCCTTCCCGATTCGCAGCGTTTCGGGCGGAATCCCCACCAAGACCGCGAGTACCCCTCGCTGGGCGATCGCCTGCTGGCGAAGCACGGGGAGTTGGGCCTTCACGGATTCGACCTGCGCCTGCTCCTGCGCCAGGTCCAGATGCGAGACCGTGCCGGCTTTGACCTTCACCTTGACGACATCCAAAATCCGCTCGATCGCCGTGATGTCCTCTTTCGTAATGGCAATCTCTGCGCGCAACGCCAGGACATTGAAATATGTATCGGCCACGTCCGCAGTCACCGTGAGGGCGAGTGCCCTGCGGGCGAAGCGCGCGGATTTCACGCCTTCCTCCGCCGAGCGCAAGTTGTCTCGCGCAAGCCCCCAGACATCGAGGCCATAGCTCACATTGCCGGACAGGCTGAAGGCATTGACCGTCACACTGGGCTGGCCTTGGACGCTGCTGGAAAGCGCCCCACGCCCCTCCCCGATGCGCTGCGCATTCGCCTGTACATCGATCGCCGGGAACAGCACGGACCGCTGAATCGTGACCTCGGCTCTCGCCTCTCGTAACCGCGCGGCCGCCTCCATGAGATTGCGATTGTTCGCCTGCGCGAGGCCGATGAGTCTGGTGAGCTCCGGGCTCTCGAACCCTCGCCACCAACCCGCGCGCGGCCAGACTCGCGTAGTCACCGGGCTCGGACCCACAAACCGCTTCGGAACCAGCCGAGGCGTGAGGACCTGCGGAGGGCGCGTCGCACACCCGGCGAGCAGCACGGCGAGCGCCCCGCTCACAGGCAACCACGACCGCCACCACCAGAGTCTATCCAGCCTACTCATAGCGCAGCGCGTGAATGGGACTCGTGTGCGCGAGGCGAAGCGTATGAACAAAGACAGTCGCCCAGGCAATCAGCAGTGCAACCGTGCCGGCTGTCAGGAAATAGCCCGGATTGAGCGAAATGTGATTGGCGAAGCCCTGCAGCCAGTCCTGCAGATAGTAGTACGTCACCGGCCAGGCAATTGCGTTGGCGAGCATTACTGGCAGCGAGATCCGCCACAACATGCTCTTCAGAATCTCGAGCGTGCGGGCGCCCGAGATCTTCCGGAGCGCAACCTCCTTGGTGCGCCGTTCGGCGGTAAACACAACAAGGCCGTAGAGCCCAAGACAAGCGATGAAAATCGCAACCAAGACGAAAACGCCGAACACCGTACCGTTGCGCTCATCGGATCGGTAGAGCCTCTCGAAGCTTGCGTCAAGGAAGCTGCGCTGGATGGCCACGGTCGGCTCGAACGCGTGCCAGGTCCGATCGATGAACGATAGGGTCTGCGACATGTCTCCCGGCCTTAGACGTACCGATATGTCCATGGGGCGGTTCGGGTCAAAGATGTAGACGGTCGGCGCGACCGGTTCTCGCGCGCCGTCAACTTTGGCGTTCGCAAGCACTCCTACAATGTGAGCATGAGTACCACCGAAGAGGATGGTCTGGCCGACTGCATTCCGCGGAGTGAAACCGAGTGCTCGCGCCCCGGCCGCGTTCACCAGCAAGTTGGGGATGGATTTCGCGTCTGTGCCCGTGAACCGATCGGTGCCGCGAGACGCGGACAGGAAGCGCCCCGCCACAAGCCGAATTCCATAGGTGTGCGGATAATCTGGACCGCTGGACATCCAATTAAGGGTCAACTGGGACGGGTGCCCGGGAACCTGTACAGTTCCCTGATTGAGGCCGCTCCCAAACGGAAGATACTCGGATAAGGCGACGCTTTGGATGCCCGGATTCGCGCGTAGCGCTGCAGCGAACGCCTCCTGCCTGGTCCCCATGAGGGTGCTGTTGGCGATGACGAGGATATCTTTACGATCGAACCCGAGATTTAGGTTGCGCGCGAAATCCACCTGGCGAAATACGACCATGGTGGCGATACCCAATCCAATGGAAATCGCGAATTGCATCAGCACTAGCGCGTCGCGCAATCCGATCGATGTCCGGGAGTGACCGCTCTTCGTCTGCAGCGTGGAGACCGGCCGAAGTCGGGACAGAAAGACCGCCGGATAAATGCCGCTGATCAGCCCCGCTGCCGTCGCGACGCCGACGAGCATCAGGTCGAGTCTCCAATCCTTCCCATAATTGAGCGCGAGCGACTGATGCAGAAAGCTGTTGAACACCGGCAGGAGCACATCTGCTGCCGCGACTGCGCAGAGCAACGAAACGAACGCCAGGAAGACGGCCTCGGTCAGGAATTGGACGGTCAGCTGTCCCCGGGTGGCGCCCAGGGTCTTCCGCAGCCCGATCTCGCGTTTGCGCAGCGCCGCGCGCGCGGTCGCCAGGTTCGTGAAGTTGAAGCACGCCACCAGCAAGACCAGAATGCCAATGACGATCACACCATAGAGCGTATTCCAGCTCCCCGGAGGCGTCATATTAGCGATCCATCGCGAGGCACTAAGGTGAACCCGCGTGAAGGGAGTGAGATGAATCCTATAAAGCCGGCTGCCCCGCCATTGAATACCCGCTTGCTGCAGCAGCCCCGCAGCGTCTCGATCCAAGACCGGTGGCATCGCCGCCAACACGGTGGCTGGCTTGACGCCCGGCGCCAGGGTCACGTAAGTGAACAAATTGTCGGCGAACCAGTTCTGCCTTTCTTGCGCGGACATAGGGTCGGCCAACGAACCCATGGGAATGAACACAGTCCCGGACAACTGCGAGTTTTGAGGCAGGTCACGCACGACGCCGGTCACGCGAAGCGATACGGTCTGGCCCTGACAGGTGGCGCCGTGCTTCCGGCAACTCCCGATGTTCGTGATCAGCGTGCGACCCATCGGATCCGCGTCGCCGAAATAGCTACGGGCCGCGGCTTCGGACAGCACGACGGACTCAGGTTGGCTCAAGGCGGAATCGGGTTCGCCCTCGACAAACGGCAGGCGAATGATGCTGAAAAAGTTCCCGTTGACGAAATCCACGCTCTTTGCCAGGAATTGCCGATCGCCTCGGGTCAGAGTCAGAGTCTTCTGCAGAAGGCGGGTCACGCCGGTCACTCCGGGGATCTGGCTTCGCATGGCGCCGCCCATGGGATACGGGACGGCGCCGATGTTCACCGGAGGCGCATCCGGCATCCGCATGGTCACTTCCACGGCGTAAAGATCCTGACTCCCTGGGATCCATTCGTCGTAGGACAGTTCGCGGCGAACGAACAGGATGACGAAAACGACGCAGGTGAGCGCCACCGAGAGTCCGAGGATGTTGATGACACTGTAGAGCTTGTGGCTGGCGAGAGTCCCCACGGCAAGTTTTAGGTAATGCCGGAACATTGCCTTATTCGTGCCGCAGTGGGTTGATGGGAGGGGTATGAGCCAGGCGCAGCGTATGGAGAAAGACCGTCGCCCAGGCGATCAACAGCGCAATGGCGCCCCCGGTCAGGAAATACGCGGGGTTGAGCCAGATGTGATCCGCAAAGCCCTCGAGCCACCGGCGCAGATAGTAGTAGGTCAGAGGCCAGACAATTGCGTCGGCGAGCAATACCGGCACCGATATCCGCCACAGCATGATATTCATGATGTCGAGCGTGCGCGCACCGGAGATCTTGCGAACCGCGACCTCCTTCGTGCGGCGCTCGGCTGTGAACACCACCAGGCCATAAAGCCCCAGACAGGCGATGAAAAGTGCAATGACGACGAACACAACGAACACTGCACCCTGTCGCTCATCCGAGCGGTAAAGCTGCGCGAAACGTGCGCTGAGGAACGAGCGGTGGATCGCGACCGTAGGTACGAAGGCATGCCAGGTCCGGTCGATGAATGCCAAGGCTTGCGGAATGTGTCCCGGACGCAGGTGCACTGCGATATTCATTGGGAAGCTTGGATTCCACGCGTAAATGGTCGGAGCCACCGGCGACTGCGCGCCCTCCGTCTTGGTATCAGCGAGCACGCCCACGATGCGCCGGATGTGACCGTCAACACTGCTGGTCTTACGGACTGCGTCTTGCGGCGTGAAACCCATCGTTTTGGCGCCAGCGACGTTAACCAGCACGTTAACGACCCCCTTCCGACTCGTGCTCGTGAGCCTGTCATCACCGCGCAATGGGGAAAGCAACCGTCCAGCCACGAGAGCGATGCCGGAGGTCCGAGGATAGTCCGGACCAATGGGAATCCACTTGACGTTCAACTTGGACGGTCGTCCCGGCACTTGAACGGATGTCACAAGATTATTACCGCTGAATGGCGAAGAGTATGACAGGCCAACCTCGCTATTGACCGTCGCAGAAATAATGCAATAATGGTCGTAGTTCCGCAAGGGGAGCACGCCCATGCCACGACCCAGGGGTCCTGCTGAGGTCATCGAAGCGCGCCGTCATCAAGCTTTGCGCTTGCTCGGGGAGGGATTTTCGCTCAACGAGGTCGGGCGCATTCTCGAGGTCGCACCGAGCTCGGTGATGCGTTGGCGAGAGGCCCGTGAGAGCGGCGGGGAGCAGGCGCTGAAGGTACAGTTCTCCCCCGGTCGACCGGCCACGTTGACGGATCGACAGCGTCGCAAGATCGTCAAGTTGCTGCTCAAGGGAGCGATGGCCAACGGCTTCAGCACCGAGCTGTGGACGACCCGGCGTGTGGGAAGCCTCATCGAGGAGCACTGCGGAGTTCGGTTCCATCGCGGTCATGTCGCCCGCCTACTACATGACCTGGGCTTCAGTTGCCAGAAACCTGAGCGCCGTGCGCTCGGGTGCGACGAGCAGAAGATCGAGGAATGGAAACGCAAGCGGTGGCCGCAGGTAAAAAAAACGCTACGCGGTTGGGTGCCCATCTCGTCTTTGCCGACGAATCCGGCTTCATGATGATTCCGCCCGTACGGCGCACCTGAGCGCCTGTCGGGCAGACACCCATTGTTCGCCACTACTACCGTCGCGATCGGATCTCGGTGATCGGCGGATTGTCGGTGAGCCCGGAGCGACGTCGTCTCGGCCTGTACTTTCGTATGCATGCCAACAACATCTCTCAGGAGGAGGTCTACGATTTCCTGTGGTACCTGTTCCGACATCTGCGCGGTCACGTGATCGTCGTGTGGGACAACGCCTCGATCCACGACCGCAAGTCCCTGAGCGTTCTGTTGCGCAAATATCCGCGACTTCACCTGGAGTACCTGCCCGCCTACGCTCCCTAACTCAACCCCGTCGAAGCCGCCTGGCATGCCGCCAAGCTTCCTTTGGCCAATGGCCGGCCCGAGGATATCTATGACCTCGGGCGCGCACTGCTCAGCAGCTTGCGCAAGACCGGCGGTTCGCAACCCACCCTGCGTGGCTGCGTGCTGCAATCCGAGCTGCCTTATTTTTTGCGCTGAATATTGCCTTATTTCTGCGACCATCAGTAGAGTAACGATGGACTGCAAGTCAAAATAGTTGTTATATACATGGACTCGACAGTCACCAAGCAGCCGATCAATACTCGTAGGCGTCCACCTTTCGTCAATATCCCATGGCCCAAGAGCGCCAGTGACGACAACTGGTCGGTTGAGAGCAACATAATCTTCTAAAAGTCGTTGCACTGTCAGATCACTACTCGCAATACGCGATACTTCTGGTGCGTTCATGAGCGGTACCGGCCCCGTAATGGTGTCCTGAATTAGAAGTTCGCACACAGAAGCGCTTGATGCTATCGAGGATTTCATCCGCGATTTCGGTCCACACGAAGGGCGCGGGATTGCGATTGTTGATGTCCAATTATGCGCGGATGGCCTGCTCGAACTTGGCGCTGCTGCGATGAATGCCGCGGCGGATCTGTCGTTCCGTGAGCGCTGCAAACCAGCGCTCGACCTGGTTGTGGGGTGGACCCGGTTTGGTGGACAGATTTGAGTTTGTGGTCTCTGGGCTATGATTCTCCTCCTCTTCATTTCCGATCTCTATGAACCTCCCTGGTCTTCACCGCAGGGGAGTCTGCCGCGGATGCGGCAGAAGCACATCAGGACGATGCGCATTTCGAGTGGCACGCCGTTCGAACTCCTGCGGAGAGACGTAACCGATCGACGAATGCCTACGTGTTGGATTATACCACGAATTGATCCAACAGAAAATCGCCGTCCGCGCTTCCTCGCGGGTCCGAAAGTGATTTCTAGCCAACACCTCGCATTCAAGGGTCGCGAAAAAGCTTTCCGCCATGGCATTGTCGAAGCAGTCACCCACGCTCCCCATGGAGGGGCGCACGCCGAGCTTCGTGCAGCGCGTTCCGAAGGCGACAGCGGTGTACTCGCTCCCGTGATCGGAATGATGGATCACCTTGCGCGGAGTCCGTTGCGCGTATGCCATGTCCAGGGATGCCAGCACGAGTTGACTTCCCAAGCGCCCGTCCATGGCCCACCCGACCACCAGTCGCGAGAACACATCGAGTGCGATGGCGAGGTAGAGAAACCCCTCGTCGGTTGGCACGTACGTCACGTCCGCGACCCACAACGCGTTCGGCTGATCCGCGGTGAAGTGCCGCTCCACCAGGTCGGGCGCCCAGCGCTCACGGATGCCGCTGCGCGTCGTGCACCAGAAGCGACGCTTCTGCACGCCCTTCAAACCGGCTTGACGCATCAATCGCGCTACGCGCTTTCGCGCCACTCGTATCCGGTACTCTTCGCGCAACTCCACGTGTATGCGACGGGCTCCGTAGGTGCGATGCGAGCGCTCATGAATTTCCCGCACCAACGCCGAGAGCTCCACGTCCCTGCGCGCGTGAGGCGAGAGCGGGCGATCCTGCCAGGCGTAGAACCCACTGGGGGAGACCTCGAGCAGCCGGCACATTTCACCCGCCGGCAGGGTGTCCTGGTTCGCCTTCACGAATTCGAAGACCGCTTCGAATTCGGGACGGTCTCCTGGGCAAACCAGGCCGCGGCTTTTGAGAGGATCTCTCTCTCGATCAGCAGCCGCTTGTTCTCCCGGCGCAGTCGCGCCAGCTCCTCTCGCTCGGCCGTGCTCAGGCCGCCGTCGCCGCGCCCTTCATCCCGATCGGCCTGCTTGACCCAGCGACTGATCGCCCACTGCGACGGGCCGAATTCCCGCGACAGCTCCGAGAGCGTACGTCCCGCTCGGTGCAGCTCGACCATCTGCCGTCGAAATTCTTTCGGATACCGCTTTGCGTACTTGGACTTGGCCATGACGGACACCTCGAATACAAAGTATCGGATATCCACGAAACCGGGGCCACATCAGTTGAGACAGGACGCACTGGTTGGAGCGAAGTGAGGATGGAAGCGCCGATGACGTGCGAACCAGGCTTTGACCG
>JAJZLX010000191.1 GCA_021850555.1 Pseudomonadota bacterium | reverse complement strand
CCAGGGCCAGCACCCCGACACCGACGCCGAGCACCGTGCCGCCGACCCAGCCGGGAAGCTCTCGCTCCTGGCGCACGCTCGCCTGCAGCGTGCCGAGCTTGAACACGCTCTGCCGGGACGCGTAGTGCGGCGGATGCACGATGAGGACGATCCCGCCGGCGATGAGAATGAGCCCGACAATCAATGATGCTTTCACAACTGCGCTCCGAGGGAGACGGAAAGGAGATTGGGAGCGCGCATTGTAGCAATGCCACGCGAGGCGTGGCCGGAACCCGGGGTCCGCTCAGCCCGCTGCCCTTGATGAGGCGAATTCCAGCTCGTCCGGCCTGCATCGGGATACCGCCTGGCATCCACGATAGCCGCTGGGCGACAGGCCGGTGACTTTGCGGAATACTCGCGTGAAGTAGGACGGATCGGCGAAGCCGACGGCTGCCGCCGCGTCTGCGATCGACATGGTCGGATTGTTCAAGAGGCGCTTGGCCTGAACGATGCGGTAGCGGGCCACGTACTCAACGTAAGTCACGCCGTAGGTGGCCTTGAATTCGCGGCAGAACCTGGAGGGCGACATCTGACAGAGCATCGCCATCTGCGACAAGGGCAGGGACTGTCCGAAGTGCTTATTGATGTGCGCCACAGCCTGCTGCAGGCGCGCCGATGCGGTCGTGTTCGGCCGGTAGCGCGTTTCCACCGGGATCGGCGCGATGAGCGCCTGCGGTCGTCGCTGCGACTGCGAGCGCCGCGCGTGCACGGCCTCGGATACACGCTGCAGGCAGTTCTCGATCTCATTGGGACCGATCGGTTTTGTCAGCAGATCGAATACCCTCATCCGCAATGCCCACACCGCCAGCTCCGTCGAGCATTGCATCGTCAACAGCACGATGGGCGCGGATGGCCAGCGGCACTTGGCCTGCGGGACGAGCTTCAACTGCGCTACCTCCGGATAGTCGAAGTTGAAGCAGATCAGATCCCAGTCTCCGTCAGCTTCGGGTCCGCACAATTGCAGGATGTCGATTTCGTACAGCTGGCAGATGGCTGCGAACTGCTGCAACCACGCCTCGCGCGGTCCGGCATTGCGCTCGTTTACCCACAGTAGACGCAGCGAGACCATGCTCACCTTCCCCTGTTTTTTTTATATTTATATTTATAATAACATTTTGTGTTAGCTGGAATGTGCCTAACATCACCGGTCTGCAATCATGGTGTGAACCACCATGCCGCATGGTGGTTCACACCATGCCATGCACTTCACCAACCCAACAACCCGCCAGCGACAGACGATCCCGCCCAGGTGCTCCATTGGGTGCCCTGTGGATCATCGATCGCACGACCACTGGCCGCGCCATGCAATATGTTTAATAGATAGAGTCTAAATGGAGCAATTTCTCCTCGGTCCACGCCTGGGTGAGCCGCACGATGCGCAGGCAGAGCGGGACGGCGGCCTCAGTCCTCATCAGTGGTGCATCATCTGACTGAATACCGACATCAGTCTGAGCACCGCAGGGCCCACGGCCACCAGAAAGAATGACGGGAACAGGCAGAACACCAGCGGAAAGATCATCTTGGTGCCGATCTTGGCCGCCTGTTCTTCGGCGGCCTGCATGCGCTTGTCACGAAACTCCTCGGAATAGACCCGCAGGGCATCGGCGATGCTGGTGCCGAAGCGCAGGGTCTGCACCATCAGCGTCACCAGGCCACGGATGTCGGCCAGACCCGTGCGCTCGGCCAGGTTCCTCAGCGCCTGCGCGCGCTCGACGCCGGCGCGCATTTCGGCGTTGACCAGCGCGAGCTCCTCGCCCAGCTCCGGGTGGCTGACGACGAGTTCGTCAGCCACCCGCTGCAGGGCCGGAGCGAGCCCGAGTCCGGCCTCCACGCAGACGACGAGCAGATCGAGCGCATCGGGAAAGGCGGCGCGCAGCGTGCGTTGCCGTTTGAGCACGCGCCGGTCGAGCCACATGCTCGGGAGCAGAAGGCCGAGAGTCCCGGCGGCCAGGGCATAGAACAGCAGATGTCGGGGGGTGATCGTCGGGAACAGCGGCCAGGCGAGCAGCACGGCGAGCGGCAGCCCTGCAATGAGCAGCGCCTTGGCGCCATAGAACGTCCGCAACGCAGTGGCCGATCGGTAGCCGGCGATGATGAGCCGTTGGCCGACCCGTGTACGCTCCGCCTCCCGTCTCGGCAGCGCCAGCGCGGCAAGGGTACGCACACGGGCCGAGAATCTGGCAACCAGTGACTGGGAAACCACCTGCTCCCGCGCTACCTTGCCGAGGCGCCGCGAGCGCGGATCCGTTGCCGTGGTGACCAGGGCGAACACCCCGAGACTGAAGGCAAACACGGCCGCGGCGGCGAGCACCACAAAAACCGTTGTGCTGCCCCTCAGAGGAGCGATCCGGGAGATCAGGCTTGTGAGCATGGCGTCCATGGTGCGACTCCGATCAGACTTGGATGCGGATGATTTTCCGGATCCAAAGCATGCCGAGAATACCCATCACGACGGCTATGACGATCAGCATCGGTCCTCGCGGGTCGTGCAGCAGCACCGGGAAATACCCCGGATTGATGACTGAGATAACCACGAACAGCACGAACGGAACGAGCGTCAGGATCCAGGCCGAGAGCCGCCCTTCGGCCGACAGGGTGCGAATATGCCGGTGCAGTTTGAATCGTCCACGGATCACTCCGGTGATGCGGGCGAGAATCTCCGCGAGGTTGCCCCCGGTTTCCTTCTGCACGAGCACGGCCGTCACGAATGCCATGGCCGCGACGCTCGGCGTGCGCTCCAGGAATCCCAGCAGCGCATGACGCAGATCGCCGCCGTAGTTGATCTCCGAGAATATGTAGTCGAATTCTCTGCTGATCGGCTCGTCCATGTCCTGCGCCACCAGCTTCAGGCACTGGGTGAAGGGGTGCCCGGCCTGCAGCGCGCGTTTCATCACGTCGAGCGCCTCGGGCAACTGCTCCTCGAATTTCGCCGTGCGCCGCGCGCGCTGCTGCAGGACCCTCAGCCAGGGGACGCTCGCCGCGAGCAACCCAGCTGGCAGCGCAACGTACCACAAATGCGTCAGTTCCCATCCGGCCACGCTGGCGCCGACACCCAACAGAGTCGAGGTGAGCACCAGATGGTGGGCCGGCTTGGAGCTACCGCTCTGCTCGAGCAGCCGCGCGACGGCCTCCATGCCGGGCAGCGCCTCGAGCGACTGTTCGAGCGGCGTGCGCTCCCTGCGGTACTTCTGGCGCAGCAGCGTCTCGACTTGAGCGTCCGCTTCGGTCTTCAACGTGGCCAGGCGCGCCACCAGACGCTTGTGCATCCTGCGGCTTTCGCCGAAGAGCGGGATCGTCAGTCCCGTCATCAGCAGAAACACCGCGAGGAAAACCAGGCCGAGGAAAATCCAAATTTCACCCTGACTCATGACTGGCTCCTCGCGTTGGCGGTGTCGCCCGCGTTATGGAATACCTCGAAGGGCAGGTCGATGCCGCGCTCGCGCAGCCGCCGCAGGAATCCCGGCACGATGCCCGTCGGGACGAGTTCTCCGCGCACGTTGCCCTCGGCATCGAGTCCTTGACGCTCGAAGGTGAATATTTCGGACAGGGTGATGATGTCGCCCTCCATGCCATTGGTTTCCTGCAGGCTCACCAGGCGCCGACGGCCGTCCTCGTGGCGCTCGATCTGGATGATGATGTCGATCGCGGAGGCGATCTGGGCGCGCAGCGCGCGCGCAGGGAAGGCGATGCCCGTCATGGATACCATGTTTTCAACCCGACCGAGCGCATCGCGCGGCGAGTTGGCGTGAATCGTGGTGAGCGAGCCATCGTGCCCGGTGTTCATCGCCTGCAGCATATCGAGCGCCTCGCCGCCGCGAACCTCGCCTATCACGATGCGGTCCGGTCGCATGCGCAAGCTGTTGCGGACCAGGTCCCGCTGGATGACCGCGCCGCGGCCTTCGATATTCGGTGGACGTGTCTCGAGCCGGACGACGTGGGGCTGGCGCAATTGCAACTCGGCGGAGTCCTCTATCGTGACGATCCGCTCGGTAGGCGGTATGAATCCCGAGAGCATATTGAGCAGCGTGGTCTTGCCGGCGCCCGTGCCGCCCGATACCAGGACGTTGAGCCTGGCGCGGACAATCGCGCTCATCACATCGGCCAGCGCCCGGGTCAGAGATCCGAGGTTGATCAGATCGTCGATGGTGAGCATGTCCGTCACGAAGCGGCGGATGGACAACGAGGGACCATCGATTGCGAGCGGTGGGATGACGGCGTTGACACGCGAGCCATCCTTCAGCCGCGCATCGACCATGGGCGATGATTCGTCGATGCGGCGGCCAACCGCCGATACGATGCGATCGATGATGTTCAGAAGATGCGCATCGCTGTTGAAGCAGACATCGGTCAGTTCGAGGCGGCCACGGCGCTCCACATACACCTGGCCGGGTCCGTTGACCAGGATGTCCGAGATGCTCTTGTCGGCGAGCAGCGGCTCGAGCGGCCCGAGACCCAGCACCTCATCCTCGATCCGGCGTACGATCCGCTGGCGGGAGACCAGGCTTAGGGGAAGCTGATGCTCGGTCATGAGCCGCTCGCAGATCTGGCGGATCTGCTGGCGGGCATCCCGCTCGGACAGCTCTCCGATCAGCGACAGGTCCATGACCTTGAGCAGTGTCCGATAGATCAGTTCCTTGCCCTCGCGCTCCCCCACCGTCAGTGGGCGCAGACGATCGTCCAGCGCATCGCTCCCCTCGCCGATGTGGCCAGGGAGGGGCTTCGCCTGTGACCCGCCATCCGTCGTCATCGCGATCTCTGTTTGTTTACCCTGGGAAATGCGCGGCTGAAGAGGCTGCGCGGCTCGACCTCGGCGTCGCCGCCGAGCCGCTCCGCGATCCCTATGATCGCCTTGGTCACCGCTGTGCTGCGGGCGTGCGAGAGCATCGGTTGACCCGTGGCAATGCTCTCTTCGACGTTGCGGTAATCGTTCGGGACGAGAAGCAGTTCGTTGCAGGAGATGGTGCTGCGAACGTCCTGCAAGGAAATGCTCGAGCGTTTCTCATAGCGGTTCACCACCGTGATGAGCCGCCCGGAATCCACCAGAAGATCCCGTTGCAGGCAGGTCATGAGCCGTGCCGCGTCGCGCAGCACCGTCACCGATTGCTGTGCGACCAGCACGACGTGCTCCGCGCGTTCGATCATGCGGCAGGCCAGTGCATCGAGCTGCCGTGGCAGATCGACCAGGATGTGCTGGTAGGAGCGCTCGAAGAGCTTCAGCAGAGTGAGTACGGCCTCGACGGGGATGCCGCGCAGCGGCAACGTATCCTGGGTTGCCTGGCCGAGAATGGCGAGGTTGCCCAGTCGGGCCAGGTAGGCTTCAAGGGCGGCATCGTCGAGCTGGTCATGATTCTTGATCGCCTGCAGCAGACCCCTCGCCGGGAACAGGTCGAAGTACAGTGGGATGGTGCCGAATTGGAAATCGAGATCGATCAGCGCCACGCGCCTCTCCAGACGAGCGGCCAGCGTGTGCGCCACATTGCATGCCAGGAAGGTGCCGCCACAGCCGCCTTTGGCATTGATGAATACCGTGATCGAGCCGGTTTGCGTGGAGTTCAGCGTCCGGTGATCTCGCGCAATCCGTTCCAGGGCGGCGAACAAATCCGCCTGCACGAGCGGCAGCGGAAGCAGATCTCGCGCGCCGGCCTGCATGGCGAGGCGCATCGCCGCGGCATCCTGGGTGGAGCCAATCACGATCAGCGGTGGGCGCCGATCGGCCGGCGTCTCCGCGAGCGCTTCGAGTTCCGCTCGCCACGCCTCGCCGAGGTGCAGCACCAGGGCGTCCGGCATGTCGGGCACTTCGTGCAGCGGATCGACGTGGCCGTTGACAACGAGTTTGCGCTCGATCGTGAGACCGGGCCGCTGCTGCAGCAGGGCTTGAAGGGAGTCCAGCACCTGTTTCTGGCGGGAGACCAGCAGAATCTTCAGGCGGATGTCGGTGAGGTTGGCCATGGAACTCAACTTGACTCAGCAGGGCGTAATGACGCCGGATCGCGGCACTCCGAGACTCTCGCGCGGAATCGTCGTGGCGAACCCATCGAGCGAGAGCGTGGGGTAGAGCAGTGGGATCATGAGTGACAGGGTGAAATTGATGATCTGCGCCCGCACGTAACGGATCTCGTCGAAGTTTGTGACCGGGTCGGAGATGACGTTCCCGTTGCCGTCCAGATATTCGATTAACACATTCGAGGTCGTCAGTCCGGGGACCACGGCGCTGTTGGTCCCGCCGGAAGAGGCGAACACGGCGACCTGCGCGGGGGCGGGATCATCGACCGGGCACACGGCGGCCATGCGCGCGCCGCGCCGCGTCGCCTCCGTCAGCACGTTGACCACGTAAAGCGCGCGGCCGAATTCGATGATGCCGAACAGGATCAGGAAAAGCACGACCCCGACGATCGAGAACTCGACGGTTGACATGCCGCGCTGCTTCTCTCGCGTGCCGAATGGTCTCATCACAGGGCCCTCATCACACAGGCCGCCGTCAGGGTGGGGTCGAGCGGGATAGCGCCCCCGAGCCCGAATGTCGTCAGTTGCGGGCCGAGCATGGGTTCGTACGGATAGTTCACGGAAACCTCCACATAAACGGAGTCGACTGCCGAGACCGTGACGTCGGATGCCGTGAGCCCGGGCAGCAGGGGCGTTCCCGTACCATTCACGTTGCCCGTGACGACGAGGTTGTCGACGGCGGTCTGGATGGCGGGCGTGATGTACACCAGACCGGTCGAGCCGAAAGAACTCACGGAAGCGGCGTAACGCGCCCCGTCGCGCACGGCCTTGTGCAGGGTGTCATATTGACTGATCATGCGGCCGAATTCCGCCGTTGCGAGGAGCAGCAGCAGCAGCACAGGCAACGTGATGGCCATTTCAACCGTGGCAAGGCCCCGCTGAGCGTGTTCCGTGTTGCCGCGCGGCGGGCGCATCAGGAGTCTCCGCTGCCCGGGTCGTGGTAGAGTTCGATGATGTAGGGTCCGGGACCGGCGCCCGGGAGGGGCCCGGGGTCGCCGTTGACCTGGCAACTGCCCTCGAACTGTCCGATGACGTAGTCGGTCAGGCCTTGCTGAGTAACCGGCTGAAGGAGGAAAAAGCATGCGAAGCCCAGGACGGGAACCGTCGTGGTGCCGTTCGCGGTACCGGTGCAATCGCCCACCGGCACCGTGAGGACCCGCCTGTTGAAGACACCGGGGCCGCCTGAGCTTGTGGGCGTATAAGTATACGTGAGTGGGTTGCTTTCATCCTGCACATACTGGTCATAACTGTAAAGGTAGGTGTCGATGTTGCTGGCGGTGATTTCTGTGGATCCCCACCAGATGTTGTTGTTGGAGTCGACGGTGAGGGACGGTGGGGCGGTGGTGGTGGTGATGACATCCGGAGGATATTGCGCCATGGACTCCGGGCCGGTGTAGATCCCGAAGCGGGTATTGAGTCCCTGTGCGACAGGGCCGGTCTCGTTGCCCGTTTCGGTTTGTACGGTCGTGCTGCTGGCCTGGCAGGCCTGGTAGTTCCCGGCCATGTTGCTGCGCACGATGGCTCCGCCGCTGCCCCCGAGCTGAATGAGCTGGAAGTTGCCTGGACCGACCTGGGCGCTGCCGGGAGCGGAACTCTTCAGGACCTGCGGGGCGTTGACCTGGTAGCCCCAGAGGTTGGCCAGGCTGCCCCCTTGGGAAGGGGGTTCTCCGCAGACCAGCATTGGCGCGATGTTGCAGGCCGTGTCGATTGTGGGGCTGGGGCCCGCGACCGCCGATGCGCTCACGCCGAGGTGGGTAAAGCCGGCGATTTCTATGAGCCAGGTCGGAAAGACGAAGCCGGTGGCGATCACCCGCACGTATGGCCCGGTGCTCGATCCCGGTGTAAAGGGCGGCAGGGTACTCGAGTACTGCACGGTCACCTGCAGGTTGCCGCTGTCGTAGGTGTTCGCGAGCTCATTGTTGCCCGCGGTGTCGGAGTCCAGACCGAGCGCTTGCAGGGCCGAGGCGGTGGCAAGCGTGGTGCTCGAGGTCTGGTCGAGTGTCTTGGCCGCCGATAACGCCGCAGAGTCCACGGCATTCTGCAGGCGGGTCTTGTTGAGCATCATGTGCCCGACGTCCAGTGCCAGTCCAGCCATGAGAATGAGCACGAACATGGCGATCGCGATAAGAACCAGCGCGGCGCCGCGTTGCGTAGCCAGTGACCGGTTTTCGTTCTGTCTCATGGTGACATTCGCGTTCCCATGGGTCTTCCGTCCATTCGGACAGTCTATGTGTGGATCAACCTCCGCCTCCGCCGCCGGTCTCGAATTGTCCGGTTGAAATGGGACTCGAGACGGCGTGGGACACTGCGCCACGGTGGGCCTTGAGGACGTTCTCGAGCCGCATGCCCCCGCCCAGCGCAGGGTGGTGCTGGACCAGGGCCGATTGCGGATTGAACGTCTGGCGCTGAATCATGGCGGCGTAGGCACGCCCGAACGCATGATCGACGTTCGGAAATTCGGCGCAACCACCGAGCGTCGCGGCGGCGAGCAGCGCAAGACACGCAACATACACCCTGGAATACGTCATGGCGGTCTCCGTGCGCCGGTCAAACCGGCGAGGTGTTGTGATTAAAAGTGTCATACATTGAAGGATTGGCCATCCACGATGACCCCGAATCATGCGTTGTCGACCGCGAGGTCGTGAGCGAAGCGTTGACAGGGGTACGTGCAGGCGGGGTATTGAGCCGCGAAATGCATGCCCCGCCGCGAGGCGGGTTAATTCGGGGTGCCGACGCGCTGGAGATATGCGGAAGGCCACACTCGGGGCGTCGCTCTGGCGAGACGTTCCGGGACCCTGCGTGGTCAGAGACCCCACGCATGTACGGAAGCACCTCGCACGGGAACCGGGAGATCCCACTACCGTCTGTGGCCGCAAGGCGGGCAGACCGCATCGGGAAGCCGCAAGGCGCACGCCGATGACGAACGGGTGTGGGAAGTCGGACCGCTTGGTAGTACTGGAGAAGTCCCCGAACAAGGCCGAGAGAACGGCTGCGGAGGGGATGGAGGGAAGCGGGGGGACCAAGGGAAACTTGCAAGAGCGTAACGCACCCCGGACGCAGGGCCGGGCTGGTGCGCCCAGCGCGCTCGAGCGAGTACGCAAGGCAGCAAGATAGGATAGGAAACGGCGGTTCACCGCGCTTTTGCACCACGTCTTCGACGTCGAACGACTGCGGGCGGCTTTTCTCGGAATGAAACGAGAGGCTGCGACGGGAATTGATGGCGAGACCTGGCAGCACTACCGGGAGGGATTGGAGGAGAACCTTCAGGACCTCTCGGCAAGACTGAAGCGGGGCGCATACCGGGCAAGGCCGGTGCGTAGAGTGTTCATCCCGAAGAGCGACGGACGGCAGCGCCCGCTGGGCGTGCCGGTGCTGGAGGACAGGATCGTCCAGCGCGCCGTGGTTGAGGTGTTGAACGCGATTTACGAGGAGGACTTTCTCGGTTTCTCGTACGGGTTGCGACCCAAACGCAATCCGCATCACTCGCTCGATGCGTTGACGGTGGGGATTACGACGAAGAAGGTGAACTGGGTGCTCGATGCGGATCTGCGCAACTTCTTCGGTACGCTGAAGCATGCGTGGCTCTTGCAGTTCATCGAGCATCGTGTGGTGGATAAACGCATCGTGCGGCTGATCCAGAAATGGCTCGCCGCCGGGGTGCTGGAGGATGGGAAGCGATTCCAGAGCGAGGTCGGTACGGTCCACGGCGGGAGCATCAGCCCGCTTCTGGCCAATATCGACCTTCACTATGTGTTCGATCTGTGGGTCCAGCGGTGGCGGCAGAAGCAGGCGCGTGGCGATGTGATCGTGGTGCGTTTTGCGGATGACTTTGTCGTTGGGTTCCACCATCGCTTCGAGGCCGAGCGGTTCTTGGTGGAGTTGCGCGAACGGTTCGCGCGCTTTGGCCTGGAGCTGCACCCCGAGAAGACGCGGCTGATCGAGTTCGTGCGCCCTGCGCGGCAGAACCGATCGGGTCGTGGCGACGGAGGGGCGCCGGGGTCTTTCAACTTTCTCGGCTTCACGCACAGCTGCGGGACGATGCGCAAGGGGCGGTTCACGGTGCTGCGGCAAACGATGCGTACGCGCTGGCAGGCCAAGCTCAGGGCGGTGAAGGCCGAACTGCG
>JAJZLX010000296.1 GCA_021850555.1 Pseudomonadota bacterium | reverse complement strand
GGCGTGGTGTTCGGGATATTCGCGGGCATTTCGTACTGGGCCCCGAAGATCTTCGGCTTCCGGCTCAATGAGCGCCTCGGCCGCGCGGCGTTCTGGTGCTGGTTCATCGGCTTCTACGTCGCCTTCATGCCGCTCTATGCGCTCGGCCTGATGGGCGCCACGCGCCGCATGGATCACTACGACGTGGCGGCGTGGCATCCGCTGTTCATCGTCGCCGCGATCGGCGCAGCCATCATCTTCGCAGGCATCATCCTGCAGGTGGTGCAGGTGGTGGTCAGCATCCGCCAGCGCGAGCTCACCCGCGACCTGACGGGCGATCCCTGGAACGGCCGCACTTTGGAGTGGTCGCTCCCTTCGCCGGCGCCGGCCTACAATTTCGCCCGCATCCCCGTCGTGCGCGACCGGGACGCGTTCTGGGACATGAAGCAGCGCGGCGTCGATCTGAAGAGCTCGACCTTCGTGCCGATTCACATGCCGCGCAACAAGGCCGCCGGCTTCATCATCGGCGGCTGCGCGTTTGTGCTCGGGTTCGCGATGATCTGGCACATCTGGTGGCTCGCCATCGCCGCCCTGGCGGGTGTGATCGTGACCCTGATCCGCCATGCCTTCGACGATGACCGGGACTATCACCTCGGCGCCGAGGAAGTGCGGCGGGTCGAGGGGTTGCACGGGCGCGTCGAGGCGAGGAGCTAAACCATGTCAAGCGATCCGACTGTCATGCACAGAGGCTCCCTGGCGCTGAAGCCGGGATACGCGGATCACGCCGGCGATGCGCTGCGCGATCTGCACCAAAGCGGCGATGCCGTCGATTTTCAGCTCGACCACCACCACGACGCCGCTGCAACGATCCAGCTGGGATTCTGGATCTACCTGATGAGCGACTGCCTGCTGTTCTCGGGGCTGTTCGCCACCTACGCGCTGCTGAACTCGCACACCGCGGGTGGTCCCGCCGGCAGCCAGCTGTTCAACCTGCCGGACGTGCTGACCGAGACGATGTTCCTGCTCTTCAGCAGCTTCACGTGCGGGCTCGCCACGCTCGCGATGAACGCCGACCGGCGCAACGCGACGGTCGGCTGGCTGGCTGTGACCTTCCTGCTCGGTCTCGGCTTCATCGGCATGGAGGTGCACGAGTTCGCGCACCTGGTGGCGATCGGGGCGGGCCCCGACCGCAGTGCGTTCCTGTCGAGTTTCTTCACCCTGGTCGCCACGCACGGGCTGCACGTCACCTGTGGTCTGATCTTCATGGCGGTGATGATGGTGGCGGTGCTGAAGAAGGGGCTCACGCCCACGAACCGGGCGCGCCTGGTGAACCTCAGCCTGTTCTGGCACTTCCTCGACATCATCTGGGTGGGCGTGTTCTCGCTGGTGTATCTGTTCGGAGTGGCGCACTGATGAACGTCGCAAACGAAGCGGTCGCCGGTCACGCGCCGCATGGCGCGCATGGGCAAGCCCATGGGCCGACGCAGAAGCAGTACGTCATCGGCTTTGCGCTCGCCATCCTTCTGACGGTGATCCCGTTCGCGCTGGTGATGAGTCACACGGTGGCGGGGACGCCGCTGGTGATCGCCGGGTTCGCGGTCGCGCAGATTCTGGTGCACGTCGTGTACTTCCTGCATGTGGACACTTCGGAGGAGAAACGCTGGAATCTGATGGCGCTGCTGTACACCGGCGTGATGGTATTCATCGTCATCGGCGGCTCGCTGTGGATCATGCATCATCTGTATGTGAACATGGTGCCGCACGCGATGCACGGACAGGTCTGGAAGTAGGCCGGAATCGGGTTTTGCACAGGACGCCCGGGACGCCCGCAAGGGGTGTCCCGGGCGTTTGCTTTTCCAGGGCGGGCCCCGGTCGGTCCCGGCGCGGCAGATCGTCTTTCGCATCGCCGGGCAGTCTGACGGAATGATCTTCGGACGAGCGGCTCGCTATACTGCGCGGCTTTCGCTCCGGTGGCCCTGGAATGTGGTTCAAGAATCTCACCGTCTATCGCCTGCCGGCGGACTGGAACTGGTCCGCGGCGAATCTGGAAGAAGCGCTGGGCCGGCGTCCACTGCGACCCTGCACTGCGCTGCAGATGCGCAGCCTCGGCTGGGTCGCGGCAAGCCCCGCGCAGCGGCTGCTGCACACCGTGGGTGAGCAGTACCTGTTGGCCCTTGGGATCGACCAGAAGCTCCTGCCGGCCTCGGTCATCCGCCAGCAGGCCGAGGAGCGCGCCCGGCAGCAGGCCGAGAAGCAGGGCTTCCCGGTCGGTCGACGGCAGATGCGTGCATTGAAGATGCAGGTCGCCGATGAGCTGCGCGCGCGAGCCTTCAGCCGGCGCACCGTCATGCGCGCGTGGATCGATCGCGCCAAAGGCTGGCTGGTGATCGATACCGGCAGCGCGGGCCGGGCCGAGGAGCTCCTCGAGACGCTGCGCGATACGCTCGGGAGCCTCTCGGTTCAGGCGTTGGACGTGCAGCGCTCGGTGAGCGGCTGCATGGCCACGTGGCTCAAGCAGGGCGGCTCGGCGGGTCCGTTTTCAGCGGAGCAGGACCTCGAGCTGCAGTCGGCCGACGCCGCCAAGGCCACCATCCGCTACCGGCGACACCCGCTGGAAGGCAACGACATCCGCGGTCACTTGAGCTCGGGCAAGCGTCCGACGCAGCTCGGGCTCACGTGGAACGGCCGGATATCGTTCGTGTTGACCGAGAAGCTGCAGATCAAACGGGTGGAGTTCCTGGAGCTCGGGCCGGAAAAGGAAAGCGAGGGCGAGCAGATCGATCCCGTGGAGCAGTTCGACATCGACTTCACCGTGATGGCCGGGGAGCTGTCGAAGCTGCTCGGCGATCTGTGCCGGCAGTTGGATGGCGAGGCGGAACGCGCAGTCGCGTAACCGGCGCCTGATTCAGCCGGGCCGGGTGGCCTCGAGCGAGGGCCGCTCGCTCGAGGCGGCGAGCCAGGCGGCCACGCGGGGACGGGTCTCGCGCCAGCGCTCCTGTGGGAACCTGAGGTCGAGATAACCCAGCGCGCACGCGATCGAGATCGCCCCTATATCGAAGGGAGCGTCCAGGTCTTCCTTCTCGAGCGCATCGAGCGAGGTGCGAATCTTCAGAAACTGCCCCTCGATCCAGTCCTGCCATTGCAGTGTCGCAGGACGGGCCGTCTGTTCGTAGCGGACCAGCACCGCGGCGTCGGCCATGCCGTCGGCGAGCGCTTGGCGGCGCAGGGCGGTCCAGCGCGCCGGACCGGCGGCGGGGAAGAGGCGATTGCCGCCGGCGAGCGCCTCGAGATACTCGCAGATGACCGGGGAATCGTACAGCGTCTCGCCGGAATCGGTGATCAACGCCGGAATCTTGCCGAGCGGGTTGTGCGCGCGCAGCTCCCGGTGCGGATTGACGGGAGACTGCGTGATGTTGAGGAACTCGATGCGCCCGGCGAGACCGAGCTCGAGCGCGGTTACTCTGACCTTGCGGGCGAAGGGGGAGACGGGATTGGAATACAGCTGCATGGCGGGGACCTTTTTTTGCGGGCGCCTCAATCTCTCATCGAGCGCCGCAGCGCGGCGCGGCGCCGGCCGCGATCGAGCGCCAGGTCGATGAGCCGGGTGACGAGCCCGGTCGGCGGGATGCCTGAGAGCTCCCAGAGCTTCGGGTACATGGAGATGGCGGTGAAGCCCGGGATGGTGTTGATCTCGTTGACGAGCAGAGTCCCGTCGGGCTTCAGGAACAGGTCGACGCGGGCCATCCCCTCGCACTCGAGCACCTCGAAGGCGCGGCCCGCCATCGCCTGCGCCCGGGTGAGCTCATCGGCCGAGAGCCGCGCCGGCAGCTCGAGGCGCGCGCCGCTCTCGTCGATGTACTTGGCATCGTAGGAATAGAAGCCGTCGCGATGCCGGACCACGATCTCCCCGGCGACGGACACCGAGGGGGGATTGCCGCCGAGCACGGCCAGCTCGATCTCGCGCGCCACGACCGCGGCTTCGACCAGCGCCTTGCAATCGAACTGGAACGCATAGCGGATCGCCTCTTCGAGCGCGGCCGTGTCGGTGACCTTGCGGATTCCGACTGAGGAGCCGGCATTGGCCGGCTTGGTGAACACCGGCAGCCCAAGGCGGGCGAGCCGTGCGAGGGCGCCGGCGGGATCGGCCTCGAAGCGCTCCCGGCGCAGCGTCACGAAATCCGCCACCGGGATGTCTGCCTCGCGCAGCAGGCGCTTGCTGACATCCTTGTCCATGCCGATGGCCGATCCGAGCACGCCGGCGCCCACGTAGGGAATGCCGGCGAGCTCGAACAATCCTTGAACGGTTCCGTCCTCGCCCATCGTACCGTGCAGTACCGGGAAGATGACGTCGATGGAGCCGGCCGCACCGGCAGACCCCTCGCCGGGCACGGTCAGATCCCTCGAGACCGGCCTGCCGTCCTCCAGGCGCACCAGGCGGGGGTCGCGCGCGCTCGCGAGCAGCCTGTCCGGATCCTGCAGCAGCCAGCGCCCGCTCTTGTCGATGCCGATCAGCAGCGGCTCGAATCGGGATTTGTCCAGGGCGGCGAGCACGTTGCGCGCCGACAGGATCGAGATCTCGTGCTCGGTGGATTGGCCGCCGAAGACGATGGCGACACGGATCTTGCTGTTCATCGCGCCAAGCATATCGAAACGCGGTCCGCTTCGCTGCCCGCCGGCGCCGACTCAGAGTTTGAAGGTCGACAGCAGCAGGCTGGTTTCGCTGCTCGAGACACCGGGTGTGCGGCTGATCCGGGCGAGCACCCGGTCAAACGATGCCAGGCTGTCGGCGCGCAGCTCCGCGACCAGATCCCAGCGGCCGTTGGTGCTGTGCAGGCTCGCGACCGCCGGATCGCCGCGCAGAGCCTTGACGACGGCATCGACCTGGTTGCCTTCGGCGGCGAGCGTCATGAACGCCCGGATGTGCTGCTCTTGTACGTCGGGCTTCAGGCGTACGGTGTATCCCACGATCGTTCCGTCGGCCTCCAGCTTGGCCATGCGGTTTTGCACCGTGCCGCGGGCCACGCCGAGCTGCTTGGCCAGGGAGGCGACAGAGGTGCGCGCATTGCCTCGCAGCAGTGCGATGAGGCGGTGATCGAGATCGTCCATCGGCCGGTCAACCAGGGAAGCGTACGAGGGGCACAGTCTAGCAAAATGATCAGTCCGGAAGGCGGATTGATCAAAATGGTGGAAATTTTGATCAATTCTCTGACTATTCTTTGGCTGCGGCTCTGTAGATGATGTTCCTGGGAGAACCGCACATCGATTCACGCGGTCCCCGGGAGAACGAACATGGTCGACTTCATCGGCATCCGGCGCATGCAGGAGCTCGTCGGGGATTTAGGGCCTGCGGCCTTCATCGAGGGATTGGCGCGTGAGATCGAAGCGGACTATCGGCGCTGGGCGGAGTTCGAGAAATCACCCCGTCACGCCACGCATTCTCCCGTGGGCGTCATCGAGCTGATGCCGGCGAGCGACGGGCGCCAATATGCGTTCAAGTACGTCAACGGCCACCCGAAGAACACCGCAGAAGGCCTGTTGACGGTCATGGCCTTCGGGGTGCTTGCCGACGTGCAGACGGGCTATCCCCTCCTGCTGTCGGAGATGACGCTGACCACCGCGCTGCGAACCGCGGCAACCTCAGCGGTGGCCGCGCGCTGGATGGCGCGTCGTGACAGCCGTGTCATGGCGCTGATCGGCAATGGCTCGCAGGCGGAGTTTCAGGCTGTCGCATTTCATCATCTGTTGGGTATCCGCGAGTTGCGATTGTACGACATCGATCCGGCGGCGACCGACAAGCTCGAGGACAACCTCGCCAGGCTGCGCCTCGAGGGACTCGTGGTCGCGCGCTGCCGCTGCGCGGCCGAGGCGGTCCGGGGGGCGGATGTGGTCACGACCGTCACCGCGGACAAGCGCAACGCGATCATCCTGACGCCGCAGATGATCGTGCCCGGCATGCACCTGAATGCGGTCGGCGGCGACTGTCCGGGCAAGACCGAGCTGCACGCGGACATCCTGCGGCGCGCCGACGCCCGTGTCGTGGTGGAGTTCGAGCCCCAGTCGCGCATCGAGGGCGAGATTCAACAGCTGCCGCCGCAGTTCCCGGTCACCGAGCTCGCCGAGGTGGTCTCGGGCCGCAGTCCGGGCCGCGCGGGCGAGGCTGAGGTCACCATTTTCGATTCGGTCGGATTCGCCCTGCAGGACTTCTCGGCGCTGCGATATCTGCACCGGCTGCATCAGCAGCGCCGGGGGACGCGCTCGCGCATCGATCTGATCCCGGATCTCGAGGACCCGAAGGATCTCTTTTCCCTGCTCGCCTCGCGCACAGAGGAGCGCAGGCGTCCTCTTGCGCTCACCGATGCGCTGAGTCTGTGAGCATGACCCGCCCCATGATGAGTCTGATAGGCGCACCGACGGATGTCGGGGCGGGGCAGCTCGGCGCCTCCATGGGGCCGCAAGCCATGCGGGTGGCGGGGATTCAGGGGGCGCTCGAGGCGCGCGGACTGAAGGCGGTGGATCGCGGCAACCTCGCCGGTCCTGCCAATCCACACCAGCCGGCCGTCGAGGGCTACCGCAATCTTCAGGCCGTCCTGCAATGGAACCGCCTGGTGCACGAGGCGGTGTATCAGGACCTGTGCCGCGGGTGCCTGCCGATCCTGCTCGGCGGCGACCACTCCCTCGCCATCGGCTCGATCAGCGCCGTCGCGCGGCGCTGCCGCGAGATCGGCCGCAAGCTTCGGGTACTGTGGCTGGATGCGCACGCGGATTTCAACACCGGCAAGCTCTCCCCGAGCGGCAACCTGCACGGCATGCCGCTCGCGTGCCTGTGCGGATTCGGACCGGGAGCCCTGGTGGAGTTGGGCGGCGCGACGCCGGCGATTCATCCGCAGTGGCTGCGGCAGATCGGCGTGCGCAGCGTCGATGAGGGAGAGAAACGCTTCGTGCACGAGCTCGGGGTCGAAGTGTTCGACATGCGCTACATCGATGAGATGGGCATGCGGGCGACCCTCGAGCAGGCGCTCGCCGGCCTGGATCGCGACACACACCTGCACGTGAGCTTCGATGTTGACTTTCTGGACCCCGATATCGCCCCGGGCGTGGGCACGACGGTGCCCGGAGGGCCGACTTACCGCGAGGCGCAACTGTGCATGGAGATGATCGCCGATACGCGCCTCGTCGGCTCGCTCGATGTGGCGGAGCTCAACCCAGCCCTCGATGTGCGCAATGAGACCGCGGTGCTCGCGGTGAGTCTGCTCGAGTCGCTGTTCGGCAAGAGCACGCTGGTGCGCCGCGAGATCTCGCGACCGCCGCTCGATGTGGTCGGGCCGCGCGCGGCGAAAGGCCGGCGGGGCCCGAGGGAAGCGGGCGCCTGAGCGCAAGCTCCCGCTGCGCCGTGGGCGAGACTTCTGATTTTTGTCTCGAATCTTGATTTTTATTGCAGATATGTGACCATGGCTGCGGGGAGGGGTGTCATGGGCACCGATTCCAACGACCGTTCGGGCCGATCGTCGGCGAGGGGGGCGGTACGTTGCGGTGCGTAGTCAGCCTGTGGCCTATGGATGATGTTCCATTGATGCCGGGTCCGGACATCGCGTGAGTCCATCTGAAAATCTGCCCGCGACGCGGCGAGGGATGCATGCAGTCGTGCGGCTTCGCGGGTAAGAGCGCGTGAATACTCCTCAGGCGCGCGGGACCCTGCAGATCGCTCTCGATCACGCGTCGCGTCTGCTCGAGACACGACCCGACCTCGCGGCCGAACAGGCCGTCGAGATCCTCAAACACCATCCGCGACAGCCCATGGCCGTGCTGCTGCTGGCCGCATCGCGCCGCAAGTGCGGAGAAACGGCCGCTGCGCTCTCGATGCTGCGGCAGCTGTGTGCGCAGCAACCGGGCTGGGCGCCGGCGCACCGGGAGCTCGGAGAGACGCTCGGCGCGGCCGGGGAGACTGAGGCGGGTGTGGAGGCGTTGCGCCGGGCGGTGGCGCTGCAGCCGGACTCGTCGGCCTCATGGCTCGCCCTGGCGGACCTGTTGACCGCCGCGCGCAACGTGCCGGAGGCCGACGCGGCGTATGCGAGCTACATCAAGGCCGCCACCCGCGAACCGCATCTGCAGAGGGCCGCGGCGAGTCTCTGCAACAACCGGATTCTGGAAGCCGAGGGGCTGCTGCGCGCGCGCCTGGCGCAATACCCGACCGATGTTGCGGCGCTGCGCATGCTCGCCGAGACGCAGGCGCGCCTGCTGCGTCATCGGGATGCGCGACTGCTCCTCGAGCGCGTACTGACGCTTGCGCCGGGTTTCGATGCGGCCCGGCACAATTACGCGACTGTGCTCAACCGGGAGGGCAGGAGCTGCGAGGCGTTGGCACAGTGCGCGCAGCTGCTGGCAAAGGAGCCGGATGATCCGGGGTATCGGAGTCTGCACGCGGCCATTTCCGCCAACCTCGGCAACTATGCCGATGCGATCGCCTCATACGGATCCGTTCTCGAGCGCCATCCGCGCGAGCCGAAGCTCTGGTTGAGCTACGGACACGCGCTGAAGACCACCGGCAGGGTGGCGGAGGGCATCGAGGCCTACCGGCGCGCGCTGTCGATGGAGCCGACCCTCGGGGAAGCGTACTGGAGCCTGGCGAATCTCAAGACCTTCCGCTTCACCGAGGCCGATGTGCTCGCCATGCGCCAGGCGCTCGCGCGCACGGGCCTCGCCGACGAGGATCGGCTGCATTTCGAGTTCGCGCTCGGCAAGGCGTTGGAGGACGCCGGATGTTACGAGGACTCGTTCGCCCACTACGCGGCGGGCAATGCGCTGCGCCGCAGGATGCACGGTTACGATGCGCAGGAGAATTCCGGCTTCGTGCGCCGCTCGAAGCGGCTGTTCACGAGGGAGTTCTTCGCCGAGCGCACCGGATCGGGCGCGCCGGCGCCCGATCCGATCTTCATCGTAGGACTGCCGCGCTCGGGCTCGACTCTGATCGAGCAGATTCTCGCGAGCCACCCGCTCGTCGAGGGGACGATGGAGCTGCCCGAGCTGCCGCGGATCGCGCGCGAGCTCGCCGGCCCTGATGATCAGAACGAGGAGGGAGCCTTCCTCAACAGGCTCGCCGCGCTCGGTCGCGACCAGCTGCGCGGCCTTGGCGAGCGCTACCTCGCCGAGACCCGCATCATGCGCAAGACCGGGGCGCCGTTCTTCATCGACAAGATGCCGAACAACCTGTTCTACGTCGGCCTGATCCACCTCATTCTGCCGAACGCCGTGATCATCGACGCGCGCCGCCATCCGCTCGCATGCTGCTTCTCGTGTTTCAAGCAGCACTTCGCGCGCGGCCAATGGTTCACTTACGGGCTCGAGGACCTCGGGCGCTACTATCGCGACTACGTCGAGCTCATGTCCCATTACGACGCCGTTCTGCCCGGCAGGGTTGGTCGCGTGCACTACGAGCGGCTGATCGAGGACACCGAGGGGGAGGTCCGCCGTCTCCTCGGGCATTGCCGGTTGCCGTTCGACGCGAATTGCCTGCGATTCTACGAGAACGAGCGGGCAGTGCGCACCGCCAGCTCCGAGCAGGTGCGCCAGCCGATATTCCGCGCCGCGGTCGAGCAATGGCGCCATTACGAGCCGTGGCTCGGGCCGCTCAAGGGCGCCTTGGGCGATGTATTGACAGGATATCCGGGGATCCCGGCCTTTCAAGAGGAGGACGGGCGCAGCAAGCTGGACGGGAAGGACAAGAAAAACTTGTCATAGTTGCACAATCAAACATATATGCGGGGAGACAATCATGACGCGAAGCCGACGTAGAAAGCTGGTGCGAGATCGGACAGGACGGAAGCGGGCGCAGGCGCTTCGCGCCATCGTGCGCGCCGCGATGCCGCTCGCGGCCCTGGCCGTGGCCGTGCCCTCGGCCCGCGCGCAGTCGACGGGCGGCGGCCTGCAGACGATCGTGATCACGGCGCAGAAGATCAGGCAGAACCTGCAGAACGTGCCGATCAGCGTGGAGGTGTTCAACCACCGCGCGCTGCGGCAGCTCAACATCAGCAACCTGGACGATTACGTCAAGATGTCGCCGACCATATCGTTCGTGCGCAGCCAGGGCGAGGGCGGCAACGGCGAGCCGGGCACCTCCATCATCTACATCCGGGACGTGGTGAGCGGCGGCGACGGCAATCATTCGGGCTCCGAGCCGAGCGTCGGCGTATACCTCGACCAGCAACCGGTCACGACCATCACCGGCGTGGTGCCGCTGCACCTGTACGACATCAACCGTATCGAGGTGCTGGAAGGCC
>JAJZLX010000397.1 GCA_021850555.1 Pseudomonadota bacterium | reverse complement strand
CTCGCCGTCCCCGGGGATGAAATCGCCCGCCTCAACCAGCACGATCTCGCCCTTGCGCAGCCGGTCGGCCCTGACGCGGGTCACGCGCGAGCGGTCCTTGGCATCGGTCAGGCGCTTCGCCTCCACCGTCTGCTTCAGGCCCTTCAGGCTCGCGGCCTGCGCCTTGCTGCGCCCCTCGGCCAGCGCCTCGGCGAAGTTGGCGAACAGCACCGTGAACCACAGCCAGATCGCGACGGCGAAGATGAACCACGCCGGGGCCTCGCCATGGCCGAGGAGGGCCTGGACCCACAGCGCAGTAGTGAGAATGCTGCCGATATAGACGACGAACATTACCGGATTGCGCCACTGCACGCGCGGATCGAGCTTGCGCACCGAATCGGCGATAGCCGGGCCGATCAGCGAGCGGTCGAACATCGAGAGCTTGCGGCGCATGTCAATGACTCCAGAGCATCAGGTGCTCGACGATGGGCCCGAGCGCGAGCGCCGGCACGAAGGTCAGCGCGCCGACCAGCAGCACCGTCCCGATGAGCAGAACAATGAATGTGGGGCCATGTGTGGGCATGGTGCCCTCCGTCACCGGGATGCGCTTCTTGGCCGCGAGCGAGCCTGAGACCGCGAGCACCGCGGCGATGGGCCAGAAGCGGCCGATCCACATGGCCAGGCCGAGCGCGGTGTTGTAGAACGGCGTATCGGCGCTGAGACCCGCGAAGGCGCTGCCGTTGTTGTTGCTCGCCGAGGTGAAGGCGTACAGGATTTCGCTGAAGCCGTGGGCGCCGGGGTTGGCGACGCCCGCCTGGCCGGCTTTCACGCTCACCGCCACGGCCGTGCCGACCAAGGCGATGAGGGGCATCACGAGGATGGCGATCGAGCTCATCTTCATCTCGAACGCCTCGATCTTCTTGCCGATGTATTCCGGCGTTCTTCCGATCATCAATCCGGCGATGAACACCCCGATGATGGCGAAGATCAGGATCGAGTACAGGCCCGTACCCACCCCGCCGAAGACGACCTCCCCGAGCATCATGTCAAAGAGCGGCACCATGCCGCCGAACGGCATGTACGAATCGTGCATCGAGTCCACTGCACCGGTGGAGGTCGTGGTGGCGATCGTCGCGAACAGCGTCGAGCCGGCGATGCCGAAGCGCACCTCCTTGCCTTCCATGTTGCCGCCGCTTTGCAGCGCGCTCGCGGTCTGGTTCACCCCGAGCGCGGCAATGCGCGGATTACCGGCCTGCTCACTGTAGTTGCACAGGGCGTAGAGGCCGACGAACAGGATCGCCATCGCCGCGAGCACGGCCCAGCCCTGGCGCGTGTCGCCGACCATCCTGCCGAAGGTATAGGTGAGGGCGGCTGGAATCACGATGATCGCCAGCATCTCGAGCAGGTTCGTGAACGCGTTCGGGTTCTCGTAGGGGTGCGCGGAATTGGCGTTGAAGAATCCGCCGCCGTTGGTGCCGAGCTCCTTGATGATCTCCTGCGAGGCGACCGGGCCCATGGGCAGGGTCTGCGTGCGGGTGGTCACCTTCTGCATGACCGGGTTGCCCGCGCTGTCCGTGACGGGATTCCCGGCCGCGTCCACCTTCTGCTGCTGGTAGGTGACCGGCTCGAGCAACGTCACCTTCTTGTAGGGGCTGAAGTTCTGGATCACCCCCTGGCTCACGAGCACCAGGGCGAACACGAAGGCGATCGGCAGCAGCACGTAGAGCGTCACGCGCGTGAGATCCCTCCAGAAATTGCCGATGGTCTTGGCCGTGTGGCGCGCCAGCCCCCGGATCAGCACCACCGCCACCACGATACCGGTGGCGGCGGAGAGGAAGTTCTGCACCGCAAGCCCGGCCATCTGCGTGAGATAGCTCATGGTGGTCTCGGGCGTGTAGCTCTGCCAGTTTGTGTTGGTGATGAAGCTCACCGCCGTGTTGAACGCGGAGTCCGGCGAGGGGGCGGAGAAGTGCTGCGGGTTGAGCGGCAGCCAGTACTGCAGACGCTGCAGCGCGTAGAGCAGCAGCGCGCCGAGGGCGTTGAACACGAGCAGCGCGACCGCGTAGCGCTTCCAGCCCATCTCCTCTGCCGGATCGATCCCGCAGAGGCGGTAGATTCCCGCCTCCACGCGCCGTCCCGCGCGCAGGGGCCAGATGGGCGCGCCTTCCACCACATTGGCGATGTACAGGCCGAGCGGCTTCACGCACAGGAGCGCGATGCCGAGGAAAAGAGCGAGCAGCCCCCAGGATTCAACGGTCATCAGAATTTCTCCGGCTTGAACAGCGCGTAGAACAGATAGACGGTCAGCCCGAGGGCGAGCAGCCCGCTGATCACGTAGACGGCGCTCATTCGATGTCTCCGAGCCGTGCGATCGCCCAGATGATCCAGCGCGTCACGGCGTAGAGCGCCGCGAGGATCAGAAGAAAAACGATGTCCACGGCCGTTCCTCCTCGGGAATGCCTCTTCGTCCCGGATGGACGCGAGGTGGAAGCGAAAGCTACCCGGCCGGGCGTGAGGGCCGGGTTAAAAATCGTCCGGCCCACATCCCCGAGGGTCTCGCTCCCACCGTGAAGGGGGCCCGCACGTGCGCGCGCCGTGAATGGGTTCCCGCAATGCTTTGATCCGCTGGCGGCGGGACTGGCGCTGGCGGACAATGCCGGCCAGGCTAGCCATAATTGCGTTGCATGCCCCAGTTGCCATTCCGCGCCTTTCCGGCTCTGCACCCCGGCGACCGGGTGGCCGCCGTCGCGCCGGCGGGCCCGTCCGACCGGGCGGCATTCGAATCCGGCGTGGCGGTGATCGCGGAGCGCTACCGCGTGCAGTTCGATCCGGGAATACTGTCCCGGCACCGTTACCTGGCGGGCGGGGACCTGCGGCGGCTCGCGGAGCTCTCGGCCGCCCTGGCCGATCCGCGGATCAAGGCCGTGTTCTGCGCTCGCGGCGGCTATGGCGCTCTGCGGCTGCTGGCGGGCCTGAACGGCGTGTCGTGCTCTCCGAAGCCGTTGATCGGCTTTTCGGACATCGTGGCGCTGCATGCCTGGCTGCAGCGCGAGGGCCAGATCAGCGTGCACGGCCCCGTGCTCACCCAGCTCGGCAAGCTGGGCGAGCCGAACCGTGAGCGCCTGTTCACACTGCTGGAAAGCCCCTTGCCGGCGGCGCCCCTGCAGGGCGCGGAAACCTACGTCGCGGGTGTGGCGGAAGGGCCGCTGCTCGGCGGCAACCTCGCAGTGCTCACCCGGCTGCTGGGGACGCCCTTTCTGCCGCCGCTCGAGGGGGCGATCCTGCTGCTCGAGGACGTCGGCGAGCGCCCCTACCGGCTGGACCGCATGTGGACTCATCTCGCCCTGGCGGGGGTCTTGCGCCGGATCCGCGGCATCGTCCTGGGCTCGTTCACGGCCTGCGAGGAACGGGATGCCGATTACACGAGCGCCGATGTGCTCAAGGAACTCGCCTGCGCCACCGGCCTGCCGTGCGCGGCGGGCTTTCCCATCGGGCACGGCGAGGTCAACGAGCCGGTACCCCTCGGGGTGCGGGTGAGACTGGACGCCGGCTCTGCCACCTTGACCTTCCTGGAAAGCGCCGCGCGCTGACGACTACCGCGCCGCCCCGGTTTGCTGCACGATACGGACCGCTGCCCACGCCAAAGGAGTCGCAGCCATGCAGTCCAGAGCGGACATCGAGCGAATCCTGAAACTCTCACCGGTCATGCCGGTGGTCGTCATCGACGAGGCGGACATCGCGCCCGAGCTGGCGCGCGCTTTCATCCGGGGCGGCATCCACGTGCTGGAGGTCACTTTGCGCACGGCCGCGGCGCTGCGCGCCATCGAGCTCATCGCACGGGAGGTACCGGAGATCTCCGTCGGCGCCGGCACGGTGCTGTCGGCGCAGGACTTGCGCACCGCCGCCAACGCCGGCGCCACGTTCGCGATTTCCCCGGGCGCCACGGGCGCCTTGCTCGAGGCGGGCCTGAACGCCCCCATCCCCTACCTCCCGGCCGTCGCCACCGCCTCGGAGCTGATGGCCGGCCTCACCCATGGCTATCACTGCTTCAAGTTCTTTCCCGCCGGGCCCGCAGGCGGCACCGCGATGCTCAAGTCCTTCGCCGGCCCCTTTCCCCAGGCGCGCTTCTGTCCCACAGGCGGCATCACACAGGAAACCGTCGGTTCCTATCTGGCTCTGCCCAACGTGCTGTGCGCGGGGGGCTCCTGGCTATCGCCGGCGGACGCCCAGGCGGCACGCGATTGGAAGCGGATCGAAGCCCTGGCGGCCGAGGCCGCCGCCTCCAGAAGAACTTGACCCGCTCTTGTGCGTCAAATCGCGAATCCTCCCCCTAGGCGACCCCTCTTACCTGCGCGCGGGGTGGGGCATTCGCTCAACTGACGCGCTTGCGGCCACACCGTGGCGAACGCCATGCCGATCCGAGCCCGACTCCTTCCCTGCTGCGCCGCGCTGCTGGCGGTAACGGTCGCTGGGTGCGCCTCGCACCAGCTGTTGGCCACCGCTCCTGCGGGCCTGCGGCTCAGCGGCGACTGGGCGCTCGATCGAGCCGCCAGCGAGAATACCGCCCAGGCGGTCGCGCATTTGCAGGCCGAAATCTCAAATGCCATGCACCTGCAGGCGCCGCGGGCGGGCGGCGGACCCGCCGCCGGGGGAAGGCGCCGGAGCCTGGGCCAGGATGCAGGCGCAACAGCGCCGGGCGGTGCCGGTCGGACCGGGCCGCAGGCATCGGCCCCCGCGCGATTGCATCCGGCGCCGGGAGCGGCGCTGATCCAGGAATTTCTCTCCAACATCCCCGGCAACAACCTGGCGATTACGGTCAGGCCGGGCTCGGTCACCGTCGCCTCCGACGACTCCTCGCAGCAATACGCGTCCGGCGTGCGCACGGCGGTGGAGTGGGGGCGGATCAGCGCGGAACAGATCTGCGGCTGGCAGGGCCGGCGGTACGTCATCGACACGCGGCCCGAGTGGGGACCTGCGGTCACGCAAAGCTACGCCCTGGCGCCTGACGGCACGCTCGTGGTGACACTCAGGCTGCAGGGCAACGGGATCGAGGCCACCCTGACACGACGGTATCGGCGCACGAAACACGCGCCCCGCATGCTGCTTCCCACGAGCGACTAACGCCACCATAAGGCAAATCCCCACGCCACCGTCATGATGGCCATCGCGGCAAGTCCCGCGAGCCACTGCCGCACCCGGGGAAGGCGCCGCTCCATCCCCGGCCGGGCGGCCGCCCAACCGAGCACCACGCCGAAACCGAAGCCCAACAGATGGGCCATCACATCCGTGTGCTTGCCGGCGGTGCCCAGCCAGGCGAGCAGAACCACTCCGGCCCCGAGCGGCCCCCAGCGCCGCAGCCAGCCCTGTGCATCCCCCTTTTCGCGCCCCCACGTGTGCGCCGCCATCAATCCGAGCGCCGTAAACACCGCAGTCGAGGCGCCCGCGGACCGATACCAGGGAGGGGCGATGAGACCCTCCAACAGATCGGCCAGGCCCGCGCCCACGACGATGAGCAGCCAGGCGGTGCCGGCCCCGAGCTGGCGGGCTGCGAGGTACCCGAACCAGATGCCCGCGATGAGGTTGCCGGCGAGGTGTGGGCCGCTCAGATGCAGCGTGAGCGACGTCCAGGCGCGCCACCACTGTCCGCTTCGCACGCCGGCCCCGTACATATCGCCTCTCGCAAACGCATCCAGGCGCACCAGGCCGTTGGAGATCATGTAGGCGACGCCAAACAGCCATGCCGCGTAGACCACGCACCCCACCCACGCGTTGGGATAGAGCGGCCGGGCCGGCGCAGGCGGCGGCGCCTCGGCATTCTCGGCCTCGTACTCACTCAGCTGGGCCGCCGCCCGAGCCACGTCCGCCTCGCCCACCTGCACGAGAAACTGTCCATCGTATTCGATCACCCGGCTCGGGATGCCGACGGCCGCCAGCACGAACGAGCGCTCCTCGCAGTGCGCACGGCCGCGGGAGCGGTAAACCTCGACCTCAGGCTCCATCAGACGATCGCACGGGCATGCGACGGATGCGAGAGGTCGAGTGCCGGATAGCGGTCCGCCATGCGCGTCAGGCCGTCCGCGACCCAGGGCGTCGACGGCAGCCACAATGCCGCAAGGCAGGCCGCGATGAGGCTCATCCCGGGCCGGCGGAGGCGCCGTGCGAGCCATGGCCCGGCAAATCCCGGGAGAAGCAGGCACGCCGGCGGCAGGATGAGCGTGCGGATGAGGACCCTTGGCTGAAACAGCATGCTTGCGGACCGATCATACCTGCGTAAAGTACGTATGTGCCACGGCGCACCCCCGTGGGACGCTGACTTAACGCATCACAGCGCCGGACTCGGCGCACCTGCATGAACGATACCCCTCCATTCGACCGCGAGCTCCTGCGCCGCTATGACCGGCCCGGACCGCGCTACACCTCCTACCCGACGGCGCCGCAGTTTCAGCCGTCCTTCGGCGCCGGGCAACTGCGCGAGCACATCCGGCTGAGCAACTCCGGTGCCCGGGCGCTGTCGATCTACGCGCACATGCCATTCTGTCTCAGTCCGTGCTTCTACTGCGGCTGCAATCGGGTCATCACGCGCGATGCGGCCCGGGGCGAGCGCTATCTGCAGCGGCTGCTGTCGGAAGTGGCGCTGGCAGGACCGCTGTTCGACCACGACCGCGAGGTGCTGCAGGTGCATCTCGGCGGCGGCACGCCCAACTTTTTCTCCCCGACGCAGATCGGCCGGCTGCTCGATGCACTGGCGCGGCAGTTTCACTTGAGCTCCCGTCCGCAGCGGGACTTCTCCATCGAGCTCGATCCGCGCACGGTGCGTGCCGGGGATATCGCCGCTCTCGCCGGACTCGGATTCAACCGCGCCAGTCTCGGCGTGCAGGACTTTGATCCGCGGGTACAGCAGGCGGTCAATCGCATTCAGACCGTGGAACAGACTCTGGCCGTCATCGAAGCGTGCCGGGCGAGCGGCATGCGCTCGATCAACGTGGATCTGATCTACGGCCTGCCGCTTCAGACTCCCGAGGGGTTCGGCGAAACGCTCGGCACCATCATCGAGGCCCGGCCCGACCGGCTGGCGGTCTACGGCTATGCGCACCTGCCGGAGATCTTCAAGCCGCAGCGCCAGCTCGATACCACCTTCCTGCCCCACCCCGAGACGCGCATCGCACTGCTCAGGCTGGCCATCGAGCGGCTCTCGGCCGCGGGCTACCGCTACATCGGGATGGACCACTTCGCCCTGCCGCAGGACGATCTCGCCCGCGCTCAGGTTGCCGGAGGGCTGCATCGCAACTTCATGGGCTATACCACTCATGCCGACTGCGACCTGCTCGGCCTCGGCGTGAGCGCCATCAGCCACATCGGCGCGAGCTTCAGCCAGAACCACCGCGACCTGCCGGGCTGGGAGGTTGCGATCGACGCTGGCCGGCTGCCCGTGTGGCGCGGCCTCTGCCTCGATGAGGACGATCTCGTGCGGGCCGATGTCATCCAGCGGGTGATGTGCCGCGCGGCGATCGACATTGCGGCGATCGAGTCGCGCCACCGCATTGCATTCGCCCGCTACTTCGCGCCGGCGCTCACGCGGCTCCGGCCGCTCGAGGCCGACGGTCTGGTGACGATCACACCCGCGGCGATCGAAGCGACCCCGCGCGGGCGGATGCTGCTGCGCCTCATCGCCATGTGCTTCGACCGCTACCTGGAGCCGGCGGGCCAGCCGGCCGAAGCGCCGCGATTCTCCAAGGTCGTCTGATTGAGAAGCGCTGGATCCGGGCAACCTGCCCGGCGCGGCGGCGGCACGATTGACAGCGCTGACACTTTCTTTATTGTACTGTCATGAGCAAAGAGGCGGGGCCGGGACGGGAGTCCACGACGATCGAGATGGTGGCTGACCGTGCGGGCGTGTCCTCGAAGACGGTCTCGCGCGTCATCAACAACGAGCGCAGCGTGCGCGCCGAAACCCGCACGCGGGTTCTGGAAGCGATCAAACAGCTCGACTACCAGCCGAATCTGAACGCGCGCGGACTCGCGGGCGACCGCTCGTTTCTGGTCGGGCTCTTCTACGACAAGCCGGGAGACTATCTCAGCGAGTTTCAAACCGGCGCCGTGCAGCGCTGCCGGGAAGCGGGCATGCACCTGATGGTCGAGCCGCTGGAGATCTCGAGCGTCGACATCGCGCGCGACGTGAGCGCGCTCATCCGTCAGCTGCGGCTGGAGGGAGTCATTCTCGTACCGCCTCTCAGTGACAACGCGGACGTCCGCGACACCTTGGCGGTGGCCGGAATTCCGGCCGTGCACATCGCGCCCATGCATGCGCCGGCCGACTCACCTTCCGTGGACACGGATGACCGCACGGCGGCCCGCAAGCTCACCGCGCAATTGGTCGGTCACGGACATCGCCGGATCGCCTTCATGCTCGGCCGGCCCGACCACCGCGCGACCGAGCAGCGCTACCTCGGGTTCGCCGATGTCATGCATGCGCACGGACTCCCCGTCGACCCGCAGCTGGTCCGGGCCGGTAATTTCGAATTCTCCGACGGGCTCGAATGCGCCCGCCGCATCCTCGAGGCACCCCCCCGCCCGACGGCCATCTTCGCCAGCAACGATGACATGGCGGCGGCGGCTGTGTGTGTGGGACGCCAGATGGGGCTCGCCCTGCCGGAGCAGCTTTCCATCGTCGGTTTCGACGATGCGCCGGTCGCCACCATGATCTGGCCGCAGCTGACCACGGTGCGCCAGCCGGTCCGGGCCATCGCCAGGATCGCCGCCGACCTCATCATCCTGCACAGACCGCACCAGCACGGCTGGCCACGGCCCGTGCCGCGGCCCAGACTCGATCTGGAGCTCGTGCTGCGAGGCTCGATCGCCTCACCTGCAGCCGCGCGCGGGATATGACATGCGGATATGGAATTGACGTGCTGGCGACCGCCATGACAAGGCAGGGCGCATCCTCAGGCCGGCAGGGCCGCGGCGAGCTCTCCGATCGCAGAGACGATGGCCTGGAAGCTGCTCCCCGGCGAGGGCTCGCGGATGAACTGCCCGCCCCGCCCGGCCCGGAGCCCCGGAAGGGCCTGTGTCGTACCCGACACTTAGATTCGGATCTGCTGCCAGGCGCGCGACCGCCAGCGCCCAAAAAGCGCTGAGCCCAGCAGCACCACGTAGACGATGACGGCAATCCAGCCGCCGCGCGCACCCCAGCCGAACTGCGGCAGGAAGTGAAACCAGCCCTGCCCCGGAGCGAAGGTGAACGCGTACGCGAGCGGCAGGAAGATCAGCCAGCACACCGGGAACATCAACGCCGCCGGCACCCGCACGTCACCGGCACCTCGCAGGCACATGCTGCTGCCCAGGTTGAGTCCATCGAAGAACTGGTACGCGGCCGCGAGCCACAACAACCGCGCACCGAGGTGGGCCGCCGCCGTCGAGGCCGCATCGTGAGCGCCGGCGAAAAGCGGCATCAGCCATGGGCCGAACGCGGCCAGGATCACCCCGATGCCGCCCATCACCAGCGCCGCCATCAGGATCACCCGCGAGCCGAGGCGCAGCGCCCACTGCCGATCGCCCGCCCCGATTGACTGGCCGACCAGCGTGGCGGCGGCGGTGGCGATGCCGATGCCCGGCAGGTAGCAGATGGAAGTCAGCACCGTCACCATCTGCGTGGCGGCGCCCGCCACGGTGCCGTAGCGGACCTGCATCATCTGGAACACCGAAAACCCGAGCACGTCCGCCGCAGGCATCAACCCCATGGGCAGTCCCAGTCGCAAGTGGCGCCGGATGCGGGCCCACACCGGCCGCCAGGTGAGATGGGAGCGGAAGGAGGCGCGCAACGGCGCCCTGAGGAACAGCACGAAGCCCAGCGTAAACGCCACCGCCTGCGCGGCGTTGCTCGCCCACGCCGAGCCGGCCACGCCCCATCCCAGGTGGAAGATGAACAGGTCATTGAACACCGCGTTGGCGAGGGCCGCAGCGGCCGCCACCGCGAAGCTGACACGGGTACGGCCGATGCCGTTGAAAAAGCCCATCATCGCCCAGGTCGCCACCGCGAACGAGGCGCCGCCGATGCGTGGAAACCAGAACTGCTGCGCCAGGTGATCGATACGCGGGCTGAACCCGAAGGGCATCAGGATCACGCGGCCCACCGCGCCGAGTGCAACGCACACCGGCGCAATGCACAGGGTGAGCCAGAGCGCCGTCCATGCGGCCTGCGAGGCACGCCGGTAGCGGCGCGCCCCATGGGCATGGGAGGTCAGCGTCTGCACCGCCATGCTGGCCCCTCCCAGCAAGAACAGCACG
>JAJZLX010000326.1 GCA_021850555.1 Pseudomonadota bacterium | reverse complement strand
TCGGATCTCCCCGCGGCCGAGGCCGAAAGTGCCTTTGGCGAAGACGTGAACGTTTGCGGGCGACTGCAGCGCCGGAATACGCCTGCCGCGGGGGATAGCGAGATCAATGCGATCCGGGATGACGTCCGTCAAGCCGTGGCGGGCAAGGGCGGTGACCAGGCATAGCGTACCCTCCGGAACACGGTGAGCGATTTCGAGAAGGTTGTGGTCGGCAGGCGAAGCATTGGCCCGTCGATACAGGCCGCGGCCGAGCTGTTCCAGATGCCCCTCATCGCGGTAGCGATAGAGGCGCTCCGCGGAGAGGCCGGCGGCCATCGCGTCCGAGTAGGTGAAGACTGGCGGTAGGCTGCTGGGGATCTGAGCTGAGGGATTGGTGGGCACCGATGAAAATGTACACAGGAACTGAACTCCTGTCTACACTTTCAGCGAGACTTCGGTGACATACTGTGGCCTTGAGCGGAGCATGGGTAAGGACTCCGGCATCCCCGTCCCTTGCAGGGACGGGGATGCCGGAGTCCTTACACCACTCCTTCTCAATCAATAAGTTACGGTCGAATACTGGATACACATCTAGTCACCGACACGCGGACTAGCCGTTGTTGGACTTCCCAAACGATGTCACATCACATAGGGTGTGACATATGATTACGCGGCGCGTCGTTCTTGACAGCTCTGTGGTCGTGGCAGGGCTGCGCAGTCGGCTCGGGGCGAGCAACCGGTTGCTGGAATTCGTTGCAGAGCGACGCGTGATTCCCCTAGTGACGACCGCGCTGTTCCTCGAATATGAAGAGGTTCTGAAGCGCCCAGAGCAACGTCTCGCGACGGGCATGAGCGAAGCGGACGTCACGGGTTTCCTGGCCGCCTTTGCGAGTGCCGATGAACCCGTCGATGTTCACTTTCTCTGGCGTCCGCTGCTTGCCGATCCCGACGACGAGATGGTCCTTGAGTGTGCCGTGAATGGACGTGCAGAAGCGATTGTCACGCACAACACTAAGGATTTCGCGCCGGTCTTTCGAGAGCTGCGAATCACGATCCTGACACCTGAAGTTCTACTGAAGAGTATCGAGCCATGAGCAAGAGCACGTATCCCTTGAAGTTGCCGACCTCCGTCAAGAAGGCGGCCGCAGAGCTCGCGGCAAGCGACGGCGTTTCTCTGAACCAGTTCATCGCGGCGGCTGTAGCGGAAAAGGTGGGAAGCCTGCGTACCGCTCGGGAGTTCTTGCATGAGCGTGCAGGGTCGTCAAGGCCGAGAGACATGCTGAGGTATCTGCGTAATGCGCCGAAGGCTCCTGCAAGCGCTGACGATGCGCGATGAAACCAGACGGCCGCTGCGCGTGATGTTGCCTCAGCACTCGCACAGCGCGTTGTCGACCGAGCAATCGCGGTCAAACGAAAGCCGTGGAATTTCCTGAGCTGAGACAGTATCCCTGTTCGTCTTTATGGCATGAAAATTCTGGTCGTAGAAGACGAGCCCAAAACTTCCGCCTATCTTAAGCGAGGGCTCGAAGAGAATGGTTTCGTCGTCGATGTCGCCGATACCGGAGAAGACGGCAGCAACCTCGCGGAAACGCAGCCCTACGATCTGATCGTTCTCGACGTGCTACTGCCGGGCCGCGACGGCTGGGATGTCGTGACTGAATTACGCCGCCGCGGAATCCAAACGCCAGTACTGTTCCTTACGGCTCGCGATGCAGTCCGCGACCGTGTGAAGGGCTTCGAGCTCGGTGCGGACGATTACCTCGTGAAGCCCTTTGCGTTCTCGGAACTCCTGGCTCGAATCCGATCACTATTACGTCGTGGGCCAGTGAGGCAATCGACGGTGCTTCGGCTGGAGGACTTGGAGGTCGATCTTGCCCGTCACCGGGCGCAACGGGCCGGCCGGCCCCTGGATCTCACGCCCAAGGAATTCCAGCTGCTGTCCTTTCTCCTGCAGCGCTGCGGCGAGGTCCTCTCGCGTACGCTGATCGCCGAGCAGGTGTGGGACATCAACTTCGACAGTGATTCTAATCTGGTCGAAGTTCACATGCGGCGGCTGCGCTCGAAGGTGGACGAGCCGTTCGAGGCGAAGCTCATTCATACGGTGCGTGGCGTCGGATATGTCCTCGAAAAGCGCACCTGAGAGCGGTGTGGTCGGGCAGGGTGCTAGGCGCCGGCCGCCGTCGATCGCCCTGCGCATGACCGCGTGGTACGTACTCTCTGCGTTCGCGTTGATCATCGTCGCGACCGGATTGCTCTATTGGGTTCTCGTCAACGGCATGTATCGGGAGGATGTGCACGATCTCCAGGATAATCTCGAGAATGCATCGCTGCTGTTGAATGCCGCCCGTGTCCGGCATGCTGCCATTTCGCCTCGCGAGGGGTCGCAAGTGCACGGCCACCGACCGGACATCTACGTGAGAGTCTTGGATTCTAACGGCCGAGTTCTTATGGAAACTCCGGGCCTCTCCAGGCAGCTGCCTGCGCCCTCGAAGGCGCAACTCGCGGCACTCCCCCTGAGTGGCGGCGCGAGCCGTCAGGTCCTCTCGCGGCAGGGTGAGCCCTTCTTGACGCTGACCGCGCCTATTGCCGGTACCCAACCGCGATTCCTGGAAGTGGCCATGGACCGGGCCCATGACGAGTTCCTCCTGGCGCACTACCGAGAGCGACTATGGTTGGTGCTCGGGGTGTCCCTCGTGCTGTGTGCAGTGGTGGGCTATCTCATTGCCCGAGGAGGAATGCGACCCATCAAGGGGATCAGTCAGACCGCCGAGCGCATCCGCGCCACGACGCTGCACGAGCGGATCGCAACCGACGGACTACCGGAGGAACTGCGGGGTCTGGCAGAGACGTTCAACAGCATGCTTGACCGCCTCGAGCAGTCTTTCACGCACATCTCGCAGTTCTCCGACGACGTCGCGCATGAATTGCGTACCCCGATCAATAACCTGCGCGGCGAGATCGAGGTGGCGCTGGGGAAGGTGCGCTCCGCGGAGGAGTACCGCGATGTGTTGGGTTCGTGCTTCGAGGAGTGCACGCGCATCGCGCGCCTGATCCGCACGCTCCTGTTTCTGGCACGCGCGGACACTGCCGCCGATGCCTTGCAGCGCGAACCCGTCGACCTGGGTGAGGAACTTGCCAAGGTCGTCGAATTCTACGGACCGGCGGCAGGCGAACGAGGTGTGGAACTTCGAGTCGCAGAGGTGCCTGGTGTGCGTGCGGAACTTGATCGGACGCTCTTTCAGCAGGCGATCGGCAATCTGATCTCGAATGCAGTCGCTCATACGCCAGCGGGCGGCTCAGTCGAGCTTGCAGCCAGTGCATGCGGACAGAATGTCCGGGTGACCGTAACGGACACGGGCTGCGGAATCGCACCGGAGCACCTGGCGCATGTCTTTGAGCGGTTCTACCGCATCGAACCTTCCCGAACCGGGTCGCAGCAGAATGCGGGATTGGGCTTGGCGGTGGTGAGGAGCATCGTGAACCGCCACGGCGGACGGGTGCAGATCCATAGCGTCGTGGGTGAGGGGACCCGGGTGCAGCTCGTCCTGCCCTCAGCGGGCGCCGCCGCAGCCGTCCAGCTTACGAAATCGTAATCCTAGCGTCAGTTCCACGTCATCAGCGCAGCTGTAAGCTCTCCTGCGCATGAAAGAGATTGCACGCCGGACTGCGACGGTCCTGGCTGTTCTTGTCGTTTTCCCGCTCGCGAGCTGCGCTACCTATCGGGCCCGACCGTTGCACCCCGAGGCCAGCGCGCGCTTGCTGACTGCGCGCAACCTCCACGATCCCCGACTGCTCCACTTTCTCGCGATCGAGGAGCACCGCGCTGGCTCACCGCGGTGGAATCTCGAAACACTGACCCTGGTGGCGACTTACGAGCGGCCGGACATGCCGATCGCCGCCGCCCGATTGTCCGAGGCGAGGGCTGACAAGCTCACCGCAGCGGCGCTGCCGAACCCGACGCTTTCGTTTCGACCCGCCTACAACACAACCACAACCATTCCGTCACCCTGGAAAGTCGGGCCCATCGTCAGCTTCCTGATCCGCTCCTTTGGTGTTCGCCCGGCGCTCATCGCCAGGGCGCGGGCGCGGGCCGCAGCGGCGCGCGAAGCGATTGCCGCCACCGCGTGGCGATTGCGCGGCAAGGTGCGCGCGGCACTTGTCTCTTTGTGGGCCGCGAAGCGCGCCGACAGGCTGTCGGTGACAGCGCTTGCTATCGCGCGGCGGAGCCGAACCGTGATGACACAGCGCTTCAAGGCAGGCATGGTTTCGGCGGCTGATCTCACTATGGCGACGCTTGCCGAGGAACACGCACAGTTCGCCGCAGCGGCAAGTCACAGGCGCCTGAGCCTGGCGCGTACCCGATTGGCAACGACTCTCGAGCTGCCGGTTGCGGCACTGGATCATGTCCGGTTTGATCTGCGGGGGATCTCCCGGCCGCAGCCTGCCGGCAGGCTCGGTCCACTCATTCACGCAGCGCTCATCAGGCGACCGGAAGTTCTGGCCGCACTGGCGCGCTATCGCGCAGCACAGGCGACTCTCCGTCTGCAGATCGCGCGCCAGTATCCATCGGTCGACATTGGCCCCGGCTATCGCTACGACCAGGGCGACAACAAGTTCATGTTGGCCGTTTCACTCCCGCTTCCGATCCTCAATCAGAATCAGGGTCCGATCGCGCGCGCCCGCGCCGCCCGGCGCGTCGCCGCGGAGGAATTCCTCGCCACGCAAGCAAGGGGGCTGGGACAGATCGAGCGGGCTCGAGCGGACTGGAAGGCCAGCAACGCTGAGCTTGGCAGTGCCCGCCGCATCCGGGCGTCCGCTGCTGATGTGCTGGCCCGTCGCCGCACCGAATCCCGGGCGGGTGAGATTGGCCGGCTGCGGCTCCTCGGCGCCGAGAATGCCTTCGTGAAGGCCGAGCAGAAGAGCCTCGTGGCTTCGGTGCATCAGCGAGAGGCGCTTGGCGAGCTCGAGTCGGCGCTTTATCACCCATTTCTGATCGCCGCAGGAACCCATTGATGCCCCGGAGCCTATCGCAGTTTCTGGTCGCAGCGATGGCCGCCTCGATTGTGACGCCCGCCGCACTGGCGGTCACGATCCACCGGGTAACGCTCAGTGCGCAGGCCGTATCGGCCGGGCAGATCGGAACGATACGGCTGAAACGACTCGAGTCGGCGCCATGGGTGTCAGCCTATGGCGAAGTCATCGATCCCGCTCCTCTCGCAACGCTCGCCTCACAGGTGATCGCCGCACGCAGCGCCGTGGCCGCCGCACGCGCCGAGGCGGCTCTAGCGCGAAGCGTAGCCGTGCGCGCAGCAGGCCTCTACCGTGCCCGCCACAACATCTCTCTCGCGGCCCTGCAGCGCGCACGCTCGGCATTGGCGGTAGCCGAAGCCAAGCAGGCATCGGCGGCGGCGACGCTCGTGCAGTACAAGACGCAGATGCGCACTCGATGGGGCGCCAAGCTCTCAGCCGCGGCGCTCTCGGCGGGTGCGCCGTTACCCGAGCTTGAAGCCGATGCTGCTGTGCTCGTCGAGATCAGCCTGCCTCTCGGTGATTCGCTGGAATATCCGCCAGCGCATGCCCTGGCGATCGCTCCGGACGGCGAGCGGCTGCAGCTCCACCTCGTCAGCCGTGCACCGGGCACCATGGCGGGCGTCGCCGGAGAGAGTCTTTTCTATCTGATGCCCGCGCGGAGCTCAGCGCCGATCGGGACGCCGCTTACCGTGCCCCTCAAGACTACGGCGACAGAGGAAGGTGTCATGGTGCCCCAAGCCGCAGTGCTATGGCATCGAGGCGAGCCGCTGGTTTTCCGCGAGACCAGCCCTGGCGCCTTTGCCCCGTTTCCGATTCGCGGATCCTTCCCTTCGAGCCGGGGATACTTCGTGCCCCTGAGCGCGCAGTCCCTGCACCCGGGAAACCGGATTGTCACTCGCGGGGCAGCACTGCTGTACTCGGCCGCCGTTCAGCCGCCTCCGGCGGCTGAAGCCGCGCACGCACAACACGTCAAAGACCGGGCCGATGACTGAGGCGCCGCGATGATGCGCGCGGTCGTCGATTTTTGTCTGAGATTTCGCTCGATTGTCCTGCTCGCGGCGCTCGGATTGACGCTGCTCGGTCTGCTGGCCGTCATTCATGCGCCGTACGACGTCTTTCCCAATTTTGGCGAGCCCACGATCACCGTCGTCACCAATGCCGCAGGCCTTGCGCCGCGTCAGATCGAGGCACTGGTGACGACTCCGGTAGAGGATGCGGTGAATGGCATTCCCGGGCTGTCGGTCCTGCGCTCGCAGTCGATGGAAGGATTATCCGTGGTCACGGCAGTCTTCCATGGCGGCACCGATGTCTACCTTGACCAGCAGCTCGTGGCGCAGCGGCTGGCCCCGCTAAGCGCATCGCTGCCGCCAGGCGCGAAACCGGTCATCGCGCCGCTACAGTCGTCCACGGGCGTTGCGCTCACCATTGGACTGACGGCCGCGAAGCTCTCCCCAATGCAGCTCACCGAGATCGCACGATGGACAATCCGTCCGGCACTCCTTGCCGTGCCGGGCGTCTCGAAGGTCGTGATCTTCGGCTCCCGGCCTGAGCAGCTGCAAGTGCAGTTCAATCCTGACCGGTTGATTGAACTGCACGCAGGACTGAATCAGCTCACCGCAGCCGCCGCTGCCGCGAGCGTGGTGCGCGGCGCCGGGGTCGTCAATACCCCGAACCAGCAGTTGATTCTGATGAGTCACGGTCAGGCGACGAAGCCGGGCATCCTCGCCGGGAGCGTGTTTCTACGCCGCGATCACCGCAGCATCACGTTGAGCCAGGTCGCGCGGGTCGTCGAAGGATCGCCACCGCCGATTGGCAGCGCGCGCGTGGGCGCCCGGCGAGGGCTGGTTCTTGTGGTCGGCTCGCAGTATGGCGCCAATACGCTCGCAGTGACGCGGGGGCTCGACCATGCGCTGTCCGCGCTCGCGCCGCTGCTGAAGCACGACGGAATTTCCGTTCAGCCGAATGGCCTGCGGCCCGCTTCATTCATCGAGGCCGCGCTGCGTGACGTGCGCGATTCCCTCGCAATCGGCGGTGTGCTCATCTTCCTGGTGTTGTACTTCGCGCTGCGCAACTGGCGGATCGCCGTGATCTCCTTCGCCGCGATTCCGTTATCTCTCTTGGTGGCCGCGCTGATCCTGACAGGCCTGGGATTCAGCCTCAATGCGCTCTCCCTGGGCGGGCTCGCGATCGCACTCGGCGAGGTCGTCGACGATGCAGTCGTGGGTGTCGAGAATATTCACCGCCGTCTACGTGAAAACCGCGCTCTGCCGGAACCTCAAGGCGTATTTACGGTCACGCTTCGTGCGACGCTGGAAGTGCGCAAGGCCGTAATTTTCGCCACTTCTTCGGTGGTTCTCATCTTCCTGCCGGTGCTGTATCTCAGTGGGATTGTGGGGCGCTTGTTCCGTCCCCTGGCGCTGGCCTATATCTTCGCCATCCTCTCTTCGCTGGTTGTCGCGCTGACCGTCACGCCCGCTCTGGCGTATCTTCTGCTCCGGCGTGAAGAGCTCGACCCCGCCGATCCGCGCCTGTTGGTGCGTGCCAAGCGAATCTATAGTCGGTCACTCGCCGTGGTTGACCGGTATCCTCGCGCCGTGCCGGCTGTACTGGTGCTGCTGATGATCGGTGGCCTGGCGAGTGTGCCGGCACTGCATACGCGGTTTCTCCCCCAGTTCAACGAAAACGATCTGATCGTGCACTTCGAGACCGCGCCCGGCACATCACTTGCGGCGACGACGCAGGTAGGCGAGCGGGCAATCCGTATCCTGCAGCGGATGCCGCAAGTGGCTCATGTCGTGATGCACGTCGGTCGGGCGCATCTTTCGAATGGTAACGCGCTTACCAATAAAGCGGAGATCGACGTGGGACTCAGCGCCCGCGGGAATTTAGACAGCACCGCGACCGAACGACGGATTTTGCAAGCGGTAAGAGGAGCGCCCGGCGTGCACTGGTGGGCGAATACATTCCTCACTGAGCGAATTCACGAAACTCTCTCCGGCGTCACTGCCCCGGTGGTTGTAACGATTTTCGGCAATCGGCTCGCCGCATTGAACAACGACGCACGACGTGTTGCCGCGGCACTCAGGCAGGTGCCCGGCGCGGCGGGTGTGCGCATCCAGGCCGCGCCGGGAACACCTGAACTGTCCATCCGCCTGGATCGAGCGGCACTGACACGCTACGGCTTCACCGCGGGAGAGGTTTTACGCGCCATTCAAACCAGCTACAGTGGACGCAAAGTCGCTCGCGTATACACCGCAGGGCGATCTTTCCCGATCGTTGTGATCTTGCCGCCGTCACTGCGTGACGATCCGGCTGCGATCGGTCGGGTTCCCCTCGTCAGCCCCAGCGGTATGGTTGTGCCGCTCGCTGAGCTGGCACGCATCCGGGAACGATCGGAACAGTCGATGATTCTGCACCGCGGGGCACAACGCGTGCAGATCGTCACGGCCAACGTCACGGGCGGTGCGGGGCGGTTTGTACCATTGACGCGCCGTCGCCTCAAACGTGTGCAATTGGCACCCGGTGATTACCTGCACGTTGGGGGCACTGCAATCGCCGCGGGCCATGCACGAGTGCAATTGACGCTCGATTTTGCGGTGGCGCTCGCTGCGATTCTGGCGCTTCTTTTCATCGCCCTGCGCGACGCGCGCAGTGTAGCTTTGCTCACGGTGAACCTGCCGTTCGCGCTTGTGGGTGGAATTGCCGCAATCTGGATCGCAGGGCTTCCGGTGTCTTTGGGTGCGGCAGTCGGGTTCGTTACCGTATTTGGCATCACGTTGCGTAACGGCATCATGCTGCTGTCGCACTACCGTACGCTGGTTCTCGAAGAGAGCCGACCCTGGAATCGGGAGACCGCCGAGCTCGGCGCAACACACCGACTCGCTCCGATCGTCATGACCGCCTCGGTGACGGCACTCGGGCTGCTGCCGTTGGCGTTGGGTGCGCATCGTCCGGGTCAGGAAATTGAGGGGCCTATGGCCATGGTCATTCTGGGCGGCCTTTGCAGTTCTACGTTGCTCACGCTGCTCGTCCTTCCGAAACTGGCGCTTCGCTTCGCACGGTTTGAGAGGATGGAAGCGTCTGACGGGGGGCACAGTGGTTGAGCGGAGTTCCGCTTGGCTGATGAACGGTTCTGGTGCATTAGCGGCAGGACCGTGACATCTGAGGGTCTTTGCCCGGAGCTTCCGTGACGCAACCCATTGAACGCGATGCCATCTGCCGGCGTCGCCGATTCCCTCTAGAGGTCATCGAGGGCTGTGATCGCGGAAATCTTACCATCGCCTCAGCTACCGCGGTCTCGTCACCCTGATGGGCGAATTTTGATTTCGCCGCGCGTACGTTCGACGCCGGCAAACGAAGAGCCGACAGCTTCGAGAACTCGCAAAATGTCATGCCGTGAGCGTGTCAAGACGGGACAATCGCGTTAGAACCATTGCCATTTCACCGGCCGCCAAGTGCCGCTCTTGCCAGCGAGCACCGGGTTGATAAAAGCAGCAACGGCAGTGGTCAATTCCTCGAGTGTTATCCACGCAAGTTCATTGTCCATAGCCAACTGGCCGTAGGGAGTGGACCAGGTGGCAGGGGGATTGGGAACGGACGACGGCACAGCATGCGTGCCGCGAAATTCGGCTCTTCCGCAGAATTTGTGGGTGAAATTGTTGGCTTGAACGCAGCTCGATCTTGGCACACGGACGTGCCAAGAGGCGCGTCCGGGAGAGGCGCATGAGGGAAGGATGTCGAGTGTGGCCTTGGAGGCGCGGTCAGCGCAGATTCTTGAGAAAGAACTCGGTGCCGGTCTTGGTGCAGCGCTTGATTTTGGCCTTGCCTTCCTTGGTCGGGGTGAGGGTGCCGCAGTGGCGGCACTTGTCCATCTCCACCCGGTAAATATCCAGGCGACGGCCGATGAGTTTCCCACTGAGATGCACAGGATGAGTGGCGAGCACGCGCTTGAGTGAGGCGCTGCCGCACTTGGGGCATTGCGGAGCCCCGGCGCCGGGCGTGCTCGGGGGCTTGACCTTGCGGCGGAAGATTCCCATGGTGGCAGTTTCGCCGAATGGAATTGCCGATGCATCTTGTCTTGAAGACTCTCTTGAACCACGTGGAGCGGCTGAAGGGCTTTGTGTACGAGTCGAGCCGGCTGATCGAGGGGCGAGTGCCGCGGATCGAAATCCAGCTGCGCGCTCGGGAGCGTTCCCGGGGCGCCTGCTCTCACTGCCAGAAGCCGGCCCCCGGCTACGACCGGCTGGCCGAGCGGCAATTTCAGTTCGTGCCGCTGTGGGGCATCCC
>JAJZLX010000194.1 GCA_021850555.1 Pseudomonadota bacterium | reverse complement strand
ATGACACCAAGGATCTGAAGACGTCGACGACGACGGACTACCTCGAGCAGGAACAAAAGCGCGGCATCACGATTCAGAGCGCCGCGGTCTCCTGCTTCTGGCGCGGGAAAAAGATCAACCTGATCGACACCCCCGGGCACGTCGACTTCACCATTGAGGTGAATCGCTCGCTGCGTGTGCTCGACGGCGCCGTGGTGGTATTCGACGGTGTTGCCGGTGTAGAGCCCCAGTCTGAAACAAACTGGCGTCTTGCGGACAACTATGGCGTGCCGCGCGTCTGCTACGTCAACAAAATGGACCGCAGCGGCGCCGGCTTCACCCGCTGCGTGGACATGATCAAGAAACGCCTCGGCGCGCGTCCGCTGCCCGTGCAGATCCCGATCGGCTCTGAAGACAACTTCAAGGGCATGATCGACCTCGTCGAGATGAAGGCGCTGGTGTGGGACTCGGACGACAAGGATGCCGAATGGCAAACGCTCGAGGTGACGCCCGATCTCGCCGACAAGCTCGACATCCACGTGCCGACGGATCGCAAGATCCTCGCCGACGTCGAGAAATACCGTACGGAGCTCGTCGATACCTGTCTCGAAATGGACGACGAGGCGATGCACAAGTACCTCGAAGACGGTCACGCGCCGTCGGCCGAGGTGCTGCGCAAGTGCCTGCGCAAGGGGACCGTGACGGGGGCGTTCAATCCGGTGCTGTGCGGCTCCTCGTACAAGAACAAAGGCGTGCAGCAGGTGCTGGATGCCGTCGTCGACTACATGCCGGCGCCCACCGACGTCGCGGCCATCAAGACGATGGACGAGGATGGCAACATCACCGGCGAGCGCAAGTGCTCGGATGACGAGCCGTTCAGCGGCTTGGCGTTCAAGGTCATCAATGATGCGTACGGCGCGCTGACGTTCGTGCGCGTCTACTCCGGAGTGCTCACCCGGGGCGCCTCGGTGCTGAACACCACGCGCGGCAAGCGCGAAAAGATCGGCCGCATGGTCGAGATGTTCGCCAAGGAGGCCAATCCGATCGAAGAGGCCCGCGCCGGCGACATCATCGCGCTCGTCTCCATGCAGGAAACGGAAACCGGCGACACACTCTGTGACTCCGCCAATCCGGTGATCCTCGAGCGCATGCGCTTCCCGGACCCCGTGATCAGCGTGTCCGTGCAGCCGAAGGTCAAGGGCGATCAGGAGAAGTTCAGCGCGGCGCTGGCGAAGATGGTTCGCGCCGATCCCTCGCTGCATCTGGAGACCGATCGCGAGACGGGCCAGACGATTCTGCGCGGCATGGGCGAGCTGCACCTGGAGGTGACGCTCGATCGGATGCGCACGGAATTCAACGTCGAGGGCATCATGGGCCAGCCGCAGGTCGCCTACCGCGAGACCATTACTCGCAAGGTCGACGAGCAGTACGTGCACAAGAAGCAGACGGGCGGCTCCGGTCAGTTCGCCGAAGTGTGGATCACGTTCGAGCCGCTCGAGCGCAGCCAGGGTTTCGAATTCGTCGACGCCACCTCGGGCGGCTCCGTGCCGCGCGAGTACGTGCCATCGGTGGAGAAGGGGCTCAAGATCCAGAAGGAGGATGGCGTGCTCGCGCATTTCCCGACCGTGGATTTCCGCGCCACGTTGACGGACGGGAGCTACCATGATGTCGACTCGAACGCGCTGACGTTCGAAATCGCCGCCAAGGCGTGCTTCCGCGAAGCCATGCGCAAGGCCGCCCCCATCCTGCTCGAGCCAGTGATGAAGGTGGAGACTGTGACGCCGGGCGACTATCTGGGCGATGTCATCGGCGATCTGAACCGCCGCCGCGGCATGATTCAGGATCAGCTCGAGCGCGGCGCCAACATCGCGGTTGTGGCCATCGTGCCGCTGTCGGAAATGTTCGGATACATCGGTCAGCTACGCTCGATGACCAGCGGTCGGGCCTCGTACACCATGGAGTTCTCCCACTACGAGCCGGTGCCGAAGAACGTGGCGGACGAAGTGATCGCCGCGGTCACCAAGACGAAGGCGGCCGCGAACGCCTGAGACGGTGGCTCCGCCCGCGTGACCTCTGGCGTGTCGGTCTTGCAGCGGCGGGCGGAGCTTTCCTTCCGATCCGTGAAGCTTCGTGGTCTCGACGAAGACGGAAAGCAGCTGACGCACGCAAATGCGTCGGGCGTCGTGCGCATCGATGTCGGCTCCGGGTCGTGCGCGGTCATCGCCGCGCCCAGGGGCGCCGAGCACCTGCGAACGGCTCGGTTCCCGTCAGAATAGCGCGGCCGCGGGCACCCGGATCGAATCACGACGGCATGCAGCACGGCGCCCGCTCCCGATCTGCGCCGCCCTTCGCCTACTTCAGCACGGCTTGCGCATGAAAGCGCAGCAGGCGCGCATACGCGGGCGAGATATGCTGGCTCCGGAAAAACGCTTTCCAGACTGAAGTCGGGAGCAATTGCCCGGGTGGCGGAGCAAAGACGAAATCCTGTTTCGTTACCATAGCGTGGCAGGCGATGCAGCTGGGCACTCGTCCGTACGCGACCACCTTGCCTGCCGGGCTGTATGCGGCCATGACCCAGTCGCGGTCGGCGGAGTCATAGCCGAGCAACTTGAGCATGGCCGTTACGCCGGTGAGCTTCCGCTGCTCGCTGAAATTCTCCTTCACCACGAGCGCGCCGTTCGGATAGCGTCGTACTTTCTCGATGCTCCCGGCCTTGCGGATCGCATCGTTCTCGGCTTGATTGGCCAGATCCACGGTATAGGCGTCCACGGTGCGCGAACCCGGCTGATAGGCTTTGCTCCCGAGCATCACTGTGTGCGTCTTCTGCAACACCTGGATCTGCTTCCAGAGCGCCTCCGGACTCGGAGCCCGTGTGGCGGCCATCGACACGCCCGACACGGTGATCACAATACTGGTAACGCACAGCAGGAACAGGGTTCGCATGGCCGTTGTCCTTGGAGGAGTGAATGGCAGCGGATTGCGGTCGGTCTTTTGTCATTATAGCGGTCCCTGGAGCGCCGAGCGCTCTTGGGCAGACGCGGGCCTGAGAGAGCGCTGTGCGGCATACACAGGCAAATGGGCGCCACGCAAATCCTTGCACACGCCACGCAGGGTCACCCGCGGAGCCCGGTTGCATCGCTCCACGCGGGTCATTCCGGGTCAGGTCGGAATCGGCAGGTCCGAGAATTTGCAGCCCGGAGGGCGATTGGTCGGCACCGGCCGGCCGTTGCCGAGCGACCGGAGCCGATCGCCCAGGATTCTCCTGGAAATCCGCTCGCGAAAAAGGCCCGGCTCCGACATGTCGATGACGAAACCCAGGGGACGCGAAGTACTCTCTCATCGAGCTCTGGCGGCGCCCTGGCATGACCCGCCACCTCGAGCCTAGTCGCGAACGTATCGCTTTCGGTACTCGGCAGGCGTGACGCCGACATGACGAACGAAGGCGCGGCGGAGAGTGTCGGCGCTCGCGAATCCGCACCGCACCGCCACCTGTTTGGGCATCTGACGGCCACTCCCGAGTAATCGCCGCGCCGTCGTGACCCGGGCGGATTCGACCCAAACGGCGGGCGTGACACCCACTTCCTGGCGAAACAGCCGCGCGAAGTGCCTGGGGCTGAGGCCCGCCCGCGCGGCAAGGCTGGCGATACTGTGGTCCGCCGATGGATTCGCCGCCACGAACCGCTGCATTGCCTGCAGGACCGACCTGCCTGCGGGGAGTGACTCGCCGCTTCGGCTGAACTGCAGCTGACCGCCCGGGCGCTTGAAGAACATCACCAACTGGCTTGCCACTTTCATGGCGATCTCGCGCCCCAAATCCTCCTCGACCAGTGCGAGCGCAAGATCGAGCCCGGCGGTAACGCCCGCCGCCGTGCGCACCTTTCCATCCCGCACGTGCATTGCATCCTCCTCTACTGCGACCGAGGGGTATGCTTGGGCCATGCGTCCGGCGACTGCCCAATGCGTGGTAATGCGCCTTCCGTCGAGGAGCCCCGCCGAAGCCAGCAGGAACGCCCCCGTGCAAATCGAGCCATAGCGTCGGGTGTGCGGCGCCACTTTGCGCAGCCAGTCGGTGACGGCCGGAGGCGGATGGATTTCAGCGGCGTTCGGACATCCGGCAACGAGCAGGGTGTCCATTTTCTTGGCCGCGCCCTCACCGATGACCTGGTCCGGCATGAGCCGCGTCCCCGCCGAGCTGCGGATCTCCCCGGGCGCGCTTGCAATGACCAGCAGGCGATAGGCGGCTTTGCCCGCTTGAACATTTGCCTCTGCGAAGACATCCAGCGGGCCTGACACGTCGAGGAGCTGGACGCCCGGCATCGCGAGGATCGCCACCGACTTCGTCATGCGTATTCGCCCGTTCATGTCCGTCCCGGACGTGGATTGGCAGGATATGCCGTATTACATCAATTGAGGACGGACGGACTCCCTCTCTATGATCTTGCGCAGATCACACGACGGGAGAACGACCATGACGCCTTCGAACGACGGAATACGCATTCCCGACAGCAAGCTCGCTCGTGAAATAACCGAATTCGTACGGGACGTCGAATCGCCTCTGCTCTTTCACCATTCAAGCCGGGTGTACTACTGGGGCGCGCTGGCCGGCAGGCGCCGCAAACTCAGGTTCGACCCCGAGCTCCTCTATGCAGGTGCCATGTTCCACGATACCGGGCTTACTCGCCAGTACAGCAGCGACATCGAGCGGTTCGAGGTGGATGGCGCGAACACCGCCCGGGATTTTCTGCGCCGCCGGGGCATCGCTCAACAGGACCTGGATACGGTCTGGACCGCGATTGCGCTGCACACCACGCCTGGCATCCCCCAGCACATGCATCCGGTGATCGCCCTCGTGACCGCCGGAGTGGAAATGGATGTGCTGGGAATCGACCATTCCGAGTTCAGCACGGCGGACCGAGAGGCGGTGGTGCGCGCTCACCCGCGCACGCCGCAATTCAAGGAAGACATCATTCAGGCGTTCTATGCCGGGATCAGACACAAGCCACACACCACTTTCGGGAATGTAAAAGCTGACGTGCTCGCGGACGTGGATCGCGGATTCGAGCGAATCAATTTCTGCAGCGTGATTCGCGGCTCCGCTTGGCCGGGATAAAGGCCACAGCGGGCGCGACAGGCCAGCCCGGTCGCAGTTTCGCGCGTCTTTGATTGGGAGTCCCGAGCAGAAGGGAAGCGCAGACCTTGGGGCGCGCGGCTGCCGCTTCAGTGGCAAGGGCCCGCGAGACGTCGGCGACGCCCTGATCGGCGCCGGCACGGCGGGCGATGGCAGCAAATAGTTGACGTTTGTCATCTGTTCAGGTCTTTTTTGAAGGATTCATCGGGACCAGCCCTTCAGTTCGTTGTCTTCGACAGGCTCTTGGTGGCAGCCTGCCCGTCCGATCCGATCGCGGCGGATTTCGAGCGCTCCCGCCTCGGATGCGCCGGCAATCGGGACAGTTTGAATTTCCACCAGAAAACGTGACGGGGCATGGGCGTGCAGACAGGAACGGTCTTCTCCGGGAGATCTCCCGGCACGGCACACCCTGGTCTCGATCTCCCGGGCGCAGAGCGCCGCGGGAGGAGACCGCGACATGTCCTCCTGACCGAGAATAGTCACTTGTTCATGGAGTCGACGGGTGGAATCGGGATCCGTTTCACATGAAAGGTGTTGAAGATTCGCGAGCTGCAATCGGCATCATCTGTCGTCACAGATACAGATCAGTGAGATCATTTGCAAAGGTCCATCATGTCTCAAGACGGTAATCATCATGATTCTTCCCGGCGTACGTTTCTCGCAACCGCGGCGGTTGTAGCCACAGCGGCCGTTGTCGGACTGCGGCCCCGCTCCGCCTCGGCGGCCGGAGCTGCGCTGCCGCATCTGTCCCAAAGGGACAATGCCATGGCGAAGTCTTTCGGCTACGAAGCTCATGCCAAAGACGTCGATCGTGCGAAATTCCCGACCTACAAGCCGGGCGAGCGCTGCGGCAAGTGTCAATTCTTCAAAGGTACCCCCGGGGAGAAGTCAGGTCACGCGGGCTGCCAGATCTATCCGGGGTATTTGGTGAATGCGCAGGGATGGTGTGCATCGTTCAACGCCAGAAGCTGATTTCCGCCGACCTTTTGCGGCGGAAGGCATGCGGGAGACGCCTGGGTGTTCCCGGAGAGCGGGACCGGCTGTTCCCACTGGAACGGGATCGAGAATTCCGGCGGGTCGACGCGGTGAGCGCTTATGACTCGGCGCGGTGGCGAACGGGCATCATCCGCAGATCCCGGGAGCTGCCCTGAGCCCTTGGTTTCGCGGAAGAGGCCAGGGTGCATCTGCCCGCCCGAAGGGCGGGCAGATGCACCCGTGCGCAGCTGTCGATGAAGGTCATGGCCTGCCCGTCTATCACCCCTTCCTGAGGTCCTTGGTGGCGGCGCGCTTGCGCACGGACTTCCCGCCGCACGGTGGAGTCCAATCTCACCTTTCGTGCTAGGGAACCGTGATCACGACCTTGCCTACCTGCTGATTGGACTCGAGGTAGCGGTACGCCTCGATGGACTGAGCGAACGAGAATGTCTTTGCGACTTTTGGCACGAAGCGCCCGTCGGCAAGACGGACATGGACATACGTTTTGGCGGTCTCCAGCAGAGCCGGATCGGAGACGACTTCCAACAGGCTGTAGCCGCGCATGCCGACACCGCGTCGCAGCGCTTCCCTGAGCGGAAAGGGCGTGGGCTCGCCCGAAAGCAGGCCGTATTCAAAAACCGTTCCACCCGCCGCCGAAGCAGCCACAAGCTTTTCGACGAAAGATCCGCCCACGGGGTCGAACGTGAGACGCGCTCCTCGCCCGCGGGTGATGTCCGAGACCCGCGCCACATAGTCCTCGTCTTGGGTGACCACCACGTGATCCGCACCGAGCGACAGCAGCTCGGCACGCTTTGCCGCCGTACGCGTCACTGCGATGGACGTCGCGCCCGCGTCCCGGGTCAGCTGGATGGCAGCCAGGCCAACGCTCGAGGACGCCGCCGGAATCGAGACAAAATCGCCCCGCGTCACCTGGCCCAGCCTGACCAGCGCGCCGTAGGCAGTCAGATAGGCCATCCATACCGCAGCGGCTTGAGCAGGTGACAAATTCGGCGGGTTGAGGGCGAGAACGCCCACTGGGACAACTGCCTCCTCACCCAGGGTGCCATAGCGATTTTGAGAGAAGCCGGGGACCGTTCCCACCGCTTTTCCAAGCCAGCTCCGGTCTACTCCTTCGCCCACCGCCTCGACGATCCCCGCCACCTCGTATCCCAGTCTGGACGGGAGCCGGGGCTCCTCTAAATACTGGCCGTGGTAGTAGAGGGATTCCGCGCGGTTGAGCCCGGAAGCCGTCACCCGCAGCCTGACCTCACCCGCGGCGGGTTGTGGTGTGGGAACATCCTCGAAACGGAGATTCTCGGGACCGCCGAGTTTATGGAACCTGACAATCTTGGACATAGGCCCTCCTCACTTACGCCGATGGTAGGTGTCTCGCCTCGCGCTCGAAATCCCTCGAAAGGCGGACGCTTCGATCGTGCGTGCGCGGCTCTGTGCGTGCTCGCACGCCAGCCATCGCGTCGTCTCGATCCGTGGGCCGGGCCGCCAGGCTCGCCATCAGGCCTGCAAGACACCGGCACACCTACGGCCGGAAGTAGTAGCTGACCTTGACGTAATAGGCGCGGCGCTCGGGCAGGAGGGAGTTCCCGGGGCCTTGCTGAAAGCCCTGGGAGCTGCCTGCGTAGAAGACAGTCCAGGGGTTGATTTGATAGCCGATCTGCCACTGCGTAGCGAGGCTGCGCGAACGTCTCGGGGTGCCGGCCGGATACAACGCCACGTTGTTGCGTACGTCCTGTTCCTGGCCAATTGCATTCACGAACAGATGCGTATTGAAGTACCAGGCAAGGCGCAGATCGTACAGGTCGGCGGTGAACAGACGCTGGTTGGCGAGGCTGAAGTTTTCGATCTCGTTGACCAGGTTGACGGTCAAGTGCCGGCCCGGAGTGATGGCGAGAGTGGTGGTTACCGTGAGCATCCTGCCCTGGCGGACCCCGATGTAATCGACGCCGCCGCCTTCGACGACATCAATCTGGCCGTTGAGCCAATCGGTCGGCTGCGCCGTAGCGTCGATCTGGTAATAATCGAGCCCGAACGCCTTCCCTTTGAAATACTGCTCCTCGCGTGTGGCATAGAGATAGATGTCCGCCTGATAATGGGTCTGCAAGAAGGTATAGATCGTGACCTTGCGATCAAGTGCCGGACCGTTGCCGACGGTCTCCGTGTCGTTCGAGAGGACGCCGAAACCGCCGTTCTGCCACCAATTCGTATCCGGTGCGTAGAAGTCGTATTCCCCCTGGGCGGCCAGCTGGTCATAGCCGACCTGGGGCAGATAACCGAGGTCGGCGCGGAAGCCGTTGGAGATGTGCAGGGCGTTGATGTCGAAGTAGTAGTTATGGCGGCTGCGGGTGAAATCGGCCAGCCAGAGCACGCCGTTGGTGGTGCCCGGCGTTGCGCCGAGCGCCTTGGCGACGCCATCGGGGTATGTGGTGCTCGATGAGCTCACCACGGTGGTGAGCATGTCGCTGGGGTCGATCTGCCACTGTGAGTCGAGCTCGTACACGCCGTTGTCGTAGCCGCCGCCGCTGCGTTTCGTGGCCAGCACCCCGACTTCCGAGGGACCGAAGTCGCGGCGGTAGCGAAGCAGCGCATCGTGGGTCGCGAAGTTGAAGGATTTCAGCGTCGAGACCTGCGGACCCGGCAGCATGATGTCGGTGGTCTGGTCATCGGTGACCAGTGCGCCGACGGCATTCGGACCCACTTGTCCGGTGAGCTTGCTCGCCCAGCGTGGATCGGCGATCGTGAGGGTGTCGACCAGTTGACCCGAAGGGTTGAACCCATCGGTGCTCATGCGCAGCTTCGGGGTGTCGAACACATCCGTGCCCTGCTCGAAGAACGGCCGGTTTTCGGCATAGTCCAGCGCGAACTGCCGGTTGACGCTCAGCTGCAGGACGTCGGGAGAGATCTGCGAGAAGTTCGGATTGACTGTCGCGGACCATTGCAGGTCCGGACTGAGGGCCCAGTTTGCATCGAGGCTCGCTTCGAGCTTGGTCGTATGGCGGCTCAGAGCCGTGCCCGTCGTGCCCGGGGAATCGGTGTGCATGAGGGTAAGGGCGGGAATCAGCTGCAAATCAGCCGGGCTCGCCATCACTGGCGTCGCGGTGCGCACCACCTGCATCGAGCACAGCGTGCAGTTGCTGTTGAAGTCGATGGGGCGGCTGAACAGCTCATGACGCAGGCTCCGCGGCCAATTGCGAAAGAACAGCATGCCCCAGCGCTGCGGGCGATCGCTATGGGGGAACTTGATCGAGGCGAACGGGATGCGCATCACCACCTCATAGCCGTCGTGCGTGCGCCGGGCCCGGCAGTCCCACACGGCGTTCCATGAGGAATCCTGGTTGCTCTGCAGCTGGAATGCATCCCATTCCACACCGCCCGCGGTGCACCTGAACTCATAGGCCCATTGGGGGTCGTCGAACGGACTCAGGTAGACCCCAACGTAATCGTCCGTGGTATCGGATATGTCGTCGTGCTCGCGATAGTGCACCCCGATGTGGGCTGGATGCGGGTCATGGGCCAGAAATCGCAGCCACAGCGCCTTGGCCGTGTAGCCGACTTGCACCCGGGTGGACACCGGGGCCCGCCCGTTCTGTTCCGGGCTGATCTCGTAGGGAATGGAAAAGCGCGCGGCGTGGCGCCACGCCGCTCGAGAGGGTCGACCGCCCTGGCGAAGCCAGAGCGTGATATCGGGAAGGACGGAAGCTCTGGCGGCGGGGCCGGGTGCGGCCAGCGCTGTTTGTATTGTCCCCGCGAGCAGCACGGCGGCGATGAGCGTCGGCGGACAGGACCGGTGCAGCCAGGGGTTTCGCACGCCATCGCTCTCGCTCTCCGGCCGACCCGGAGCGGAAAAGGGTGGCGCACTGTGCGGCCGCAGGCCCTGGGAGGTCCGCATGGCGCGGTCAAGAAACAATAAAATTGCGGTAAAACTCTGGTAAATTCATCCTCTACCATTGAATTGCTTCGCCATCCCGCACACGGGACCGGGTGCCCAAGCTCATTCCCGTATGGTCCGCTTTGGATCGTTCCGCTTCGATATCGATAATGGCCTGCTCTACAGGGACGGCAGGGAAGTGCCGTTGCCTCCGCGCGCGTTGGGCGTTCTCACGCTGCTCGTCCGGCGCAGCGGCCAGGTGGTGGGCAAGCAGGAGCTGCTGGATGCGGTGTGGAAAGGCGTGGTCGTCGAGGAATCCTCGCTCAAGGAAGCCATCAGTTCGCTGCGGCAGACACTGGGCGATGACCCCAGGCAGCCGGTCTATATCCAGACCATCCATCGGCGCGGATATCGATTCGTGGCGACCCTCAATGACGAGGAGGTGGACAACGATGCGGCATCGGCACATGTGCGCGTGACACCCGCTCGGGGATTTCCATACCGCCGGGCCATCGTTGCGACCGTCGCCGCCACATTGATCGCGGTCGCGCTGACTGTTCCGGCCTGGTGGCGGCGACCCCGGCCCGGATCGCCGCAGCCTGGCCGACTCCTGCGCTTCGTGGTGAGGTCGCCCCCGGACACGGTCATGACGGATCTTGACACACCGGTTCTGGCCATGACGCGCGACGGATCCCGATTTGCCTTCGTGGCTCGCCATGGCGACACCACATTTCTATATTTGCGCAAGCTCGATCAACCGAGCCCGGTTCTGGTCGCCGGCAGCCAAGGCGCCAGAGCACCGTTCTTTTCCCCGGACGGCAAGTGGTTGGGATTTTGTGCCGACGACGAGCTGAAAATCGTGCAGCCCGGCAGCGGCGCCCCCATCAGCTTAACGCCGCTCAGCGGTTGCGAGGGCGCGAGCTGGGGCCCGGACGGCAGGATCGTATTCGGCAGCGACAGTGGTTTGTGGAGTATTTCCGCGGGCGGCGGAACTCCCACTCCGCTGACGCACGTGAATGCCAGCAGGGGAGAAGTCGGTCACTGGTGGCCGGAGTATCTGCCAGACGGCTCGATCGTGTTCACGGTATGGAAAAGCGTGCTCAATCACGCGCAGCTCGCTCTTTTGCGCGCGGGCGCACGCGCTTACCGCATTATTTACCATGGCGCCAGCGACCCGCAGTATCTGCCGGGCCGACTGGTGGTCGCAGAGGAAAGCGGCGTCGCTACGCTGCCGTTCGATGCCTCCACGGGAGCCATCCGGGGCGCGCCGCTATCCACGGATGCGCGCGTCGCGGTGAACAGGTTCACCGGGATTGCCCAGATAGCGGTTGCCGCAAACGGCTCACGGGTGTCGTTCGCCGGCAGCGGCCGGCCTTACGATGCTCACATCGACTGGGCCAATGCGCAAGGACAATTAGCGCCGTCCGGCCTGCCGCCGCGGGCTTATGGCGATGCCGCGCTGTCGAGCGACGGCAAGTGGGCGGCGGTTACCATTTACGGCACGGATAGCCACGACGTCTGGATCGGCAATCTGGCGCACGGCTCGCTGGTCCGTCTCACCACCCGTGGACTCAATTCCGGACCCATATGGTCGCCGGACGGACGATGGGTAACCTACGCATCCACGGTACGCGGCCAGATGTCGATCTGGCGCCGGCGCTCGGACGGCAGCGGGGCGGCGCAACTGCTCAACTCGGGTGCGCAACCGCGCTGGCCGGATTCCTATTCTCCGCACGGGAGCCGGCTGGCATTCACGTTCACCACTGCCGATCTGGAGGTCAAACTGGGCATCCTGCCGCTCGGCGGCCGACGACGAGCGAGCAGCCTAATGCACGCGTCCGGCAACCAGGACGACGCGCAATTTTCACCGAATGGCCGTTGGATTGCGTATCTCTCGGACGTCTCCGGTAGATTTCCGGGAGACTACCAGGTATTCCTGCGTCCCTTTCCCGGCCCGGGCCCCGCCTGGCCCATTTCCATCGGCAGCGGTGAAGATCCCCTTTGGGCTCCCGATGGAAGAACTCTGTATTACCAGAAGAGAAACAGCGTGTGGGCTGTGGCCGTCCATCTGTCCACGCCGCCCGTGATCGGCGAACCGCGCAAGCTGTTCTCGATACCAGGTGTCCTCTTGTGCGGTGTATCGCCCGATGGTGAGCACCTGCTGCTCATCGTCCCGGATCACGACGACGATCTGTCCGATCGGATCATGGTCGAAGTGCGCACCTGGCGGTGATTCAGTGGGATGTCGGACCGGCCTGCGGGGGAAGCGCCCGGCCTATGAACTCGGCCCGCGAGTTTTCGGATGGAAAAGTCGCTGCGGGCACCGGCACGCCCAGGAACTTGCACAGCCGCTCCCAGCCCTCGCCCATCTGATAGACGAGCAGCCGCTCCGGCGGGATGACGGCCGTTACGGCCTCGGTGTGGAACCGGAAAAAGTTGGTCATCACAGAGCGGTCGTCCGGCTGCGGGGGCATTCGGCGCCTGATACTGGCGAAGAACCGCGCCTGCACGTCCCCTCCCTCGCGGCGCAAGATGCTACCGGGCGCCAGAATGGTCGCCTGGACGGACTCGAACCAATCGTCCGCGTTGCGCACCGTGTGCAGCACCTTGGCGTGCGGATAGTGACTGGTGAGGTCGCGCCAGTAGGCGGCGCTGGGGTAGTCCACCGCTGAGTTGTAGTTCCTGAATATGGCATCCCAATCCGGGCGCCCTTCGCTGGCGTCGATCCACAGCTGCATGCTCTCGGGGCGCCGGAACACCTCGATCATGTGGTGGCAAGGACCGAATCCCAGCATCCCCAGGGCTGTCTGCATCGATTTGGTGCCGGTACGCCCCAGGCCCGTGCCCACAACCTTCAAGCCCATGACACGCCTGCCGCTGTCCCGAGGTTTGCCAGATTAGCAGTCTGTGCGCGGAATTGACAGGTCGCGGCGTACCGGCAAGACGCGCTGTTATGACTTGATGACGGCGCTCAGGGGCGGTTCGCGCGTGCCGACGCACGGGAGCGTCGGAGAGCTTCATTCATCTCGAGCGGTGCCCGGCACTGCCGGTGAGGCGAGACCGATGTTGACGTACCAGGGCTGTGTGCCGGCAGCCCTGCGGCGGGCGATTACCTCCTCGTGCAGCTCGAACACTCCGGGCATGAGCCCGCGGGAGGCGCGCGGTGTGTCACGAATATCCAGGTACTCACGATTGGCCCCATACGGCCGCCATGTCGGCGCGCCATTTGCGGTCGGCGCACCGTCCCGGGCAAAGCTCGTGAAGTAGGTCATGATCGCCTCGCTCAGCGCCCGCTCGCGCGCGTCGTCGGGCGGGCGCGGCCAGCGCTCGGGCCAGCCGTCGGGCGCGCCGATGCGTCCGAATTCGTACGGCAGCTCGCTGCCGTGGAATGCCTCGAGGTGCAGCGCCTGCTGCCGCGGATATTGATGCGCGAAAAAGTACAGATAAGCCGGCTGCCCGGCCTGCGCCTGCGACCTCGCGAGCCGTTCGGCGCTCCAGCCGAAGAAGGCATCGCGCGCCGCCGCGAGCGCGCTCTCCTCGATGTTCGTCGCGGGATAGTGACCGAGGTATCGCGGGGCCAGATTCCCGTAAATGCTGCGCACGCGCGCCTCGTATTGCGCTGCGTCCGCCGGCAGCGGCGGCAGCAGAGCGCGCATCGATCGGAATTCGCCCTCGTTGAAGCCGACGATCACCGGTACCGGCGCCTGCTCGCCGCGGTCGAAGACCTCGACGATCTGCCGCGGCAAAACCCATCCATCGACGGCCGGCCGCGGGTTGAACCCGGCGGCCGCCGCCCTACCGACCAACTCTCCCGCGTCCATCGCACGCAATGCAGCGACATCCTCGGCGCCCAGCTCGCGCGCCAGGCGTTCCCCGGTGGATTCGGCCGAGGGCTGCCCGAAGCTCGATCGCCTGAGCTCGGCGCCCGACACCAGGGAACCGCTTTGCAGAATCATCTTGTGGAACAGTCCGCGGGCGAGCGGACTGCTCATCAGCAGGATTGCGCTGAGAGCGCCCGCCGACTCGCCAAACACGGTCACGTTGCCTGGATCGCCGCCAAAGGCCGCGATGTGCTCTCGCACCCAGCGCAACGCCTCGATCTGGTCGAGCAGCCCATAGTTGCCGGATGCCGCGTGCGGCGACTCCGCGCTTAGCTGGGGATGAGCAAGGTAACCGAGGACACCCAGCCGATAGTTCACCGTGACGACCAGGACACCCTTGCGGGCGAGCGCGGCGCCATCGTACATGGCGCTTGCCGCATCCCCCATGCGCAGCGAACCGCCATGCAGCCAGACCATGACGGGGGAGCGGGCTGCATTCCACGGACACCACACATTCAGGAACAGGCAGTCCTCGCTCGATTGCGGCGGGTACTGCTCGTAGATGCTCCCGGGAGACACGCGGACCTGCACGCATGCCGGCCCGAAGCGCGCGGCGGATCGCAATCCGCCCCAGGCAGCCGCCGCCACCGGCGGCCTCCAGCGTCTCTCGCCGAGCGGTGGCTCGGCGTATCGAATGCCTCTGAAGGCGGCGACGCCGCCACCCGCATCCACTCCGGCAAGCGCGCCGCGCGCAGTGCGCACGATGGCGCCTCCGCCCTCGGCCGGCTCAGGCGACCCGTCGGTGCGCGAGCACATCACCGGCACTCATCGTCAGCGGTACCCTGGTGCTCGAAAGACTCATCGGCCGCCGCCTCGCCTTTCGCTCTAGCCGTCGCCGAAATCGGCGCGCAAGCGCCTCTTGTCGATTTTCCCGGTCGCCGCCAGCGGCATTCGCTCGATGAGCACGACCTGGTCCGGCAACCACCAATCCGGCACCTTGCCGCGCAGGGCCTCCAGCAGCGATTCCTGCCCGATCGCTTGGTCCTTGCGAGGCTCGACGATGAGAATCGGCCGTTCTCCCCACTTGCGATGCGCCCGGCCGATGACTGCGACCAGAGCCACCTCAGGCAGCGCACCGATGAGATCTTCGATTTCCCGCGGATTGATCCACTCGCCGCCGGACTTGATCAGATCCTTGGCCCGACCTGCGATCGTCAGGTTACCCGCCTCGTCGATCAAGCCAAGATCGCCGGTATCGAAGTAGCCTTCTGCGTCCGACACCGGCTCCGGACTGTTGAAGTAGCGTTCCGCGACGCTCGCGCCCTTGACCATCAGCCGGCCCACGACCATGCGCTGCTGCGGGAGCGCCACGCCCTCGGCGTCCACAAGTTTCAGATCGAGCCCCATGGGAGGCCGGCCCGATGCGCGCGGGCCCGCGCCAGGGGGGACGGATGGAGGCTCGATCGTGCCGAGCGGCGACAGCTCGGTCATGCCCCAACTGGTCTGCACGCGCACGTCGAGCCGATCCTCGATGCGCCGCAGCAGCGCCTCCGGGCAATGCGATCCACCGATGATGACGCGTTGGAGCGTGGGGAGCTCCCCGCCCATGCTCTCGAGGTACTCCACGAGTCCCAGCCACACCGTCTGGACCGCAGCCGCAACCGTCACCCGCTCATTGACGATGAGCGAGTGCAGGTGTCCTGGATCGGTGCTTCGACCGGGCAGCACCATGTTCGCGCCGACCGCCGGGCCCGCGAACGGCAGCCCCCATCCATTGGCGTGGAACATCGGCACCGCCACCAGTACCGTGTCCCGCGCCGTGAGCGCCATCGCATCGGCCTGCAGCGCCCGCACCGTGTGCAGATAATTCGAACGGTGTGTGTAGAGCACGCCCCGCGGGTTGCCTACCGTACCGGAGGTGTAGCAGAGTCCCGCGGCGGCATCTTCTTCGAACCCGCCCCAAGCCGCGGCGCGCCCGAATAGCCGCAACAGCTCCTCGAAGCTCCAGTGGCGCACCCGCTCCGCGATGCCTTCCTCCGCCACCTGCCGATCGAGCAGAATCATGGTCTCGAGACTGGGGCAGCGCGCCAGCAATTGCCGCGCCAGCGACTGAAGCCCCGCGCCCACCACGATCCACCGGTCCTGCGCCTCATTGACCATCTCGGCCAGGTGCGCGACGCTCAGCCGCGGATTGAGCGTGTGGCACACCAGTCCCACGCCCATTGCACCATAGTACGACGTCAGATGATCCTGGGTGTTCCAGGCCAGCGTCGCGATCCGATCGCCCGGCGCCAGCCCCAGGTCGAGCAGCGCACCGGATGCCAGCCCGCAACGCGCGCGCAGCTCCTGATAGGTGATCCGGTCTACCTCAGTCCCTGTCGTAGCAGACGCCACCGCCGATTTTCCGTGCCACTTCGCGGCGTGATCGAGAAACTTATCGACCGTGAGCGCATAGCGTTGCATCGTTCCGGCCATGCCTTCCCTATGAGCGACTCGTTGCACCATCCGACCGCCTCACCCTGCCGCGCCTTGCACCGGCACGCCTAGAAAACCCACATGACCCGGATGCCATACTGACGCGGAAGGCCGGCGTAGCGCAGTTGGGACATCATCGCACTGACGTAGTGCTGATTCATCAAGTTCGTGCCATACGCGGTGAACGTCCATTTGCCGTGCCCGTACGCCAACTGCGCGGACAGCAGGTTGCGGGCCCCCAGGAAGTCACCGAGCGCCGCGTTGTCGAACAGCGTCGCCCATTGCGAGCCGACGTGCGAGTAGTTTGCCCGCATCGTGAGAGTGCTGTCTCCCGGCACGTAGAACACATACTGCCCGCCGAAATTGTAGGTCAGCTCCGGTGCATAGGTCTGCGGGTGCCCGGCCAGGCTCACGCAGTTCACACTCGCCGGACCGCTCAGCGGAAAACATGCCGCCGCACCGGGAATGCGCGGATCGTTGGCGAAGAACGTGCCTAGAATGGAGCGGTTCAAGGCCGCATTGGCATCGAGCGACAGGTGGCCGAGAACCGCCTGCAGCGAGGCCTCGACGCCGTACAGGGTCGTTGGCGAGGGATTGTTCACCTCCAGGGACTGTGTCGGCAGGACCGGGTCCGCGATGGTCACCTGGAAATTGTGGTACCTGTCGTAGTAGCCGTCGAGCTGCATGCGCAGGCGATCACTGAGCGCGGACGTCTTCCATCCGAGCTCGTAGTCCGTGACGTACTCCGCGCGGAAAGGCGCCTGTAACTGGGTGCCTATTGGAGTATTGAGCCCTCCTTGCTTATAGCCCGTGGCGACGAACGCGTACAGATAGTTTTCGCCATTGACCGTCCAGCTCAGGGCCGCCTTGCCGGTCACCCGCTCATCGTGCTCCGTCTGGTGATCCGGCTGGTCATAGAAAAACTCCGGAATGACGACGTGCACGCGGTTCGTCGAGTCGTTGTACGAATACCTTGCGCCGAGCTGGAACTTCACGCCATGACTGAAGTGAAAACCCAGCTGCCCGAACGTCGCGGCCGTGTCGTTGAGCACCGTCCCATTGATGTATTCATCGAAGATGCCCGGCGGGTAGCCGATATAGAACCCGCTCTTGATCGGGTAGTAGTAATCGAGTCCTTGGTAGTACACGCCGGCGACCCAGGTCAAAAATCCCGTGTCGGGCGAGATCAGGTCGAATTCCTGGGAGTAAAGGAGACCGGGAACCTGATCCTTGAAGACGTAATTGAGCTGCGCGGTGCCGTCGAGGTCCGCGTTGTACGACGTGCGCCCGTATTGCACGCCCGAGATGGACCGTAGAGTTATCCCATCGCTCATTTTGTAGTTGACGTTCAGGGTCGAGCGGACGATCTCGTTTATGGCGAGTTGCGGACCGTTCGCGCTGATGTCGTACAGAGGCGTCTTGGCGGTGGCCGGCGATGCGGGGTAGCCGCCACTGTCGATGTATGCGTAGTCGGTCCGCCAGATCGCGCTCAGGGACTGGGACGGCTGCCACAGCAGGCTGTAGCGGAACGCGGACTCCTTCAGCGTACCGTTTCCTCCGCTGTAAGGACCCGTGATGTGGAAAAATGTGTTGCGATATTCCTCGTAGAAAGCCACCCGCGACGCCAATGTCTTGGTCAGCGGGATGTTGACGGCTCCCTGCAGCATGGTGTCGTTGTAATTGCCGTACTGACCCACGAGATAGCCGTTCACTCCGTTGAAATTAGGGGGCGTTTCGCGGATGTAGACGGCGCCGCCGATCGCATTCTCGCCTGCGAAGGTGCCCTGTGGCCCGCGCAGCACCTGGATGCTGGAGATATCATAGTAGGGCTCGTTGGGAATCAGGCTCAAGTCCGCGACGCCATCCCGATAGGTGATGACGCCGGGCTGGGTCTGGGTATTGTGCTCGCCCTCGCCGATGCCACGGATGTTGAAGTCGGCGCCCTGGCCGAAGTCGTTGACCACGACGGACGGCGAGACCGTCTCCAGCTGATCGACGTTTATCACTCCGGCGTGCATGAGTTGCGCACCGGTCAGGACGGTGGCGGCAATCGGCGTGCGCTGCAGATTGGTCGTACGCTTCTCGGCGGTCACAATCACTTCGCTGAGCTTGCCGTAGAACGGCTGCGCGCCCGGGGAGCGCTGTCCGTTTACCGCATCGCCGCCGCCCGCCCCGGTTGATGCAGATTGACCCTGTGACCCCGCGGCTGCCGGAGCCGCCGGGAATACGCCAGTTTTGGCCGCCGCGGTGCCGCCCACCAGCAGCGCAACGCAGACGAATGCTTTGATCTTCATCGACCCCCCCCACTTTGTCTTCGCCACCGCGCGACGGCGCGGCCGGCAGAGCGTTCCAGTTTGCGCCGCCCTTGTCAAGTTCATTCACATGAGAAATAATATTTTATGGGCTTCGGTCTGGGCAGTGGTCGCGGCGGAGCCGGCATACGATTATTGTGGTTTTTATGGGGGTAAATTCGGACTCTTTCGCCGCAAGCGCCCAAGCGGGCGCCCGAGAACATTGTCGCCAAATAATATTCAATCACAGATCTATTAGTTTTTGCTTCGCGTCGGACCCGGATCGATCGAGCGGCGCGGCGGAACCGGACACCGCATGTCGGGCCCTCCTGATCCGCCTGCCGTCCCGACGCCCCCTGTGCCGGGGCCTGGCGTTGTGTCGCGGAACACGAGCGATTTCCTGCAGCACTTGCCGCCCCGGCCAATCACTCAGCGAAGGATTCCTATGACTGCCCTCCTCTTCGACCGTGTTGCGATCGTCACCGGTGCAGGCCGCGGCCTCGGCAAGGCGCATGCGATCGCCCTCGCGCGCAGCGGCGCGCGCGTCTTGGTCAACGATCTCGATCCGGCAAGCGTCGGGCAGGTCTGCGCCGAGATTTGCGCCCTGGGCGGGGAGGCGATCGGCAGCAGCGCGAATGTGCAGGATCTCGGCTCGGTTGAGGGCATGGTGGCTGACGCACTCGGGCGCTGGAGCCGGGTCGACATATTGGTCAATAACGCCGGCATCCTTCGCGACCGCACCTTCGCCAAGATTGATCTTGAGGACTTTCGCCTGGTGCTCGACGTGCACGTGATGGGCTCGGTCAACTGCACCAAGGCGGTCTGGTCCCATATGAGGGAGCGCGGCTATGGCCGGATCGTCCTCACCAGCTCCTCCTCGGGCCTTTACGGCAATTTCGGGCAGTCGGCCTATTCGGCTGCCAAGATGGCGCTGGTCGGGCTGATGCAGACCCTGGCGATCGAGGGAGAGCGCTACGGCATCCACGTCAACTGCCTCGCACCGAGCGCGGCGACCCAGATGACCTCTGATCTGTGGTCGCCGGAGGATCTGGATGCGCTCACGCCCGAGCGCGTCAGCCCTGCGGTGGTCGCCCTCGCAAGCGAGCAGGCGCCGAACAAGCGCATCGTGCTCGCCGGCGCCGGCAGCCTCAAGCTGGCGCACGTGACCATGACCCGTGGCATTCATCTTCCAGATGAGCGGCTGAGTGCCGAGGAGATCCTCGCGCACTGGGATCGGATCGGCGAGCGGACCGGGGAGCGCGTGCCCGCGACCGGTTTCGAGCAATATCAGTTCGAAGTGGAGCAGGCGCGCGCGGCCTCTGCCGGTCGGGAGCGCTGAACGTGGAGGTCTATGTCGTCTCGGCCGTCCGTACCGCGATCGGGTCCTTCGGCGGCTCGCTGCGCGAGTGTGAGCCGGGCGACTTGGCCGCCCTGGTAACCCGGGAAGCCGTCCGACGCGCCGACGTCCGTCCCGCCTCGATCGGTCACGTGGTCTTCGGCCAGGTTCTTGCGACCGGACCCCGGGACGCCTACCTCGCCCGACTGGCCACGCTCGGCGCGGGACTGCCCGTGCAGGTCCCGGCGCTCACCGTCAATCGGCTGTGCGGGTCGGGCCTGCAGGCCATCATCTCCGCCGCTCAGGCCATCACCCTAGGGGACTGCGATCTGGCCATCGGCGGGGGGGCCGAGGTGATGAGTCGCGCGCCGTTCTGGGTTCCTGCCATGCGCTGGGGCAAGCGACTCGGCGATGCGGCGCTCGTCGATGGACTCAATGGCGGGCTCACCGACCCCTTTGAGGGTATCCTCATGGGAGTCACGGCGGAAAACATCGCCGCTCGCTCCAAGGTCGGGCGTGAACAGCAGGATGCTTTGGCGCTGGAAAGCCACCGCCGCGCAGCCGAGGCGATTGCCCGGGGGCGCTTCGAGTCCCAAATCGTTCCGGTCCCGGTCAAAAGCAGGCGCGGTCCGGTTGAATTCGCTGTCGATGAGCACGTGCGCCCCCAAATCACTGCCGAGGACTTGGCCGGACTACGCCCGATCTTCCGCAGCGACGCCGGCACGGTCACCGCCGGCAACGCGTCCGGCATCAACGACGGGGCCGCAGCCGTGGTGCTCGCCAGCGCGAATGCCGTGCACGAGCACGGTCTGACGCCCGTTGCGCGCCTGGTCGCCTATGCGCACGCAGGCGTCGAGCCGGCGTACATGGGTATGGGTCCCGTGCCGGCGACGCAACTGGCGCTCGCGCGCGCTCACCTCGGCATCGCCGATATCGATCTGGTGGAATCCAATGAGGCCTTTGCCGCGCAGGCGTGCGCCGTCGCCGCGCAACTCGGCTTTGATCCTCTTAAGACGAACCCCAACGGGGGCGCAATCGCCCTCGGGCATCCCGTCGGCGCCACCGGAGCGATCATCGTGACCAAACTCGTCCACGAATTGCAGCGCACCGGGGGCCGCTTTGGGCTGGCAACCATGTGCATCGGCGGAGGGCAGGGCATCGCCGCCATACTCGAGCGGCTCTGAGGAATCGCCCGCCACCACCACAGGACTCGAGCGGCGGTCCGCGCCCCGGCAATGACCAAGATACCCTACTTCTCAACGCAAGGTCGCGCGGCGGCAAGACCGCTGCTCTTACGCCACCCGACCCGCCCCTCTTACTCCCCGTGCCCCTTCGGCAGGATATGAATTCACATGACCAGCATTGACGAATCCATTGCCGGCACTGCGCCGCCCGTCATGGACAGGGAGGATTCCGCCGAGCGCGCCCGCCGCGTCAAACTCAGCGTGTGGGACAAATCCATCTACGGCACCGGCGAGATGATCAATGGATTCGCCACCACGGGACTGACTTACCTCGCCTTCTTCTACCTGACCGCGGTCTGCGGCATGTCCGGAACACGGGCCGGCATGATCACGTTCATCACGCTGCTCGTCGACTCCATCGCCGACCCGCTCATCGGATTGATCTCGGACAATACCCGCACGCGGCTCGGACGCCGCCATCCATACATGTTCGCGAGCGCAGTCCCCCTCGCGCTGTCATTTGGCCTGGTATTCGCGCTTCCGGCAGGACTCTCCGGCCTGCACCTGTTTCTGTACGTCACGATGCTGATGCTCATCCTGCGCGTCAGCATGTCATTGTACTATCTGCCGTACCTGGCGATCGGCGCGGAAGTTTCCGACGACTATTACGAGCGCTCCAGCATCGTCGGCTACCGATTGTTCTTCTGGTCGATCTCGGCATTCGCATGCCTTTACATCGGACTCGGCGGCCTGAATGCCAATTCGGCGCTGCTGCTGCAGCGCTCGAACTATGTGCATTTCGGCTGGATCTGCGCCGCCTGCCTCCTCGTGGTCGGCTTCACGGCCGCCTTCGGGACGATACGGCACATCCCGCGGCTGAACCGCTCGCATCAACGTGCCGGCCGGCCCATCGTGCAGCTCTTTCGCGAGCTGCGCGAGATATTTCACAACCGCTCGTTCGTGTCGCTGTTCCTGACCTGCCTCATATTTTTCGTCGCCCAGGGAACCGCCGCAGTCCTTGCGCTCGACGCGAATCGGTATTTCTGGCACCTGCCCGCCTCGATCAATCAGTCGGTCCTGCTGGTGCTCGTCCTCTCGCCCATCTTCGGCCTGCCCATCGCCCGATTGCTGCAGAACCGCGTGGAGAAGCGCACCTTCGCCATCGGCGGCGCTCTGCTCTTCTGCCTGTGCCAGTTCTATCCGCCGGTGCTGCGCATCTACGGGCTGCTGCCCGTCAACATGACATTCCTCAGCACGCTGCTGGTGGTGAACGCGGCGGTGAGCGGCATTGGCCTCGTCATCTCTGGAATCGGCTTTCAATCCATGATGGCCGACGCCGCGGATCATCATGAATATCTGTTCGGCGCGCGGCGCGAGGCGATGTTTCTCTCCGGGCTGACCTTCTCGGTGAAGTCCGCGAGCGGTCTCGGCTCGCTCATCGGCGGCATTGCGCTCGATGCGATTCATTTTCCCGCCGACATCGCCAGCCGCGGCCTGCACCCGCACCTTCCCCTGGCCACCGTGCACGGCCTCGGCTGGGTCAGCGGCCCGCTGCCCGCCGCAATCACGGCGCTCTCGGCGCTCGCGATGCTCGGGTACCAGCTCGATCGGGAGAAATATGGGGCCATCAAGCAGGCGCTGAGCGAGCGCAGGAAGACCTCTGCCACGGGTCAGGCCGCTGCCCCGTGAGCCACGGCGGGCAACGGTACCGGACCGGCTCCGCACGGTGCTGATGCGATCCGCATTGGGAGGTCACATGGCATTGCACGATTTCACGCTCTCGGCAGCTGACTTTGTCCCCTATGGCCGCGGTCTGCGCCGTCCCGAGTGCGTCTGGGTGGACCGGGACGGTGTGTGGGCTTCCGATGCTCTCGGCGGAGTGTGCCACGTCCGCGCCGGATGCGAGCCTGCGGTGCTCGGCAGCGGGATTGCCGAGCCGAACGGTTTCAGCCGCCGGCCTGACGGCAGCTTCGTGGTGGCCGGCCTCAATGACGGGCGGCTTTATCGGATCGCTCCCGACGGACACACGCGCGTGCTGCTCGAGAGCCTGGACGGCTCCCCGCTTGGGACGCTCAACTATGCGTGCGCCGATGGCCCGCGACGAATATGGCTGTCCGTGATGACCCGGCATCTGCCTTGGGTGGCGGCCATGCAGTCGCACGAGCGGGACGGATACATCATCCGAATCGACGAGGACGGCGCCCGCGCGCAGATCGTCGCCGACGGACTTGACCTGACCAACGAGGTCAAAGTCTCCCCCGACGGCCGGCACCTTTTTGCCGTCGAGACCCTCGGTTGCCGACTGGTGCGCTTTCCGATCCGGCCGGACGGATCGCTCGGCGCGAAAGAAAATGTCGGCCCCGCGAATCTCGGCCGCGGCGCGCTTCCCGATGGAATTGCATTCGACGCGGCCGGCAACATCTGGGTCACGATCATCAGCCACAACGCGCTGCAGGTCATCGACCGCGACGGCGCGGTGAGCGTGGTGTATTCCGACGTGAACGCGGCTGCGGTCGAAGCCATGGCCCGCGCGATCGAGCAGCGCAACGGGACGCTCGATCACCTCATTGCGTGCATGAACGTCGCCGGACCGCTGCGGCTGCCGACGAGTATCGCCTTCGGCGGCCCCGATGGGCGTACCGCGTTCGTCGGCTCGGTCGGGCTCGATCATCTCGCCACTTTTCGAATGCCGGAACATCTGCTGCGTCCGCGTCGCTAGCGCCCGGCATCACGCCACTGCAGTTCGTCGAGGCAGGCAAGTCACATGATCGATCGGGTGAAGGGCTGCACCGATGAGACCGCCTCCCCACCGGCCCGCACGACACCCGTCGCGCCGATTCGGCCGCACGGACTGTCGGCGGGCTCGGCCGGCGCGCAGCACACGCTCGCCGATCATTGGTCGTTCCGGGAGGTCGGCACACAGGAGTGGCTCCCGGCCACCGTTCCCGGCACGGTGCACACGGATCTGCTGGCCAATGGCCGGATCGAGGACCCTTTCTTTCGCACGAACGAAGGGAAGGTGCAATGGGTCGACAAGAGGGATTGGGAATACCGCACGACAGTCGAGCTCCTCCCCGAAACCATCGCGCAGGAGCGGATCGAGCTGGTCTTTTACGGCCTCGACACCTATGCCGAGGTGTACCTGAACGAGACGTCGATTCTGCGCGCCGACAATATGTTCCGCACCTGGATCACCGACATCAAGGCGCTGGCGCGCACGGGCCGAAACGACTTGCGCATCGTGTTGCGCTCGCCCGTACGCGAGGGCCTGCTTCGGCTTCACGCGCTGGGCTACAACCCGCCCGCGGTGGTCGACTGGAGCGAGATCGGCGGAATCGGGGACCAGAAGATAAGCATGTTCACGCGCAAGGCGCCTTACCATTACGGCTGGGACTGGGGCCCGCGCCTGGTGACCTCGGGCATCTGGAGGGCGGTGCGGCTGCGCGCCTGGAGCGGTGCGCGCATCAGCGCCCTGCAGATCGTGCAACGGGAGCTGTCGGATCAGGAGGCGAGGCTCATCGCCGTGTTCGACATCGACTCCACCAAGACGGCCCGGGCGGTTCTCGATCTGACGAGCCCCGGGGATCCGTCCATCTGCGCGCGCGGCGAAGTCGACCTGGTGCCGGGCGCACAGCAGGCACGAGTGGAGCTCACGATCCGCGCGCCGCGCCGCTGGTGGACGAGTGGCCTCGGCGAGCCGTTCCTGTACCGTTTCCTCGGGTGCCTCACGGGCGCGCAGTTCCGCGACTGCCGCGAGGTGCGGATCGGCCTGCGCACGCTGCGCATCGTGCAGACGCCCGACGCCCAGGGCGAGAGCTTCTACGTCGAGCTCAACGGCCTGCCCGTGTTCATGAAAGGGGCCAATTACATTCCCGGCGACAGTTTCCCGACCCGGGTCTCCCCTGCCGGTTACGAGCGGTTGGTGCGCTCCGCCGTGGATGCGAACATGAACATGTTGCGCGTATGGGGCGGAGGCATCTATGAAGATGACCTCTTTTACGATCTGTGCGACCAGAACGGCCTTCTCGTCTGGCAGGATTTCATGTTCGCGTGCATGATGTATCCGGGAGATGCCGCATTTCTCGAAAACGTCCGCCTGGAGGCAATTGACAACGTCAAGCGGCTGCGTCACCACCCTTGCGTAGCGCTGTGGGCCGGGAACAATGAAATCGACATCGCCTGGCAACACGACGTCCCATCGGGAGGATGGGGCTGGAAGGAGCGCCATACGCCGGCGCAGCGCGAGCAGCTGTGGGAGGCATACCAGGCCATCTTTCACCGGATACTCCCGCAGGTCGTCGCGGAACACGATCCGCAGCGCTTCTACTGGCCCTCCTCGCCGCTCGCCGCCTGGGACGGCGGCGAGCACATCAGGCACGCAGATTTGCGCACACCCCGGCAATCCGGCGACATCCACTACTGGGGGGTCTGGTGGGGACGCAAGCCGTTCGCGAGCTATCGCAGCGAAATCGGCCGCTTCATGTCCGAATACGGCTTTCAGTCGTTTCCGTCTCTGCGCTCGATCAGCGAATTCTGCAAGCCGGCCGATTACGACATCTTCTCGGAAGTGCTGCAGGCGCACCAGCGCTCCAGGATCGGCAACGGGACCATTCGCGCCTACATGGCGGACGATTATCCGCTGCCCGAGCGGTTCGATCATTTCATCTACGTCAGTCAGATACTGCAGGCCCAGGGAGTCAGGACGGCGATCGAGGCGCATCGCGCGCGCATGCCCTATTGCATGGGCTCACTGTTCTGGCAGATCAATGACTGCTGGCCGGCGGCATCCTGGAGCAGCATCGATTATTACGGTCGTTGGAAGGCGCTGCAGTACTTCGTGCGCGAAGCGTTCGCGAGCGTTCTGGTGAGTTTCTGGCCCGAGGCGGACACGTTGCGCATCTGGGCGGTGAGCGATCAACGCACCGACACGCCGGCGCGTCTCACGCTGCGGTTGATGGATTTTCACGGCGCGGTGCTCGCGACACACACCCGCACGCTGCTCCTGGCGGGTAATTCCAGCACCCTCGCCTTCACCGGCTCACTTGAGAATCTGCTCGAGGGCAGGCTGCCGCAAACCGTACTTCTGCAGGCTTGCCTCGGCACCGGCGCCGGGATCGTCACGGAGAATCTCTTCTACTTTCGGCCCGCGAAAGAGCTCGCGCTGCCTTCCTGCTCACCCATGGTGCGGATCGATGAGCATCCGACGCATTGCGACCTCACGATCACCTCGCCGGCCTTGATCAAGAATCTGTATCTCGAGACGACCGAAATCGACGGGTTCTTCGGCGACAATTACTTCGATCTGCTGCCCGGACGACCGAAGCAGGTGCGGTTCACGCCCCACCGCCCGTGCAGCGCACACAGCCTGCAGGCGGATCTCGAGCTCATCCACATGGCCGAGGTAAGGACTTGAGCGGCAATCCGGCGCGCGGACACGGGCAGTTGCCGGCATCACGAGCGGCGGTGCCCGCGCCAGGCGGCCTGCTCAGGGGGACGGGCCATTCGCGTGGAAAAGCGAGTGCGAGGCGGGCGGCGGCACGGGCGGCGAGGCCAGCCCGACATTGACGTACCAATGCTGCGTACCCGCGGCGCGGCGCCGGGCGATCACTTCCTCGTGCAGCTCGAACATTCCCGGCAGCAGACGATTCGCCGATTGCGGCGTCGCACGAAACTCCAGAAACGCGCGCTCCTCCCGATAGGCCCGCCATGCGGGCGCCCCGGCTGCACTTGGCACGCCGTCGCGGGCAAAGCTGGTGAAGTAGCTCATGATCGATTCGCTGAGCGCGCGCTCGTGCGCGTCATCCGGCGGCCGGGGCCACAGTTCCGGCCAGCCCTCGGTCGCGCCGATCCTGCCGAATTCGTACGGCAATTCGCTGGCGTGGAACGCCTCGAGATGCAGCGCCTCCTGCGCCGGGTAGCGATGGGCGAAGTAATACAGATACGCCGGCAGCCCGAGCCGCGTCTGCGCCCTGGCGAGGCGTTCCGCGCTCCATCCGTAGAATGCGTCACGCGCCGCCGCGAGCGCACTCTCCTCGATGTCGGTCGCCGGATATCGGGCAAGATAGGCAGGCGCCAGGTCCCCGTAGATGCTTTGCACGCGACTTTCGTACTCCGCCGCGCTTGCCGGCAGCGTCGGCAGGAAAAAGCGCAGTGAGCGGACCTCACCCTCATTGAAGCCGACGATCATCGGGACCGCCGCTTGCTCGCCGCGGTCGAAACATTCGACGATCTGCCGCGGCAGCACCCACCCGTCGATGGTCGCCTGGGGATCAAATCCGGCCGCGTTGGCGCCTTGCACCAGGGATGCCGCGTCCATGGCCCTGAGCGCCGCGAGGTCCGCCGCGCCGAGCGCCCTTGCCAGCCATTCGCCCGTAACGTGCGCGGCGGGCAGGCCGAAGCGCTCGCGTTTCAGCTCCGCGTTCGATACGAGATAGCCGCTTTGCAGAATCACCTTCTGAAACAGCCCCTTGGCGAGCGGACTCGTCATGAGCTCGATCGCGCTCAGTGCGCCCGCCGATTCCCCGAAAAGCGTGACGTTGTCCGGATTGCCGCCAAATGCCGCAATGTTCTCCCGGACCCAGCACAGCGCCGCGATTTGATCGAGCAGTCCGTAATTACCTGATGAGGCATGCGCGGATTCCTCGGTAAGTTGCGGGTGCGCGAGGTAGCCGAGCACGCCCAGGCGGTAGTTGAGGGTGACGACGACTACGCCCTTGCGCGCGAGTGCGCTGCCTTCATTAAGCCCGCTCGCCGGATCCCCCCCGCGCAGCGCACCTCCGTGCAGCCAAACCATCACGGGCGCATCGATTGCCTGCGGCGCTCGCCACACATTGAGGAACAGGCAGTCCTCGCTCATACGCGCCGGTTCCTGCGCGTAGATGCTGCCCGGAACCGAGCGCACCTGCAGGCATGCCGCACCGAAGTCGACGGCCGGACGCACCTCCTTCCAAGGAGCGGCCGCCACGGGCGGCCTCCAACGCAATGCACCGACCGGCGGGGCGGCGTAGGGGATGCCTCTGAACACCGTGACCCCGTCGGCCAGACGTGCTCCGGCCAGCGCGCCGCGATCCGTCCGGACGGTCGCGTCATCTTTCCCGACCCGATCTCGATGGTCGGCCGTGTGTACGATCATCAGTCCAGATTCTCTGTGACGGCAACGCACGTGGGCCCGTGCACTCTGGCTCGCCACCTTGCACGCCGCGGCCCGCGGCCGCAACACTCACCAGGCCGTACCCGGGCTTCACGAGCCGCGACCGTGCGGCATGAGGCGGCATGAGAAGCGTCCCAGTAAACTTTTTCCTTGTCAAGTTCATTCACTTTCTAAATAATATCTGGACCGTCATGGACGGATGGCGGATGGGGCGGAGCGAGACAAAGTGGCCAAACTGACGACACACCGCTGTCGCCCGATCCTCGGATTGGCCGCCGGCTGCGCATTGTTGCTGGGGTGGTGCGCAACAGCCGCCGCGGCAACCCTGCAGGAACCGCTCGTCTCGAGCACCGATGGCTGGCTGCGCGGGCTGCCCCGCGCCGGCGGCGGCGCGGAATTCCTCGGCATTCCCTATGCGCAGCCGCCCGTCGGCCCGCTGCGCTGGAGGGCTCCGGTTGCGGTGCGACCCTGGCGGGGTGTGCGCGCCGCGGTGCACTTCGGCCACCCGTGCGCGCAGCCGCCTTTCGGGCCGTGGAATCGGCATGCCGCCGCAACGGGCCGTGAGAACTGCCTGTTTCTCAACGTCATCGTGCCGCACTGGCCGGTAAAGAAGGCGCTGCCGGTCATGTTCTGGATTCACGGCGGAGCGAACGTCGGCGGATCCGGAGTCGGCCCGCTCTACAACGCCGGCACGCTCGTCGATGACGGCGTCGTGCTCGTCACCATCAACTACCGGCTCGGCATCTTCGGCTTTCTCGCCGACCCGGCGCTTACCCGCGAATCCCGCCATCACGCCTCGGGCGACTATGGCCTGATGGATCAGATCCTGGCCCTGCGCTGGGTACGTGCCAACATCGCGCGCTTCGGCGGCAATCCGCACAACATCACCGTCTTCGGACAATCCGCCGGCGCCACCGATACCGGTCTGCTCATGGCCTCCCGCGCCCGCGGCCTCTTTCAGAGAGCCATCGAGGAAAGCGGCACGCCCTTCATTCCGCCGGTCGATTCGCTGCGTGAGGCCGAGCGGGCCGGCGCCCGGCTCCTAGCAGCGCTCGGCGCTCCGGCGGGCGCTGCGGGCATCGCCGATCTGCGCAAGATACCGGCACACACGCTCATCGCGAAAATGGCGGCGCTGCCGCGCGCCAAGCTCTTCTTCCCCCAGCCGGATGTCGACGGCTGGGTGATCCGCCGCGCGCCGTTGTCCACCTTCGCCGCCGGCAGGGAGGCGCCGATCCCGCTGCTCTTCGGCACCACCACGCGCGAGATGAACTTCCCGATGCCGGTGAGCATGATCCGCGCCACCATCCGCCGCACAACCGGGCCGCTCGCCGCGCAGGTGCTGGCCATCTATGGATTTGCGCACGGCGGCCGGGGCATTCGCGATCCGAAATACGGCAGCGGCGTCAACCAATGGCTCGCCGACGTGACATTCCGCTGCCCGGCGGTGCTCGAGGCCCGCTGGCACACCGCCGCCCGTCATGTCGCCTACGAGTACGAATTCGACCACCCGCTACCCGGGCGTTCCTTCGCCGTGCACTCCTCAGAGCTTCCGTACGTGTTCGGCTTCTTCCCGAAGCCCGGCGTCGTCGCCGACCCCGTAGGGCAGAGCCTGGCCCCCTTCACCGCCGCGGATCACAGACTCTCGAGGCTGATGGAACGCTATTGGACCAACTTTGCCAGGACTGGAGATCCGAACGGGCCGGGGTTGCCGAAGTGGCCGGCGTTCGCAGCTCAGGGGCGCTACATTCAGTTCCTGAGCGACGATCACGTGGTCATCGCCAGCCACCTGCGGCGTGCGCACTGCAGGTTGTTTCGCGAAGCGATGCTCGCGCTGATGCGCCGTAAGGACTCCTGAACCGGCGCTGCAGCGCGTGACACAGGCCTTTCGCCCGTTGAGCCACTTTCCCCGACGGCGCGCAAGAGGCTGTCCCGCGTTATCGCGGCCGGTCAGCGACCACTCCTGCGGCGGCCGGATGCGACCTTCGGCGATCTGCCGGACTTGCCGCAAAGCGCAATGAAGCCCGCGGCCATGAAGCTCGCCAGACGCTCTTTGACCGCCGCGAAATCCTCCGAGTTGCAGGCACCGCTCGAGAGTCTGTCGATGCGACCGGTGCGGCCGAGCACGTGCATGAACGCGCCGGTGACGAAATCGTAGCCCCAGAAGATGTCTGCGTCGGAGCATGCCGGCAGCGCCTTCTTCAAAATGCCGACCAGCTTCAGCACCACGGGGTCGAAGTGAAGGTCCATCATGGCGGCTCCCTCCTGCGAGTTGCTCACCTGTGCGGCAAACGCAGCAAAATTGCGCCACCCCTCCCCGCCGTTGATGTAAAGGTCCAGATCGGTGTCCAGGAAGGCGCGCAGCGCGCCCTCCACGGTCGGCGCTCCGCCGCATTCCCGCTCGTAATGGTCCAGGGCATCCAGCCGGCGGCTGCTGGTCGTACCGGCGCGGCGCGTGAACACTGCTTCGAACAGACGGCGTTTGTCGACGAAGTAGTAGTGCATCAACGAAGTGTGCACGCCGACCTTCAGTGCGACATCGCGAAGTGTCACGCCGTTCAAGCCGTGCTTGGAGAACAGATACTCCGCGGCGTCGAGAATGCGCTCGAGGGTCTCTGCCCGCTGTTCGGCCTTGGTGCGCGGTTTTTGCCTGTTCGAAAGACGCTTCGCCATCTTCGCAACCTTTCAGGAAAGCGGCGCTTGCTGTGCAAAGACTACCACTATTGGCGTCCTGTTCTGAGAAGAATCCGCCGCGATCCGGCAATTTGGAGCATTCGCAGGAAGAGCCTGCATGCCCGGCGGCGGCCGCCGGTGTCCCGTTCCTTTCACCAGAATTCACGGATGCGCAGGTCCACAGGTTCCTCATCAACATGCTGTTCTCCTGCCGGCACCGAGTGCGGCTGCAGTACCTCCGGAGCCTCGCGTGTACGCGTCTTTGAGTTGATCACTCGGGGGCGAATTCCCGGCTTGCGCGCTCACGGACGGAGCGCGACGGGATTGCTCGGTGAGTCGGGACCTGCACGGCGATCCGCCGGCAGAGGCAGCCGAGGCCGGCGTGTCCGCCGTGCTTGCCGATGCGAGATGATTCCTGTACGTACAAAGGACGGAGTGTTCACTCTGCCGAAGAGGAATGACAGATCGCTCTTCCCGGAGCGATGAAGGGCGTGGTCCTCACCGGCCATGGAGGCCTCGACAAGCTGCTCTGGCGCGAAGATCTACCGGTGCCCAGCCCGGCGCCGCGCGCCTGTCACGGCGCTCACGAGCGCCCAGAAGGCCGGCGCTTTGCGCGACCTTGGCGCGTACGAAACCCTCGAGCGCGAGGCGGATATCCCCAAACGGGCCTTCGACGTCGTGCTCGATCTCCTGGGCGGGCCCCGCTGGAGCGAGCGGATCGACGCTTTGGGCGAGGGAGGACGTTATGTCTGCGCCGGGGCGATGGCCGGCCCCATTGTCGAGCTCGACCTTCGACCGCTCTACCTGCGCGACCCGATCTTCTTCGGGTGCACGTATCAGCGTGACAATATCTTCACCGGCCTGGTGCGCCATATCGAAGCCGGCGAGTTGCGGCCCATTCTGGCCGGGACCCATAGCCTGCGGGAGTTGCGCGCGGCGCAGGCGAGATTCATGTCAAATTCTCACGTCGGCAAGGAGGGCATCCTGCTCGGCAGCTGACGCTTCGCCGGCCGACACCTGCGTCGTTAAGACCGATTATTCCGCGCGCCTGCTCCGGCGCGCGCCGCCCTTCTTGGCGCATCGCCTGCCTTCCACCATGACGCTTGCGCATCCGCCGGCGGCTCGAGGCACGGGAGCGCGGGCGGAAAGTCAGAAAACTCCCGGTACGAGGCGCCAGCGCACCCTGGCGCGATACTCTTTGTAGCCGCAGAGTTTGCTGACGAGGAGTTTTTCCTCGTCGAAGAGGCGCCAGATGAGACACAGGACGATGAGGAAGGCAGCAAGGAGTCCCCAGTATGATCCGAGCGCGAGCGCCATCCCGACGGTGTACACCATCGCACTCGCGTACATGGGGTGCCGCACGATGGCATACGGTCCCGTGGAAATCACTTTCTGATCCTCTGCGATCGCGACGGTCGCAGAGCCGAACGAGTTCTCTTTGAACACCCGACGCACCATCCACATGCCGAAGACCACCAGAAGGTCGCCCGCGATGACGAGCCAGGACGGTACGTTTGACCAGTTGAACCGGTGATCAAGCCCGGGAACGATGAACGCCGCGATGGCAGGAAGTCCGCTCAGGGAGACGATGAGTTTCTGGACCGGACGCTTCTCCGCGCCCGGTCCGGCATTCCTGCGAGCCTCGAGAAGTCGCGGGCTCTGCGTGATGAGCAGGGTAAGGGGAATACTCGTCACGGCGACCACGGCGAGATATACCCACGCCTGCCAGTAATCGGTCGTACCGGCGGAAAGAAAGATCATGGCCGCCATGAAGGAGAATGAGACGACAAGCGAGATCCAGGCCTTTGTCTTTGCATTCGGCATGGGGTAATGATAACCCCGGCCTGCGTGGAACGTAGCCACTGCGGGCGCATCCCAGGCTTTGCTCCCGGCATTGGTGGCCGCGACAGGCCGGCGCCCGGCGGCCACGCGCCCAGGCACTTGACCACATCACGTGCGGCGAGGAGGGCGGCGGCTCACCGCCGGCCGACGGCGAGATCCGCTTCGAATTCGACGATGTGCTTCGCGACCGCTGCGGGGTCCTCATGGTGCATCATGTGGCCGAGCCCGGCGAGCGCCACGGACCTGAGGTTGCGGATGTGCCGGCGAATCTGCTCCGGGTTCGCGCAGCTCTTTGCAGAGCGCTCGGATACCTCTGCGGTGAGGAGGAGCACGGGCGCCTCCACGCGAGCCCAGCAAGCCTGCGCCTCATCGCGCCGATAGAGGATCGGATTGACATGGCGATGCCGCGGGTCAAACAGCAACTCCACCTCGTCGTCCGCGACTGCGCGCTGCGAGCCGACGGAACGTGTCCACGCCCGCGCCACGAACTCCGCGCGATCTGGAGGCAGCCTGGGATTGCGCGTCCGCAGACGCAACGCCAGTTCCGACACGGATCGGTACCGGCGCTCAGTCACAGGCTCCCTGATCTCGTCCAGCCATTGCTCGAATCGTCCAGGCGCATCCTGCGGGCTCGACGGCGGCAGCCCGAGTCCTTCCAGGTTAACGAGCCAGGCCAGGCGCTTCGGGCGGATACCGCCGTAAACCTGCGCGATGTTGGCACCCATGCTGTGTCCGATGACGCGCGCCGGCGTTCGCGGCGTCAACGCATCGAGCAGCGCTTCCAGATCGGCGAAGTAATCCGGAAACCAATAGCCCCCGGGCGCCCAGTCGCTGTGGCCGAACCCGCGCCAGTCGGGAGCGGCCAGCGACCAGCTGCGCGGCAGAGAGTCGGCGAGGAACTGCCAGGTCGCGCCGCAATCCATGAACCCGTGCAGAAGCACGATCGGACTCTCAGCAGGCTCGCCCCACCACGTGACCCGGTGGCGCAGTCCACGCACGGTGAGATCTTCGTATCGAGGCTTGCGCTGAGGCTCGTAGCCCATGGAATCAGAGTGCATCCGTGCCTGAGTGTAGCCGATGGCGCCGATGAACGCTCATTCTCCCGGGCGAGCACTCCTCGGGCGGCGGGCACCTGCCCAGGGATCGGCATCCGCTTGCGCGCCGGCTTGCGCCACCGTGGAATGCCTGAGGGCGACTGCGACCGCCGCAGGACCGGGCGCCACGGCACTGCCGCGCCCGGCGCAGGCACTGATCGGCGCCGCTCAGCGCTGCCGATGCTATGCCGAGGGATCGCGCCCCGGCGCCGTAGGCACATGTCCCGATGGCAAATGGATTCGTAAAGGATTTGGATTGCGCAATGGACGCCGGAATGAGAGAAAAGATTCTCGGGCTCCTGGCCCGGCATCGGAAGATGACTATCGCGACGCTGCGGCCTGACGGTTGGCCACAGGCCACTACCGTCGGTTATGGAAACGACGCCCTCACGATCTATTTCCTCTGCGGTCCGGACAGCCAGAAGGCGGCGAATCTGGCCCGGGACGACCGTGTTTCGCTCACCATCGACGACGATAGCGGACAAGTGATGGAGATCGAGGGCTTGTCCATGGCGGCCCGCGCCCAGATCGTGACCGATCCGGGAGAGGCCGAGAAGGCATTGCGGTTGATGATGCAGCGCTATCCGCCGCAAGCGGCCCCGCTGCCTGAGCCGAATGCCGCTGACCTGCGCGTATTCCGCGTCACACCGGTCGTGATCTCGGTCCTCGACTACTCCAAGGGTTTCGGACACACCGATCTGGTGACTTGCTAGTCCGGTGAGGAGCCGCGGCCGCAGATCGCTCGTTCGAGCGGGCGCATACGGGGACATGTCCACTCAGGGCGCAAGAATGAGCGCCTGCCGCTCCGTTGCGCTGCGGGCGGCACTTCGCCGTCCCGGCACGGCGATCGTTACGACAACGACGCCAGATAATCGGCCACCGCCTTCTCCTGCTTGGCGTGCAGCGTCATCGTTATTCCGTGCATGATGAAAACATCGCGCATGTTGGTTCTGAACGCATTGAGCTGCTTCAGGATGTACTCGGCGTGCTGACCGGCCACGCGCGGGAAATGCGCGTTGCCGAGCCCATTGGGGCCGTGGCAGGCCGCGCAGGCCGGCACCCCCTGCGTGGGAATCCCCTGATGGTAGATCTGGTTTCCCTCGGCGATCACGGGCGCCGGCCGCCGCGTTCCGGGACCGGCCTTCTGCTGCGAGAAGTACTTCGCCAAGGCGACGATGGTCGAATTCGACAGCTGGTTCGCCATGCCCCACATGTAGCCGACCGCGTAGGCGTCGCCGCGAGTGTGATCACGGAACTCCTTGAGCTGCTGCTCGAGGTACCAGGCCTTCTGGCCCGCGAGGCGTGGGAACATGGGGTTCTTGCTGTTGCCGCTGACGCCGTGACAAGTGCCGCAGACACCGATCGCGAGCCGTCGGGCCTGCGACGGGGGCGTGTACGCCCCCTGTGCCAGGACCGGGACGCTTGCCAGGGCGAGCGTCGCCACCGAGACGGCCAGCAGGCCGCGACGCAACAGGATTTTCAGATCATCGATTCGCATGGCAGACAACAAGTTGACGTCCAACATCGAGAAACGTTCATCGTCGGCCGCTGATGTTAGTATAGGTATTTTCCGCACTTCATGACTTTGATCAAATTCCAGGGCGGATGCGGAGCGCCGGAGCACGACTCAATCTTCTTCTGCAGATCACGCGAACCTGCTGTAATCGGGGCCGGCTCCTGCGAGGAGGAGGCCTCGGAATCGATGACGGCGCGTGCGGGCGCAGTGCCCGGGCAAGGCGGGACACCCGGGCCATGCCTGTGGAACTCGGGCAAAACCCGCTCGGTCAATACCCCGGAGGGCTCGCCGGGCGCGGGCCTTTTCGTTATCGAAATACAATGGTGGAAGTGATTCTTTCGGCCGGCGCGGCCGGGAGGAGGTCCGGCATGTGGCACGAGAAGATCGATGGTTTGACCAGGGCCGCTCGATGCGGATGGATGTGCAAGAGCGCCCTGGGGGCTGCGATGGTTGCCGGTGCCGGCGCATTGTTTTTGAGCCAGCCCGCCGCCGCCTCGGCCCGTGCGCTCGGACAGGCCGCGGCCTTGATACGCAGCCACGGCGAGATCGGATTGGACGGGGACGGCTTCAACGTGATGGATGTGCAGCTGGTGCTGGGCTCACGCATGCGCTTTGCCAATCCGGGCAGTGAGCCGCTCGACATCAGGATCGTTACCTGGCGCGGCCGGCCGGTGGCAAATCTGCCGATACGGGCGCACTCCCGCGCGCAGTGGAAGCCGGCCCGCTACGGTGTCTATGTCTTTTACGACGCCGGAACGACGGATTTTGGCTCCGTGAAACTCATGGGCGCCCGCGGTGAGAAGATTGACCAGCCGGTTGCGCGCAAAGACTCCAGATCATTTCCGGCCCCGGCCTACGGCGTCGTCGCGGTGACGAACGCCGCCGGCGGAGGGATTCGGACGAGCAGCAGCCGTGGGCCCGTGCGAGCTGCGCGCAGCGGCAAGCGGACCGACGAACGCCAGGGCACGCTCTTGAACCGAGGGCCGAGGCTTGAGGTATCCGGCACCACGATGACCTTCGAGCCGTGGGTATTGGTGGTGAGGGCGGGCCAGGCGATTCACGTCTACAACGAAGACTCCATGATCCATAGTTTCTATCCCGGCGTTTATCCGGTGATGTACAAGGATCACGATCACATTCGTTTGTACCGCTACCCGTTCGACGGATTCAATCTGGCAATGAACGGCGCAGAGCGGTCCATCGTCTTCCGTCATCCCGGCATCCATCACATCGTCTGTCTCATTCATGCCGTCGCCTGGAAGCATACGTACAGGCCTTACCCTGAGTATGGCGGGTATCCGTACGTCATGGATGCAGTGATCGTGGTGGAGCCGGCGAAGGCTCATCGGTAATTTTCCGCCTCCGGCACCCGGCGGATGTGCGATCACGTCGGCGAAAGCGAGCGGTTTTCGGTCGCTGGGCGCGCGGGATCGGTCTGACCGGGAAAGCAGCGGTGTTCAGGGACCGTCAGCCGTTGAGCTGCACCGTCCAGGTCACCGGCACATCTGCGAGGAGAGAGGAGCGAACGCTGCAGTATTTCGTGACCGAGAGCTCCACGGCCCGCGTGGCTTTCTCGATCGTCGTCCCCGGCGCCGCGATGCTGAAGTGCAGGATGGCCGAGGCCAGTCGGCGCGGGGTCGAATCGAGGCGATTTGCCTCGACCCGCACACCGAGCGCGCTCGCCGGTGTGCGCTGCTTCTCGAGGATGGTGACAACGTCCACCGAGGCACACGTCGCAATTGCTGCCAACAGCACGTCAAACGGACTTGGGGCGGTTTGCCCATCCCCATCGATGCGGACTCTGGGTCCTTGCGGCCGGCCGGCCTCGAAGGCCAGGCCGCCGACCCATTGCACGTCGATCTGTGCGTGAGCGATGGTTTCCGAAGCTGTATCGGTCATGTGCGACTCCGACGTGAGTGTCGATCAGCGGGCGGCGTATGGCGAGCGATGGTGTTGCCGCCGGTTCGCGGACGGGGGCGGCGGGCCCGTTTTTCGCCGATCGGCCGCTCGAGGCATGAGCGCGAGGCGCTAATGCCGGCCCGAGTGTCCGAAGCCGCCCGCGCCGCGACTGCTCTCCTCGAAGGACTCGACCACCTCCAGCGCCACTTGCACCACCGGGACCACGATAAGCTGCGCGATGCGCTCGCCGGGCTGAATGAGGAAGGGCTCCTGCGCGCGGTTCCAGCAGGACACCATCAGCTGGCCCTGGTAGTCCGAGTCGATCAGACCGACGAGGTTGCCGAGCACCACCCCGTGCTTGTGGCCGAGGCCCGAGCGCGGCAGGATCACCGCCGCAAGCCCAGGGTCCGACAGGTGAATCGCCATGCCGGTTGGAATGAGCTCAGCCCGACCCGGCATCAGATTGAGCGGCACATCGAGGCAAGCGCGCAGATCGAGGCCCGCCGAGCCCGCGGTCGCATACGCCGGCAGCGGAAACTCCGCGCCCAGGCGCCGATCCAGGATCCTGATCTTCAGCGGCCGCGCCGCGCCTGGCCCGGCGCTCAAGCGTGGACCGTATCGAGGCTGAGCGATCCCGCGAGGGACGCTGTGTAGGATTCGCCGATCAGCCGCACCAGCTCGCGCGCCAGGGCGAGCTTTGGCCCGCTGCCCAAGTCCTGACGCGCGTTGCGCCACAGCACGACCAGGTGGTTGTCCTCGCAGTCGAAACCCTTGGTGTGACCGACCTCGTTGGCCGCGATCATGTCGAGGTTTTTCTTCAGCAGCTTCCCCCGGGCATTCTGCTCGACCGACTCGGTCTCGGCGGCGAAGCCCACGACGAAGGGGCGCTCGGGCCGCGCGGCCACTGTTGCCAACACGTCCACGGTGCGCTCCATGTCGAGGTGCAGTCGGTCTGAGGTTTTCTTGATCTTCTGCTCGGCGGGGCTGGCGGGCCGGTAGTCCGCCACCGCCGCGGTCGAGATGAAAATGTTCGCCTGCTCGACCTCGCGCTGCACCGCCGCCAGCATGGCCTCCGCGCTTTCGACATCCACGCGGCGCACCCCGGGCGGCGTCGGCAAAGCGACCGGCCCGCTGACCAGAACGACCTCGGCGCCCGCCTCGCGTGCGGCCTGGGCCACGGCGAAGCCCATCTTGCCCGAGCTGCGATTGCTGATGAAGCGCACCGGATCGATGCGCTCGCGCGTGGGCCCGGCGGTGATCAGCACGCGCCGGCCGCGCAGCGGTCCGTCGCGGGGAAGCAGCTCGGCGATCCGGTCGGCAAGGTCCTGCGGCTCCAGCATGCGTCCCTCGCCCACTTCACCGCAGGCCTGAGCTCCTTCGGCCGGCCCGAGCACATGCACGCCCCTCTGGCGAAGCAGAGCGACATTGGCCGCCGTGGCGGCGTTGCCCCACATGATGCGGTTCATGGCCGGCGCGACGGCGATCGGCGCCTCGGTCGCCAGACAGAGCGTTGCCAGCAGGTCATCGGCCTTCCCGCCGGCCAGGCGGGCCAGAAAATCCGCGCTTGCCGGCGCGATGAGCACCAGCTCGGCCCAGCGGGCCAGCTCGATGTGGCCCATGGCCGCTTCGGCCGCACTGTCCCAGAGGTCGATCCTCACCGGACGACCCGAGAGGGCCTGGAAGGTGATCGGCCCGACGAACTCGCGCGCGGCGGAAGTCATGGCCACCTGGACTTCAGCGCCGCGCTCGCGCAGGCGCCTCACCAGGTCAGCACTCTTATACGCGGCGATGCCGCCGGTCACACCGAGCAGGATGTGTTTGCCTTGCATGCCGTGATTATCCGGCTCCTTTCACCGGACACGCAAACCGACCCGCGTGATTTGCGCATTTCTGCATGAACACCCCCGATTTTCCCCCTGCCGGGGCCTTTCCCGGCGCCCCAGTATGGACGCACCGCACCAAGGGAGCGCTTCAGATGCAGATCCAGGTACGAGAAGCCGGCATGCTACCGATACGCAAATGGGCGCGCTCAGAGCGCCCACGCGAGAAACTGCTGGACCGCGGGGCTCACGTCCTGACAGATGCGGAGCTCCTGGCGCTACTGATCGGCTCGGGCGTGCCCGGTTGCTCCGCCGTGGAGCTGGCCCGCGCGTTGCTCAACGATTTCGGCTCCCTGCGCGCTCTGCTGGCAGCGGAGCGCTCACGCTGGCGCCGCAAGGGGATGGGACCGGCGCGCTACGCCGCCGTCCAGGCGGCAGTCGAACTGGCGCGGCGCCATTTGCACGAAGAGCTGCGCTCGGGACAGCCGCTGTCGAGCCCTCAGGCCACCCACCGCTTTCTACTGGCACAGTTGCGAGACCGCCCGTACGAGGTGTTCTGCTGCCTGTACCTGGACATCCGGCATCGGCTGATCGCCTTCGAGGAGCTGTTCCGCGGGACGGTCGACTGCGCCCAGGTTCACCCCCGGGAGGTGCTGCGGCAGGCGCTGCTGCACAACGCCACCGCGGTGATCGTGGCGCACAATCACCCCTCGGGCGGGACCGACCCCAGCCCGGCCGACGATGCGATCACCACCCGACTGAGGGACTGTCTTGCGCTGATGGACGTGCGGATGATTGATCACGTCATCGTAGGCGGCAGCCGCTGCTATTCGTTTGCGGAGCATGGGTTGCTTTGAAGCGTCCCGGCCCCCATCCGCCCGACCGCGGCTCCCAGTCTCCCTTGCCGGCCTGCCCCCGTGCTGGTATAAAGGCCGGCTCCTGCGGACAGGCCACGGCCGCCGCAGTCCGGGCACCCCGAGGGGTCAGGCCCGATATCTGGCCAAGTATCTGATTTTTTTAAGGTTGTTGCATATGTCCCGCGTCTGCGAGATCACCGGCAAAGGGCCGACCGTCGGAAATCGAGTCTCCCACGCCAACAACAAGAAGCGCCGCCGCTTCCTGCCCAACCTGCATACCCAGCGGTTCTGGCTGGAGACCGAGAAGCGCTGGGTGTCGCTGCGCATCTCAGCCCATGGGTTGCGCACCATTGAGAAAAAGGGCATCGACCAGGTCGTGGCCTCCTTACGCGCCCAGGGCATGAAGATCTGACGGGAGCCCATCCATGCGCGACAAGATCAAGCTGCTTTCCTCGGCCGGCACCGGCCATTTCTACGTGACCACCAAGAACAAGCGCCTGCACCCCGACAAGCTCGAGGTGCGCAAGTTCGACCCCGTGGCGCGCAAGCACGTCGCCTACAAAGAAGCCAAGATCAAATAGCGGCCTGCCTTACGTGGGAAGGCGGCCGTCGGGCGGATGTTCCCCGGCCGCGGGAAAGCAGGACTTCTTTCCGCGAGTTCCCGCAGAAGACCTTGCGGCGCGCCGGGAAAATTCGCTCAAGGGCGCTTTCCGATCGCCATAGCACCGGGCGGCTCGGAACGAGCAGGCTCTAAGCCCGCGGCTCGATGCTACGCAGGTGGCGGTGAGCCGAGATCCACGCACCCAGCCACCCCAGAGCCAGCCCCCCGCCGAACAGCTCGCCGCACTGCCGCCCGGTCAGCCCCGTGAGCACGAAGCCGCTGCCGTACAGCTGCGCCAGCCGCGCCACGGGCCCCGTAAGTCCGATCAGCACCGCCTCGAGGATCAGCCAGGCGAGCACCGCCCCACCCAGCCCATAGAGCATGCCGGTATACAGGAAGGGGCGGCGCACGAAGGCATTCGAGCCGCCGACCAGCTTGGTCACCTCGATCTCGGCGCGACGGTTGAGGATCTCGAGCCGGATGGTGTTGCCAACCACCGCCAGCACGCCGGCGCCCAACAACAGCCCTGCGGTGGACACCAACCGCCGCAACACCTGCAAAATGGCGTTGAAACGCAACGCCCACTGCGCATCGAGCTGCACCATGTCCACCGCCGGCCAGGCGGCCAGATCGTGGCGCAGCCGCTCGAGGTCGACCGCGCTGCTCGAGCGCGGCTGCGGCACGATGTGCAGCACATTGGGCAGCGGGTTGCCGTGCAGCGCATCGAGCGCCGCTCCAAAGCCTGAATACTTGCGGAATTCCCGCAGCCCCTGCGCTGCGGAAATGACCGTGACGGTCTTCACGCCCGGGATCGTGCGCGCCCGCTCCGCGAGCCGCTGCGCCCGCTGCAGCGACACGCCGGACTTCAGGTACACCGACATGTCCACGGCCTGAGTGAAGCCACCGGTGGCGGCTTCGGCATTGGTCACGAGCAGACCCAGTGCCGCCGGAAGCGTCAAAGCCAGGCCGATGACCATCAGAGTGAATACCGTGGCGAGCGGCGAGCGCGCCAGGCGCCCAAGGGCGCCCAGCAGGGCCTGCGCGTGACGAGTGGCGAGCGTGGCGGGACTCATGGGGCCTCGGGGTCAGCGGTTGGCCACGAGCGAAGGCAGGGGATCGGGGTTGCCGCCCCGCACCTCGCCGCTGTCGAGCAGGATCTCTCGGCTGCCGAACTCGTGCACGATGTGTTGGTCGTGGGTGGCCACCAGCACGGTCACACCGACGTCGCTGAATCGCTTGAACAGTCGCATCACTTCGATCGACAGCTCCGGATCGAGGTTGCCCGTCGGCTCATCGGCAACGATCAGCGCCGGCTTGCCGGCGACGGCGCGCGCAATGCCGACACGCTGCTGCTCCCCGACGGACAGCTCCATGGGCAGCATCCGTTCCTTGCCGAGCAGGCCCACCTGGTCGAGCGCGGCGCGCACACGCTTGCTGATCTCCGGGAAAGGAGCCCCTGCGACCACCAGCGGCAGCGCCACGTTGTCGAATACGGGCCGGTCGGCGAGCAGCTTGTGATCCTGGAACACCACTCCGATCTGCCGCCGGAACGCCGGTATGTGGCGCGCCTTGAGGGCACCGGTGTTGCGTCCGTTGACGCTCACCGTGCCGCGCGACGGCCGCTCTAGCAGCGCAATCAGCTTCAGCAGCGTGCTCTTGCCCGCGCCCGAGCGCCCGGTGACGAACACCATCTCGCCGCGATCGACGAAGAAGCTGACGTTGGTGAGAGCCTCCCGTCCGTTGGGATAACGCTTGCTCACCCGCTGCAGCTCGATCATCCGCTCACTCCTGCGGCCCCCGCCCGCGCCCCTCGACCAGCGCAGAGGCGAATTCGCGCGCATCGAACTCGCCGAAATCCCCCGCCTGCTCCCCGATGCCGATGAAGCGGATCGGCACCCCAAGCCGGCGTGCGATGGCGACCACTATGCCGCCCTTGGCCGTGCCGTCGAGCTTGGTGACGGCGATGCCGGTCACCCCGACCGCCTCGTGGAATTGAACGGCCTGCGCAAGCGCGTTCTGCCCCTGGTTGGCGTCGAGCACCAGCAGGACCTCATGGGGAGCGGTCGGATCGGCTCGATGCAGGACACGCTTGACCTTTTTCAGCTCCTCCATCAGATGCGATTGGCTGTGCAGACGTCCGGCGGTATCCGCCAGCAGGATGTCCGCCTTGCGCGCCCGCGCGGACTGCAGCGCATCGAAAACCACGGCGCCGGGGTCCGCCCCGGCGTGCTGGGCAATGCAGTCCGCGCCGCTGCGCTCGGCCCATACTGACAGCTGCTCGATGGCCGCGGCGCGGAAAGTGTCGCCGGCCGCGAGCACGACGCTGCGGCCTTCGTCGTGGAAGCGACGGGCAAGCTTGCCGATGGTGGTGGTCTTGCCGGAACCGTTCACACCCACCACCAGGATAGTGAAGGGCTTGTGCTGCGGATCGATGACGAGCGGCCGCGCGCACGGCTCGAGAATGCCCGCCACCGCCTCGCGCAGCGCCGCGATCAGTGCATCGACGTCAGCGAGCTCCTTGCGGGCGACCTTCTTGTGCAGGTCCGAGAGGATGTGCTCCGTGGCATCGATTCCGACATCCGCCGTCAGCAGCCGTGTCTCGAGCTCCTCGAGGACATCGGCGTCGATCCGTCGTCCCCGCAGGAGATTGGGCAGATCGAAGCCAAGCCGGCCGCCGCTCAAGCGCTGGGCGAGCCGCTTGAAGAACCCCCGGCGCTCCCCGTTGCGGGGCGTCCCGTCTTTGGAATCGGAATCAGCCATGCGTGGCCGCTAGTGTATCTTAATCATCGTGCGTGACCCGCGACAGACACACCACCGCGGCGCCTCGGCGCGGATGCTGCGGATCATCGGCGGCACCTGGCGCGGGCGGCGATGGCGCTTTCCGCCCTCCCCCGGCATCCGCCCGACACCCGATCGCGTGCGCGAGACCCTGTTCAACTGGCTCGCGGCGAGAGTGCCAGGTGCGCGCTGCCTTGATCTTTTCGCGGGCAGCGGAGCTCTCGGCCTCGAGGCCCTCTCCCGGGGCGCCTCGCACGTGACCTTCGTCGAGCGCAACGGCCAGGCGGCACGGGCCATCGAGGAGTGTCTCTCCCAGTGGGATCCGGCCCGTCACCATGATTGGCGGGTCGTCGAAGCAGAGGCGCGCACCTTCCTCCGAGGTCCCGCCCAGCCGTTCGATATCGTCTTGCTGGACCCACCGTTCGACTCCGGGCTGCTCACCGGGGTCTGCGGGCAGCTCGAGCTCGCCGGGTGGCTCGCGACGGATGCGCGGATCTACGTCGAATGTGCGGCCGGTCACCCGCCGGCCGTGCCGGCCGGCTGGGCGAGCGTCAGGGACGGACAAGCGGGCGAGGTCGGGTATCATCTCTACTTGCATCAAAGGGGGACCGCCGCCGAATGAACCGAAACGCCGTCTATCCGGGCACCTTCGATCCGATCACCAACGGCCACCAGGACCTGGTGCGCCGGGCGGCGAGCATTTTCGACCGCGTTAGCGTCGCGATCGCCGCCAACCCCAACAAGGCGCCGATGTTCACGCTCGAGACACGGGTGGACCTCGCACGCCGCGTGCTGGGGGACTTGTCCAACGTGGATGTGCTCGGCTACTCGGGCCTGACGGTGGAATTCGCGCGCGAGCGGGGCGCCTCGGTGATCATCCGCGGCCTGCGCGCGGTCTCGGATTTCGAGTTCGAATTCCAGTTGGCCAACATGAGCCGCCACCTGGAGCGGGACATCGAGACGGTGTTCCTCACGCCGCAGGAGCAGTTCACCTTCATTTCCTCCACCCTGGTGCGCGAGATCGCCGTGCTGGGCGGGAACGTGAGCGAGTTCGTCCACCCCATCGTCGAAGCCGAGCTCAAGAAGCGCCGCAAGACCTGATCATCATTTCTGGCATTCGGGACAGTAGAACGTCGAGCGCCCCTGCTGCGTCGCCTGCCGGATCACCGTGCGACACACCCGGCACGGTTTGCCGGCTCGCTCGTAGACATACAGCTTCTGCCGGAAGTATCCCGGCGAGCCATTGGGCCTCACGTAATCACGCAGCGTCGTGCCGCCTACCCGGATCGCCTGCGCCAGCACCGCCCTCACCGCCTGAACCAGCAGCCCTGCCTCGGCTCGCGAGAGGTCGCCCGCCCGCCTCTTGGGCAGGATCCGGGCGCGGAACAGCGCCTCGCTGGCGTAAATGTTGCCCACGCCCACGACCAGGCGGCTATTCATCAGCAGCTGCTTGACCGCCACCCGGCGCCCGCGGGTCACCCCCCAGAGATAGTCCGCGTCGAATGCGTCATCGAACGGCTCCGGGGCAAGGTGCCTGAGCAACCGATGCCGGGCAGGATCCTGCGTGAAGTGCAGGCTGCCGAACCGGCGGGGATCGTTGAAGCGCAGAGTCTGACCCGAATCAAGCCTCAAGTCGAACTGATCATGCGCGATCCTGGGGACATCTGCGGATAACACGCGCAATGAGCCGGACATGCCCAGGTGCAGGAGCAGCGTGCCGGACGTGAGCCTGATCAGCAGGTACTTGGCCCGCCGGTCCGTGCCGGTAATCGTCTGCCCGGCGACACGGGCCGGCAGCGAGGGCGGCACCGGCCAACGCAGCCGAGGCTCATAGACCTCGAGCGCCACAATCCGCCGGCCGAGGGCATGCGGCTCGATCCCGCGGCGGGTGGTTTCGACTTCGGGGAGCTCCGGCATCGCTCTATGATGCGCTGTGCACAGGGCTTACGGGGGCCCGGCGCCGTTTGAACGGCGGCGCCGCGTGCCGGGAAAATACCCCGTCCTCACTACTCCGGACGGGCCTTGCGCTTCCCCGGCAACATGCGCCGCAGCACCGAATCCCGCAACACATAGTGATGGGCGAGGGCCGCAGCGGCATGCAGACCGGCCACGATCACCACGATGTCCGCGAGGTCCCCGTGCAGACCACCGATGGTCCGGATCAGCGACCGGGTGCTGAAGGCCGGCCGCGGGAACGCGAACCAGTCGAACACGTGATTGCCGTACAGCCATACCCGGGACAGACCGAGTGCCACCGTCACGACCAGCAGCACATACAGCCCGTAATGGACGCTTTGGGCGAGCTGGCCCTGCCAACCCGAATCCGCGGGCGGCAGCCGGCGACCGGCGCCTGCGCGCCAGCCGATCCGGACCAGCAGGGTCGCGCCCAGCGTCATCCCGAGCAGAATGTGCACCGAAAGTGCCGCCTCCCGGGGCGCGCCCTTGGGAAAAAAGCTCAACGATTGGCCGAGGGTCCACAGGCACGCCACCAGAACCACGGTGATCCAGTGCAGCAGGATGCTGAAACCGTCGTATTGATGCTGAACCGCCACCTGGGCGGGAGATTCCAGGGATTCATCGGGATTGTACATATCGAGGTCCGGGGGTCCGTTGCTCTGTCTACGATAAGGGGCGAAGCCGCCCACAATAGCGAACGTTTCTGAATCCAATATGAATTTTTCTTGCGACCGCCACTTTTTGCTCCCCTGACGCTTTAGCTCTGTTCGTGCGGAAGATACGGATCTCTCCCCGGGAACCTTTTGGGTACTTAGCACTCGCATATATCGAGTGCTAATATTCAGCACGATGAACCGGGGAGTATCCATGACCGCAAGCACTGCATTGATCGCTCGGCCCTGCGACCTTGCGCTCGCCGGTCCAGTCGGCAGCGTCGATGCGTATATCGACCGGGTGAGCCGCATTGCGGTGCTCGGCCGCGAGGAGGAGCGCATGCTGGCCGAGCGCTTCCGCAACCAGGACGATCTCGGCGCCGCCTGCAAGCTGGTGCTCTCGCACCTGCGCTTCGTGGTGCACATCGCCCGGGGCTATCGAG
>JAJZLX010000727.1 GCA_021850555.1 Pseudomonadota bacterium | reverse complement strand
CCGGCCGAACCCCCGGGGGAGTTTTCAGCTCTTTCGCATCGGCGATGCGGTCGCTTCGCGCAACACGCATGCGGCGATCTTTGACGCCCTGAGGCTGCTCAAGGATCTTTGATATCGGTTGGTGGCGGTGCGGCGCCGCGCGCGCATCCCGAGTTCGCATACGATCGGCACAGAGCCGACCCGAGGGGAGTCCGCATTGCAGCAGAGCCTGGAAAGCTTCTCGCCCCCGCCCGAGCGGGCGGCCCTCGCAGCGGCGGGTCTCGCCCTGGTGGTCATCGGCGCCAGCATGTTCAACATCCTGCCGCTGCTCACGGCGGGAGCCGCCGACAAGCTGGGGTTCTCGGCGCGGCAGGTCGGTGTGATGTCCTCGGTCCTCACCGTCGCCTCCGGCCTGAGCGCTCTGTTGGCCGGGCTGTGGGTGCGCTCCCTGCCCTGGCCCCGCGCGGCCGCTGCTGCCCTCGGCGGCATGTGTCTTTGTCTGCTGATCGCCCTGCGCGTGCGGGGGTACTGGGTATCGGTGTCGATGCTGGGGGCTGCGGCCTTTTTCGCGAGCGCCGCCTTCTCGCTCGGGATGACGATAGTCTCCGATCGACACGAGTCGGCGCGCGGCTTCGGCCTGGCGGTCTCGGCGCAGGCCGCCTATCAGATCGCCGCTCTTTGGGCGGGACCGTTCCTGCTGCGTCTTTCGGGACTGAACGGGGTCCTGCTGCTGCTCGCGGTCCCGGCGGCTCTGGCCATCGCTCTGATGCCCCTGCTGCCGGCGCAAGGCCGTGCGATACCGCGCCAGGCTCGCGGCGGCCTTCTTCGGCCGGCGCCGCTGCTCGCCTTTCTGGGCTTCGCCATGTTCTTCGTGGGCGCCGGGGCGTATTGGACCTATATCGAGCTGATGGGGCAGGCGCAAGGGATGGCGGCCCACCTCGTCGCCGACAGTGTCGCGCTCAGCGTGGCGGCGGGGATTCCGGGCGGACTGCTCGCCTCGGCACAGGGTGGCCGGTTCGGCACGCTGTGGCCGCTGGCGTTCGCAACCTGTGTCACGCTGGTTGCGGCGTTCTTTCTAGGCGGCGTCCAGGGCACGCTGGCCTTCGGCGCGGCGGGGATCCTCTATTACTTTTCCTGGTGCTACTCCCTGGCGTATCAATTCACGCTCGTCAATCATGTCGATGTCACGGGGCGCGCCGTGGCGCTCACCGGGGGGTGCGCGTTTTTCGGCTCGGCGGGGGGCTCCGCATTGGCTGCGCTGTTCGTGACTCCAAGCGACTATCACGCCGTGGTGTGGATCGTCGTCGTCGCGGCCTGCATCAGCTTTGCGATGTACGCGCTCGCCTCGCTGATCCATGCGCGCGAGATGCGTGTCGATGCGCGACACGCGCCGACAGGGCGTTCCGAGGCATAGATACATGAGGGGTAGAGAGTGACCGAAACCTCCCAGGAGGCGGTGATGTCCGTGCACGTCGAGGAGCACGTCTGGATAACTTTGAGCGACGGCTGCCGCCTCGGGGCACGGCTGTGGCTGCCGAGCACGGCCCTGCAGGAGCCCGTTCCCGCGGTGCTGGAGTACATTCCATACCGCAAGCGCGACGGAACGCGCGCGCGCGATGAGCCCATGCACGGGTACTTTGCGCAGCACGGCTACGCGGCCGTGCGCGTCGACATGCGCGGCTGCGGCGAGTCCGATGGCAGGCTGGAGGACGAATACCTGAAACAGGAGCAGGACGACGCCCTCGAGGTGATCGCGTGGATTGCCAGGCAGCCCTGGTGCAGCGGCGCGGTGGGCATGCAAGGCAAGTCGTGGGGAGGATTCAACGCGCTGCAGGTCGCTGCCCGGCGCCCGCCGGCGCTGAAGGCGATCATTACGACCTTCTCGACGGACAACCGCTATACCGACGATATTCATTACATGGGCGGGTGTCTGCTCAACGACAACCTATGGTGGGGCAGCATCATGATGGCCTATCAGGGCCGCCCGCCCGATCCGCACATCGTCGGCCCGGGCTGGAAAAAGCAGTGGCTCGAGCGGATCGAGGAGCTGCCGTTCTTCCCGGCGCTGTGGCTCGCTCATCAGCGTTATGATGAGTACTGGAAGCACGGATCGGTCTGCGAGGATTATGCTGCGATAACGTGTCCGGTCCTGGCGATCGGCGGCTGGTCGGACGCCTACACGAATGCCGTGCCCCGGCTGCTGCAGGGACTTGCGGTGCCGCGGCTCGGCATCATCGGCCCCTGGGGGCACATCTATCCGCACGATGGCGCCCCGGGACCGGCGATCGGGTATCTGCAGGAAGCGGTGCGCTGGTGGGATCACTGGCTGAAGGGGCGGGATACCGGGATCATGGATGAGCCGATGCTGCGGGCTTACCTCGAGGATCCTGTCGCCCCGGACGGCACCCGGGCGTTCATACCGGGCCGCTGGGTCGGCGAGCCTACCTGGCCTTCCCCGAATATCAGGCCTCGCAGGCTGCATCTTGGCGCGGATCGAAGCCTCGGGGAGCGCTCGGAGGCAACCGGTGCGGTACTTGCGGTCCGCTCGCCACAGAGTCACGGCAAGGCGGCGGGTGAATGGATGGCCACCGGCTGTCCGGGGGAACAGCCGACGGACCAACGGCTCGATGACGGGGGCGCCCTGGTATTCGACACCGCCGTGCTCGATGATGAGATCTGTGTTCTGGGCTCGCCGCTCTTGAGCCTGCAAGTCGCCGCCGATGCGCCCGTTGCGCAGCTCTCGGTACGTCTGTCCGACGTCGCGCCGGACGATAGCGTCACGCGCGTCAGCTACCAGGTGCTCAACCTCACTCATCGGCACGGCCATGAAAGTCCCGAGGCGCTCGAGCCGGGACGCTACTACGATGTGATCGTGGCTCTCAACGCGTGCGGCCATAGATTCCCCCGGGGCCATCGCCTGCGGCTGTCGATCGCGACCGCTTACTGGCCGATCGTCTGGCCGGCGCCCTACGCGGCCGCGATCTCGATCCGCACCTCGGGCAGCTCTCTCGAGCTACCCGTCCGGCAACCGGGTCAGGACCCCATGGTCTCATTCGAGCGGCCGGCTCACGGCCCGAAGGCGCCCGTCACCCTGATCGATCCCGGCGTGGTGCGTCGGCTGAGCATTCAGAATCCCGTCACCGGCGAGGCGACGTACATCACCGAAGGCGTTGGTGGACTGTTCGGCGAAGGCATCCTGCGCTTCGATGAGGTCGATGTTCAGGTCGCTCACAGCCTGAAGCGTGAATTGACGATCAAGGACGATGAGCCGCTGTCGGCGCGATACGTGCTGACCCAGACTTACGAGATGGGCCGCGACGGCTGGCGGACCGTGATCGACAGCAGCACGCACATGCGCGGCGACCGGGACAATTTCCATGTCACCGGCACCTTCACCGCCCGGTTGAACGGGGAGCTCGTCGCGCAGCGGCACTGGGATGTGACCATCGCGCGCGATCTGATGTGAGAGCGGGGGCTCGGCGCGCGAAAGCCCCTAGGAGAGCGGCTCGCGGCTGCGGTCGCTCATCAGGTACAGCGCCGCGAACGACAGCAGCGCGCACACCACCATATAGCCGGCACCGGCCAGCTTGCCGAGCGGTGCGATCAGCGCCGTGGCGATGAGCGGTGCGGTGCCCCCGCCCAAGCCGATCCCGATGTTGAACGCGACCGAGTAGCCGGAGATCCGGTAGCGCGAGGAGAACTGCTCGGCGAGCATCGCGGGCGCGGTGCCCTCGACCAGGAACAGCAGCACGATGAGGCTCCCCTGTGCCACGCTGAATCTGGCGAGACTCCCCCCGGCCATCTCGAAGAACGTCACAGAGGTGAGGCACACCAGGGCGAACACCGCCAGCAGCAGCACGCGACGGCGGATGAAACGGTCGGTCAGCCAGCCGGAGACCGGTATGAGAGCCAGCAACGCGAGCTGCAGCGCCGAGTTGACCGTCAGCGCATCGCCGGCATCGATGCCGCCGAATTTGCTGGCGAAGGTGGGCAGGAAGACCAGAGTCAGGTAGTTGAGTACCCCGTAGCCCCAGGTGAACACCATGATGAGGATCAGGGCCCGCGGGGACTCCTTGAACGCCTGCTTCAGCGGCAGCTCATGCTGGACATCCTTGCGCTGGTCCGGCTCGTAGCCGGCGCGGGACAGGCGCCTGACAAGCAGCCAGGCGAGACAGGCCAACACCCCGCCGCCGAGGAACGGCAGCCGCCAGATCCAGGGGGCTTCGGAATGATGGCGCAACAGGATGACGGTGGTGGCGGCGAGCGCCGAGGCGAGGATGTAGCCGCCCTCGGAGCCGATGTTGGCGAAGCTGCCGGCGAACCCGCGCCAGCGCGAAGGCGCGGTCTCGATCAGATACGACACCGAGCCGGTGAATTCGCCGCCGACCGACAAGCCCTGGAAGAGGCGCACCGCCACCAGAAGAACCGGCGCCCAGATGCCGACCTGCCGGTAGGTCGGCAGCACTCCGATCAGCGTCGTCGCGACGCCCATCATGACGATGGACAGGATCAGCACCGCGCGCCGGCCCAGGCGATCCCCGACGTGACCCAGCAACACCCCGCCGACGGGGCGCATGGCGAAGCCGATCGCGAACCCGCCGTAGGCGCCGAGCAAAGAGGCGATGGGACTGGAGGAGGGGAAGAAATGTGCGCCGATCAGCGGGGCGAGAAAGCCGTACAGTCCGAAGTCGTACCACTCGAGCACATTGCCGACCGTGCCCGCGCCGAGACACTTGGCGGAGAGGGACTCGATCCGATTGAGTTCGGCGACATCGAGTCCTGTGTGTTCAGCTCGGTCTTGCAATGGCTTTCCGGCCGGGCCTCGGTTTAAGGTCGATGTTGCCGCTATTTCGCCCGGTTCGCCAGCCATTTCGCTGCGCTCACGGCTCCCCGTCCCCGATCTGCGTCCGGCGGCGCGTGACGTATTCCTCGAGCGCCTCGCGAACTGAAGGCTCCAGGAGCGGCTCCTCGTACTCCGTGAGCGCGCGCTTCCAGATGCCGGTGGCGCGATCGAGGGCATCGTGGCCGCCGCCCGCGAGCCAGCCCTCGTAGTTCTGCCAGTTCGACACCAGGGGCTGGTAGAAGGCGTGCTGGTAGCGCTCGAGCGTGTGCGGCTCGCCGAAGAAGTGCCCGCCGGGGTGCACGCCGCTCACGGCCTCGAAGCCGAGCTCGGCCTCGTCCACCGCGATCGGCCTCAGCAGCTCGATCATCATCTGCAGCATCTCGACATCGAGCACCAGTTTCTCGAACGAGGCGGTGAGTCCGCCTTCCTGCCAGCCGGCCGCGTGGTAGACGAGGTTCGCTCCCCCGAGAATCGCGCCCCACAGCGACATCTCGGTCTCGTAGACCCCCTGCGCGTCGGCGGCGTTCGAGGCGCTTGCGTTGGAGGTCCGGTAGGGCAGGCCGTAGCGCCGGGCCAGCTGGCCGCTCGCGATGTTGGCTTTGGTGTGCTCTGGCGTGCCGAAGGCCGGCGCGCCGGAGCGCAGATCGACGTTGGAGGTGAACGCGCCGTACATGACGGGGCTGCCGGGGCGTACGGCCTGGGTGAGTGCCACGCCGAACAGCGCTTCCGCGTTCTGCTGCGCGAGCGCCGCGGCGAGCGACACCGGCGCCATGGCGCCCATGAGAGTGAATGGCGTGATGACCACCGGCTGCCCCTGGGTCGCCATGGCGATCAGCCCCTCGGCCATGGCCTCATCGAAGCGGCGCGGGCTGTTGACCGAGATGATGGTGATGACCCCGGGACTCGCGCTCATCTGCTCGAGCGTCACGCCGCGGGCGATGGCCATCATCCGGATGCCATCGAGCGCCCGGCCGGCGCCGATGGCGGTGCAGTGGTATGCCCGGTCCGACAGGGTGAGGTTCGCGAGGTAGGTGTCGAGGTGTCGGGAGTTCGCCGGCAGCTCGACGGGCGCGCAGACCTGGTTGCCGATCAGGTGGATGGCGTTGAAGTACTGGGCGAGTCGGATGAAATCGCAGTAGTCGCGCAGGTTGCCCGCGCGGCGGCCGCGCTCGCGGTCGTGCACGTTCGGAGGGCCGGCGACCAGCCCGAAGTTGACATGGTTGCCGCCGAAGGTGAGTTGGCGCTGCGGATTGCGCGGGGTCAGCGTGAAAGATGCCGGCACGCTCGCGAGCGCCTGTTGCACGAGGCCGCGGTCGATCCGGACCGTCTCGGTCGCCTCATCGACCTGCGCGCCCGCGGCGCGCATGAGGCTGCGGGCGTGCGCCGAGCGCAGCTCCATGCCCAGCTCCTCGAGGATCCGCATGGACGTGAGGTGTATGGCCTCCAGCTGCTCGGGCGCGAGCACTTCCCACGGAGCGAACGGATTGCTCACCGCCTGCCACGGGAGCTGAGGCAGTCGCCCGCCCGCGCTGCGGCGGGCTCTGGTGCCTTCGCGTCTTCGGTGTGTCTCCATGGGAGCGCGCTCGCATGTCTTTCGGCCAAGGATCCGGTGCGCCGCCGGTGCGCGCTTACGGAAATCCGACGCAAGTGTACGTTCGCCCGACGGGATCGGCGATACCCGCGCGCCGGCCGGATCCGGCGCTTTGAAGCAGGCACGCGAACACGTCGTGTAATGTGCACAAGATGTCGGGTTTGCGAATTTGACGGGTGGGCGGCGGGCAATACTTTCGCCGACTGCGTTAGTCGGATACGCGACGATATATGATCCCGCCGGGCAGCAGGTCTCACGCTCCAGATCCCGCCTCGGTCAATGGCAAGGCGCCGCCGATCGGCGAGGCGACCGACCTGCTCGTGATCGGCGCCGGTCCGGCCGGGGTGTCGGCCGCGCTCGCGGCGGCAGGCCGCGGCGTGCAGGTCATGCTGGTGGACGAGAACCCCGTTCACCTGAGCACCATGGGTGGGGAGGTGCCGCTGCATTTCGGCGGGCGGATGGGCGCTGCGGTGGCCAATCGCAACGCGATGCTGGAGGCGGCCCTGGAGGCCAATCCACAGCTCGCCGAGGCCGTGGACGGCGGAATCGACGTGCGGCTCTGCACGGCGGCCTGGGGGCTGTTTCCCCGGCGTCCCACGACCAATTGGATCGCCAGCCACGTGGCCGGACTCGCCGATGCGGACCGGGCCTATCTGCTCAGCTTCAAGCAGGTCATCGTCGCCTGCGGGCGCCGCGACATGGGCCTCGCCTTCGAGGGCTGGGAGCGGCCGGGGGTCATGGGCGCCAGCGCCGCCTACCGGCTCGCGAAGACTTACGGTGCGCTCGATGCGCGCACGGCGGTGCTGCTCGGCGGAGGTACGGAGGCGCTTCAGATCGCCGATGCACTTTCGCAGCAAGGTGTGCGGATTGCCGCCATCATCGAGCAGGCCGAGGCCATCGGCGGCCCGGCGACGCTGCTCGCCCGGTTGACCGGCAAGGGTGCGCGCGTGTTCACTCGCCACGTCATCGAGGAGGCGAGCGGGGATTCCCGCGGCGTGACCGCAGTCAGGGTCGCGGCCGTGGACGGTCTCGGGCGCCGCACGGGACAGGCGCTCGAGACCATCGAGTGCGACACCGTCCTGTTGGCAGTGGGGGCGGTCGCGGCAATCGAGCTGCTCGAGGCCGGCGGCTGTGCGGTCGGCTTTCAGCCGGAACGGGGCGGGCACGTGCCCTTGCTCGATGGCTCGCAGCGAACCTCGCTCCCCTATGTGTACGCCGCCGGCGATTGCGCCGGCATCTGGCCGTCAAAGACGCTCTGCGAAGCCGTGGCCCGCCGTGAAGGCGCCATGGCAGCCCGTGCGGCGCTCGAGGCGCTCGGTGTTCGGAGTGAAGGTGCGCCCGAGGTGGCGCCGGTGCCGGACAGTCCGGCTCGGGATGTTGCGCTCGAGCGCCTCGCCTGGGTGCGGGCCGCTGTCCTTCAGGCACCGGCGGATCCCTGGGTGTGTCAATGCGAGGAGGTGAGCTGCGCCGATATTCTCTCGCTGCGCCCGCCGCGCTATCTCGGCCGGCCGCAATCGCCGGGTGCCCCTGAGCTGCGTGGCCTCGCCGGGCTCGAGGGGCTCGTGCCCCATCCCGATGCGGTCAAGCGGTTGACGCGGGCGGGCATGGGCTCATGCCAAGGCCGGCGCTGCCGCGAGCAGATCGCCGCGCTCCTCGCCCTCGCAACCGATCGTCCGCTCGCGGATGTGTCGCTTGCGACGTACCGCCCGCCCGTGCGGCCCCTGAGGCTCGATCAGCTGGCAGGGCTCCCTGAGTCGCCGGCCATGGGGCAGCACTGGGACAGCTGGTTTGGCATGCCTACGCAATGGGTGCCGTTCTGGCGCGTTCCTCCCTCGTACACGGTCGCGACCCGCTCCAGCGCAGGGCCGGAGGACGCCGAATGATCCGCCCGGGCGGCGAGGGGGGGGCCGCGGTCATCGTGATCGGCGGAGGCGTGACCGGATTGAGCGCTGCATGGTGGCTCGCCCGCGACGGCAACGATGTGCTCGTCATCGAGGCCGGGACGATCGGCTGGGGCGCATCGGGCCGCAACGGAGGCGGCTGCTCGCATCATCACAGTCCGCTGTTCCGGGAGGAGCAGCGCCTGTGGCCCATGCTGGATGAGCTGCTCGGCTATCCGACGGAGTTCCGGCCCAACCGGATCCGCATCGCGCTTGATGAGCGGCAGTTCCGGCTCTATCGGCGCGCGCTCGAGAACGGCGCGCGTCAGGGGTTTCGCACCGATGTGTTGGATCCACAACAAGTCCGCGAGCTGGTGCCGTTCGCCGGCGCGGCCTACGGCGGATACTTCTACCACTTTGGCGGCCACGCCAATCCGCATCGCACGGTCCACGCATACGCGTGGGCATTGCAGGATCACGGCGGACGAATCCTGCAGCACACGCCGGTCCTGGGTTTCGACACGCGCGCCAACCGGGTGGCCGGGGTAAGAACGCCCCGCGGCGCTTTCGCCTGCGATCACCTCGTCATCGCCGCGGGGCCTGCCACGGGCGCGCTCGCCGCACAGCTCGGTGTCTCGGTGCCGCTCATGAGCGCGCGGGCCGAGATGATCGTAACCGAGCCTCTGGAGCTCATGAGGACCGGCGGTGTCGACGGCAACGGTCTGTACGGCCGCCAGACCCTGCGCGGGAATCTCGCCTACGGCGGCGGTCCCCACGAATGGGTCGAGCTGCAGGACCTGGGCGCGCGCCCCCACTGCACGGTGCTGCAGGCGAGTATCTCCCGGCGCCTGTGCGAGCTGCTTCCCAAGGCGGCCCATGCCCGTGTGATCCGCAGCTGGGCCGGATTCATCGAAAACACCCCTGACGGCCGCCCGGTCATCGATCGTCCGGGGAGCATCGAGAACCTGACGATCGCGACTCTCTCGAGCGTCGGCTTCGGGCTCTCGCCGGCCGCGGGCCGGGCGGTTCGCGATCTGGTGGTGAGCGGAACGTGCGGATTCGCGGATCTGTCAACCCTGGGTCTCGGCCGTTTTGCGGCGCTGGAGCCGGGCTGGCGCTCGCTGCAGGGTTGGCTGCCCGCCTCCGCGGGCGGAGAATAGGCGCTGCTCCTGGGTCGGTGGAATTCCATATGCGCGCTTGTAGGCGTTGCTGAAATGCGAAGGGGAAGCGAAACCGCACTCGAGTGCGATCATGCGCAGCGGGCTCGCGGTGCTGCGCAGCAGCGTTCGGGCCCTCGCCAGGCGCAGGCCCAGATAGAACCCCTTGGGAGAGCTGTTCAGGTACTTGCGGAACAGCCGCTCGATCTGCCGGGCGGAGAGGTGAGCGCGGCGCGCGATTTCCTCCATGTCGAGCGGCTCATCGAGCGAGCCCTCCATCAGGCGCACGGCCGCGACGAGCTTTGGATTCCTGATGCCGTAGCGGGTGCGCAGGTCGAGCCGCTGGTGCTCCTCGCGGGCGCGGATGTGCGGGTGGATGAATTGCTCGGCGACGCCGAGGGCGAGCTCGGTCCCGCCGACGGTGGTGACGAAATGCAGCATCATGTCGAGCGCGGCCGTTCCCCCGGAACAGGTGAACACCTCTCCGTCGATGACGTAGAGCTCCTGTGTCAGGTTGAGCTGCGGGTGCCGGGCGCGCAGGTCCTCGGCGTATTCCCAATGCACCGTGCAGCGCTTGCCGGCGAGCAGCCCGGCATCGGCGAGCAGGAACGAGCCGCTGCTGATGGCGCCCACCATCGTCCCGTGGCAGGCCAGTCGGCGCAGGTGGTGCAGGATCGCCGGATCGCATTTGACCCGCTGCGGCCCTTCCATGCCGGCGCACACGACCAGCATGTCGATCCTGCCGAGCGCGCCGATCTTAGCCTGGGTCGCCACCGGGATGCCGTTGCTCGCGATGACGGGCGCCCCGTCGGCCGAGACCAGCTGCCAGGCGAACAGCTGCCGCCCGCTC
>JAJZLX010000152.1:6904-10332 GCA_021850555.1 Pseudomonadota bacterium | reverse complement strand
CGCCTTTGCGACGTTGCGCGCGGCGTACGTCTCCTGCCCTCTGCCGGCGGCCGCTCCGAAGTGCCACATCCCTCAGCGGCGCTCGAAACAGACTTGGGTCACAGGGGTATAAACTGCCGCTGAAAGTGCTCCTAAGAACATAGACGCATGGCGTCGCCGCCGCCGCTCGAACGTGCCAACGGATAAGTCATCCCATCTGGCCGCTTCGCTGGTCCACTCTCAAAGTGGGAAATTGCGGCGCTTTTTCGCATTCCGGGTGCACAACCGGGCGGACATCCCGGATCTGACCCAGGAAGTCTTCCTGCGCATGCTGAGGATCCCCGATCAGGAGGTAGTCCGCTCGCCCGAGGCCTACCTGTTCACGGTCGCTTTACACGTCGCGCAGCAGCATGCCATGCAGAACTCGGCCATCCCGCCGTCGGCGCAAGTCGATGAGCTGCTCGCCCAGCTGCCGGCCTCCCCCGACACCGATCCTCTGCTGCAGGCCCATGGCGAGCAGTGTCTCGAAGCGCTGACGCGCGCGCTCGAGAGTCTCGCCCCAAAGGTCCGCGCGACATTCGTTCTGCATCGACAGTACGGCATGACGCTGAAGGAAATCAGCCGCGAGCTGCAGGTCTCCTTCCCCATGGCGAAGAAGTATCTCGCCAAGGCGCTGCATCAGATACATCAGCGACTGGACGTTGAATAGGCGCATCGTGCGACGCCAGACGGGCAAACCTTACTCTGCAGAGGTCTACACGCAGGCCTGTGAGTGGTCCGTGGAATTCCGCAGTGCTGCCCCCGAGGAATCCCTGCGCGCCGCGTTTCACGCATGGTTGCAGCAAGCTCCGGCCCACATGGCGGCCTACCTCGATGTCGCCTCCGGTTGGAAGTTGACGGAGTCGTTTGATGTCAGGGCGCGCTTTCCCAAGGAAATACTTATTGCGCAGGCGAGAGACACGGACAATCTGATCGCATATCCGGGCGCAACTTCCCCGCAAATGCCCCGGCTGCGCCGCGGCATTCTTGCATGGCTCCCCTCCCCAGCCGCGGGGACGCTGATTGTGACCGCGCTCATCGTTACCGCCCTCGCGATCCTCATGCTCTCGAGACACTCCAGCCCGACGTACTCCACCGGGATCGGCCAGAAGCGCGTGGTGACCCTTGCGGACGGCTCTGTGGTGCAACTCAACGCGCGCTCCGAGATCGTCGTGAGATTCACCAAGACCCGGCGGCTGATCGACCTGGTGCGCGGCCAGGCCCTGTTCCGCGACACCTACGCGCCGGATCGGCCGTTCATCGTCCAAAGCCGGACCGCCCTGGTGCGCGCAATCGGCACCCAATTCGACGTCAACCAGCTCGATGCGGAAACCATCGTTACGGTCATTCGCGGGACAGTGGCTGTCGCGCAGCAACGGCAGGCAATGCCGGCCGTGAGCGATCCGCAGCGTCCGCGCTCGAGGCGCCCGGGTGCCCGCCCCGCAACGATTTACCTCACCGCCGGCGAGCAATTGACGGTCGGCGCGAGGCGGCACATGCGCCCGGTGCGGACCGACGTGACCGATGTCATTGCCTGGACGCACCAGAAGCTGATCTTCGTCGGCGCGCCGTTGGACGAGGTCATTCAGGAATTCAACCGCTACAACGACCGGCAGCTCGCGATTACGACGCCTTCACTCGATCGCTTCAGGATCGACGGCGTGTTCTCATCCACCGATCCGAGGTCCTTGCTCGCATTCCTCAGGCAGTATCCGGGAATCATGGTGAGGCAAACCCGCCACCGGGTGCTCATCTCCCGGACCCCACCCTGACCTTCGCGCCAGGAGGGGTATAAAACAGCGTCGCGCACGCTCTTGATACGTACCAGAGCATCGCTGCCGGCCGCGGCGTGCAGATGCCATCCCGGGGTCGGGGACGTAACAGGGGGGAAGCATGAGAACCATCGTCATCGCCATGGTCGCGAGTGTTGGCTTGTTCGGGATCCCGGCCCCCGCCGATGCGCAACCGGCACATCATCGAGTCGCCACGGATATTCCACCGGAAGCCCTCGGTCCGGCACTGCGCAGCCTCGCGGAGGAGTTCGGCTTTCAGATCGTCTATCCGTCGAAAGACGTCGCCGCCCTGCACACCCGCGGTGTCGTCGGCCGCTTCACTGCCGCGGAGGCTCTCGAGCGCGCACTCGACGGCACCGGCTTGAGCTTCCGGTACGTCGATGCGCACACGATCACCCTACTGCCGACGGACCGTGCGGACTCTATGGCCGCAGACCCGGCGCCCCCCGCGACGCCGCGCGCGAGCCCCGGGGGTGCCATCAGGCAGCTGCCGGATCCGTCGGCCAGCGGACCGGCCTCCGCGGCGCCCCGCACGGATCCGGCTCCGCCCGGCGACACCGTCCATGATGGCCTCGCCGGCTCACCCGGCGCTTCCAACGGCTCTGCGCTTCAGGAGATTGTGGTCACGGGCACGCGTATCAGGGGCATCAATACATTGAATGCGCTGCCTGTGCAGATTCTCAGCCGGCGAGCGATCGAGCGCTCTGGCGCAATCAGCGTCCCTCAGTTGCTGCAGCAGGTCAGCGCCACCAGCAGCGTAGGCAGTGTCGTGGCCGCGCAGGCGACCGGGTTTCTCACTGGGGGAATCTCGACGGTATCGCTGCACGGCCTCGGCAGCTCCCGCACCCTCGTGCTCATCAACGGGTTACGTACTCCCGCCTCCCCGCCCTCGGGCAACGCGGTCGACATCGGCGCCATTCCGATCGCGGCGATCCAGCAGGTTCAGGTGCTGGAAAACGGTGCCTCGGCGGTCTACGGGAGCGATGCCATCGCCGGGGTGGTCAATTTCATCCTGAAGTCCGACTTCCAGGGTCTCGACGCGAGCGCGACGGTCGGCGCGCCGACCGAGGCCGGCGGGGGAACTTCGGAAAACGTGTCGCTGTACGCCGGCACCGGATCGCTCGAGAACGATCACTACAATGTCGGCATCGGACTGGAATTCGACCACATGACGCCCATCATGGGCGCCTCGCGCCCCTTCGCCACCCGTTACAGCACCGGATACGGCAATGACGTGACCTCGGTCTTCGCCTTCCCCGCCAACGTACTGATTCCGCCGAACTCGGTGCTCCCGCACGGCGGCATTCTCAGCCCGGCCGTCGGGGACTGCGGGCCATACTCCCTGAACGACAAGTACTACCCCACGCAATGCCGATTCGACAACTCGCCCTACGATTCGCTTCAGCCGAAGCAGTCCCGATACAGCATCTATCTCAACGGCAGCTACCGCCCGGGGCGCTCGATCCGGCTGTACGGCAACGCGCTGTTCTCGCAGCTGAGGACGAGGACGTACGTGCAGCCGGTGCCCCTTGCTTTCCTCAATCCGCTGCTGCCCGGAAACCCCTACATCGCCTACTTGGCGAACCTGCTCGCCACACAGTATCCCGGCTACCACAA
>JAJZLX010000152.1:0-6894 GCA_021850555.1 Pseudomonadota bacterium | reverse complement strand
CCCGATGCCCAACCGGGCCAGGGCGCTTTCCTGCTGCCACCCACCAGCCCGTACTACCCGACCGCGTGGGCGGACGCGCACGGCCTTGCCGGCCAGCCCCTGAACCTGATCTACCGCGACTTCGCCAATGGCATCCGGCAGACCCTGGACACATCGAATACGGTGCGCGTGGTGGGCGGTGTGAAGGGCACTGTCGACGCGTGGCACTACGATGCGTCGTTGCTCTACGGCCAAGTCGGACTGTACGACAACCTCGAGACCGGATGGCCGCTGTACGCCTCGATCATGCCGCTGCTCGATTCCGGTGTCATCAATCCCTTCGGGCCCACACAGAATGCCAGCGCGCTCGCGCAGGCCAAGGCGGCCGATTTCGTCGGCCAGGACTACTCCTCGAAGACCTCCCTCACCAGTCTTGACGCCAGCGCCACCCGCAAGATCGCCGAGCTGCCGGGCGGTCCGCTGCGGCTCGCGGTCGGTGCCGAGGTGCGCCGGGAGACCTTCGATTATTCCCCGGCATTGGTCTTGCAGCAGGGCGACGTCGCGGGTCTTGGCGGCAACTCGCTGCCGGAATCCTCGGCACGCACCGCACAAGCCGCCTACTTCGAGCTGAACGGTTACATCGTTCATTCGCTGCAGGCCGACGTCGCGGTGCGCTGGGACCACTATCAGAAGGTCGGCAACACGGTCAATCCGCAACTTTGGCTGCATTGGCGCCCCCTGCGCTGGCTGCAGCTGCGCGGCTCGGCTGGAACGGGCTTCCGCGCGCCATCGCTCACCGATCTCTACGCGCCCGAAACGTTCAGCGTCACCTCGAATGGGACGCGGGATCCCATTCAATGCCCGGTATTCAACGCCAACAATCCGTCCTGTAGCGAGCAATTCACGACCATCACCGGCGGCAATCCGAACCTCAAGCCGGAAAAATCGATCAACTACACACTGGGTACCGTGCTCGAGCCGGCGCGGAATCTGCGCCTGGACCTAGACTCGTTCTGGATCTATCTGCGCAACGAAATCGTCGACGGCGGCCTGCCGTACACGGTGATTCTGGAGAATGCGCAGACCGCCACGGAATTCTCGCGCTTCGTCACGCGCAATGCCGCCGGAAACATCGTCTCGATCAGCCAGACCAATCAGAATCTGTTCAAGACCTACCTGAGCGGCCTCGACATCACCCTGAGCTACGACAAGCGGCTCGGGTCCGGCGAGCTTTTCGTGCGCGGCAACGGCGCATACTTCTACAAGTACGCCGTCCAGAACTATAACGGCACGTGGACCAATGTGATCAACATAGGCCTGTCGCAGGTCGGAGAGGCCGGCGGGGTGATCGTGCGGTGGCGTCACACGTTGACGATTGGCTACACCGCTCCGTCGTGGGGAATTGCCGTGACCCAGAACTATCAGGAGCCGTATCGGGATCTGCCCTCGACGATCACGCAGGTGCCGCGCCACGTCTCGGCATACGATACGATCGACGCCCAGGCGTCTTACACCGCAGTGCGGCATTTCGACTTCACGATCGGCGTCATTAACCTGTTCAACCAGAATCCGCCATACGCCAACTACGCATCGATTGCCAACAACTTCGTCGGCGGATACGACCTCACGTACGGCGATCCGCGCGGGCGTTATGTCTATGCAACCATCCGCTATCATCTACGCTGATCACTGTCCGGATCGGCGCGGGGCTTCCTTCCCACCTGTCACAGCAGATCCCGCGAGGCTCACCATGCATCAGGTCTGTCGGATCATTCGCGCTGGCGGCCTTGCGCTCGCCGCCAGCATCCTCGGTCTCGCCGCGATGCCCGCGGTGGCGCAGGCGCACGCTCCATTCATGGGCCCCGTAGCCCCCCCGAGGTGTCACGCCGGCGACCGCACCGAACGCGGCCTCGACGGTCAGCTGACGCGCGCCGAGCGCGCAAGCGGCGGATCCAAGCGCCCGTACAACTGCAATCTCGCCATCGTCGGTGAATACGCCGGCCAGGGGGCTGGCCATCAGCTCTTGTGGTACGGCCACTGCGCCTACGTCACCACGGAGGGCTATGAGGCCGGCCAGCGGGGCGTGCCGCCGCTGATCCACCCGGGCATCCAGGTCCTCGACGTCTCGAATCCTCACGCGCCGCGGTACGTGACGCATCTCGACGATCCGGCCGCGTTGTACGACTGGGAGGACCCGTCGGTCAATCCGGCCCGCGCGCTGTTGGGCAATGCCGAGAGCTGGGTGGGGGCCGGCCCGCAACCGGCGGTCTCGTTCTACGATCTGACCCACTGCGCGCGCCCGCGACTGCTCTCGAGCGTGCAGATCCCGGATCCGGATCTGCAGGCGCATGCGGGCAACTTCGCCCCCGACGGCAGGACGTACTGGATTACGGTGTGGACGAAGCGCCGGCTCGTGGCCATCGACGTGTCAAACCCCAGGCACCCGAAGGAGCTGCTCGATTGGGACTTCCCCGATCATCAGCCCGGCGGCGCGGGAGCCGATCAGATCTGCCACCGGATCTCGCTCAATCAATTCACCGTTGACGGCCATCCTCCCGGCACCCTGCTCTTCTGCGGCGTGGTCGGTCACATGGTACGTCCCGGCACGTTCACCTCCGGCAACGGCCTGGTCATCTACGACGTCAGTCAGGTGCAGGACCGGGATCCCCATCCGGTCATCCGGGAGATCAGCGCCCTCTATTGGACCGATGGGGATATCGCGATCGAGCCCGACTTGGCATTCATCAACGGCACGCCGTACGTCGGTGTGGGCGATGAGTGCGGCTCGGGCGGCTGCGTCTATCCGAAAAGCGCGCTCGCCGCGTGTCGCGCGGGCCTGCCGCCGTTCGGTATGGAACGTCTGATCGATATCAGCAATCTCCACAAGCCGAAAATGGTCGCGCAGCTCATGCTCGGGGTCGACGATCCGGCGAACTGCGCGCTGACGGAGCACGACATCACGGCCACGATGGGCGGGTACGGCTACAGCGTGCACGACTGCACCTTCGACAACCCGCTGGATGCCAAGCTGCTCGCCTGCTCTGCTCATCAGGCGGGCATCCGGGTATTCGACATTCACGATCCGAGCCACCCGCGGGAGATCGCCTATTTCGTCGGTCCCGCCCCGCCGGTCCCCACCGAGATCGACCCGGGATCACTGCTCAACGTGTTTCAGGGAGTCCGCCCGCCGATCAACTTTGCCTGGTCCAAGGCCCACAGTCGCTTCGTCTGGCGGCATCATCGACTGTACCTCTGGGTCACATCGAGCCATGGCGGATTCTACGTGCTCGAGTTCCAGAATCAGGCGGCGATCGCGCGTCTGCACCCGCTCCCCACGCCCGGGAACGAGGACTATCAAGACTGAGCGGCGGCCGCCTTTGGGCCGCAATTCCGTCAGCGCCGGCCCCGAGGGCCGGCGCTTCCCGCCGTGCGAAGTCTAATTCCCCGTGCGCAATTCTTTGACCAGCGCGTCGGCGTGATATACGTGCTTCAGCGCCGCGAGAATCACCGCGCTATCGACGGCCACGGCCCTGTTGTTCGCGTCGTCATACCAGAACGCTCCGCCGAGCGAGGGCGGGTTGCCGTCGAAGATCAATCCGACCAGGCGGCCGTGGCGGTCGATCACGGGACTGCCGGAGTTCCCGCCGACGATGTCATTGCTGGAGACGAAGTTCATGGGTGTGGTCGGTTTGAGCCGGGCCCGCGCCGCGAGCCATTGTGGACTCAGCTTCAACGGATTGTAATCGCGCGCATGTGCATACAGTCCCGCCACGGTGGTGAACGGTGCAACCGGCTTGCCATCGCGCAGCCAACCCTTGACCACCCCGTAGGACACTCGCTCCGTGAATGTCGCGTCGGGGGCGATACGCGACCCATACAACGCGAAGCGCAGACGGGCGATCCTCGCCGTGTTCGCCTGGATGGGGGCGCTGACTTCGTCCTCGTGCTGCCTGTAGAGCTTCAGATAGAACGGCAGCACCTTGCGCGCCAGCACGATCATCGGGTCCCTCGAGGCCCGCACCGCCGCTTCACCACCGTTCCAGAGCGCTTTGCGAACCGAGACATCCCCGACACGGGTGCCGTTGACCGCCCGCAGCGCGACCGCGCGAGGGGAGCGATGCGCGAAGAGCGTCGCGCAGATCGGCGCATCGTCGCCCAGCAGGTCACGCATCATGGTCAGCGTCGAGACCAGCTCGAGCTTGTCCAGGCTCGGATGCACTGGCGCCGCCGAGAACAGCTGCTGCTCGAGCAGCGGCAGATTCGCAGCGCGATACGCGCTCAGTCGCTGCGCATCCGGCAGCGTCCGCTCATGCGCGCCGAGCACGATGCTGAAGGCCAGATTGAACAGCCGAGCGTCGAAGAACCGACTTCCGACGATCAGGCTGTACGGCAGAAACATCGCCACGTTGCGCTTCTCGGCCGCCGCGATTGCCTTCCAGGCGCCGCCGTACTCGCGTTTGAGCCGCGCACTGGCCGATACCTTGGCGCGCAAGGCCCGCTCGGCACGTACTTTGCGGGCGAACTGCCGCGCATCGTTCAGCGCCGCGAGCTGCCCATCGAGGGACTTGATGGCATTGTCGACGAAGAACAGCTGGCCGGCGGCGGCCTCGGCGTTCTGTGCGCTTTCGGCCGAGAAGGCCTCGAGCAGACCCTGCTGGTGCGAGAGAAACTGCAGAAAGAGCGGGAACACCGGATAGCGCAGCGCCTTCAGCTGCGCCACCGTGTCGTCGCGCTCGGTTGCGCCGGGATTGCCGGAGGTGAATACCAGCTCGCCCGCGTGCGGTCCGCGCGCCGAGAGCCGGAAATACTCCGGCGTGCGCGCCGGCTTGCCATGCACGTATACCCGCAGCAGGCTGATGTCGTAGTCGTAGCGGGGATAATTGAAATTATCCGGATAGCCCCCGAAGAACGAGGTCGACTGGCTCGGCACGAATACCAATCGGACGTCCTGATAGCGCCGGTACTTGTATATCCAGTCCTGTCCGCCGTGATAGAGCCGCACCAGCTCGCAGCGCCATAGGCGCGCATCGCCGGCGACGCAGGCGGACTCGAGATGATTCGACACCGCGCGCATCGCGGCCGCGTAGGCCGCTCCGCTCTTGCCGTGCGTCGCGCGGTTCACCGCCCCCGTCACGTTTTGCAGCGATACCAGCTGCTCGATTTCCATCGCCGGGCATTTCGGCTCTTCCTTGCGCGTGGCGGCATAGAAATAACGCGCCATGAGATTCTGCCCGGGCCGCGACAGGCCCTCCAGGCATCCGACCGCGCAGTGATGATTGCTCAACACCAGACCGTGCGGCGAGACGAACGAGCCCGAACAGCCGCCCGCCAGTCGCACGGAAGCAAGCTGCACGTGGCGGATCCACTTCGCCGTCGGCGTGAAGCCGAAGCGCCGCTGCAGTGCGGTCACCGGCAGATTCGACAGCGGCCACATTCCCTCCGCCGCGTGCGCCGCCGGCAACGTCAGCAACAGCGTCAACAGCAGCCCGAACACCCACACAGGGCACCGATTTTTCATAACCCCCTCCAATGCAATGCCGCGCGTTCGCGACCGGCTCGCGCCGCCCGCGCTTTGGTGCGCCGAGGATAGGCGTACCGGCGCCCTTTGGAAAGGTCGGCCCCATCTTCCAGTGCAATTCCAGTTTGTCATTCAATGACTTACGATCCGTCGCATGGCGCCGGTCCCGGCGGCCGATCACCCGCGATGCCAGCGGCCCGCGCCGAGGGCGCGGCTCGGGCTCGGTGCTTTGTGACGCGCGTCGCAACCTCTGGCATCGACCGCTCGTCGGTCTCGAACCGCCGCCGGTCGGACCGCTCCAAGCACGCCTCATATGATCGGTAGAGTAATGCCCACTTGGCACACACCGCGCATCCGATCCGTGTACAACGCGATTGCAACATACGCTCCGCAGCGCCGGTGCCCCGTCGGCCGGGCGCTGCAGCGCGGCGTAACGATGGCCGAGTTGGTCATCGTCATGTTGATCGTGGCGATCATCACTGCCATCGGCGTTCCCTTGTACCGCCACGTCACCACCGACAACCGGATGTCGACCGAAGTCAATGCCCTGCTCGGCGACCTGGAATACGCGCGCTCCGAGGCGGTGCGCGAGGGACGCACCGTCACGGTATGTGTCGCCGGGAGCGTCACCAGTCCGTATTCCTGCGCGCCGAGCGGCGTCAATACCTGGCAGGACGGTTGGATCGTCTTCGTCGACGTCAACGACAATCAGACCATCGCGTCCGATCAGGACGTACTGCGGGTACACGCGCCGTTCACCAGCGGCGACACCTTCGATGCGAACTACGGTGTCGGTTCCGTTTCCTTCAATCGTGACGGCTTCGCCTATACCGGCGAGGCAAATGTGACGATCACCCTGACGAACTCCTCGAACGATGCCGTGTTCACGCGCTGCCTGCTGCTCAGCCAGTCGGGCATGATGACCACCGCGCTCCACCAGACCGATCCGACGGACTGTCCGGGGACCTGATGCGGCGTTGCACCGACAAGCGCCGTGCGCGCGGTTTCAGCCTGGTCGAGGTACTGGTCGCCCTGATCATCATTGCCGTCGGGCTGCTCGGCATCGCCAAAATGCAGGCGCTGCTGCTTGCCGACACCGGCGTCTCGCGCCTGCGCACCCTGGTGGCGCTCGAGGCCTCGAGCCTCGCCGCGTCCATGCACGCCAACGCCGATTACTGGGCCGTCGCGCCAACTACGCTGCCCGGCAATCTCACCGTCACCATCAATCCGAGCGCCGCCACGACCGTGACCTCCGCGGGCGACAACAACCTGGCCGGTGCGATCTCGGCGGCGCTCGGCAATCCCAATCTGTGCGAGCTCGGCAGCGGCTCGGTCCCCTGCACGGCCGCGGACATGGCCGGCTATCAGCTCGTGCAATGGGAGCAAGCGATGGCGAA
>JAJZLX010000626.1 GCA_021850555.1 Pseudomonadota bacterium | reverse complement strand
TATGCCGCCGCTTGCCCACAAGGAAGTGCACAGCATGGTGTATGACATCATGAACGACAAGCAGCGCAAGGCCTTCGAGGAGTTCTTCGAGACCGATTTCTCGTTCGAGATCCCCAAGCTCGCGCGCTTTCGCGTCAACGCGTTCAACCAGAATCGTGGCGCCGGCGCGGTATTTCGCAACATCCCATCGGTCATCCAGTCGCTCGATGACCTGCACGCCCCGAAGATCTTCCGCGACCTGTGCATGCTGCCGCGGGGACTGGTGCTGGTGACGGGGCCGACGGGCTCGGGCAAGTCGACCACGCTCGCAGCGATGGTCAATCACTGCAATGACAACCGCCCCGACCACATCATCACCATCGAGGATCCGATCGAGTTCGTGCACGAGTCCAAGCGCTGCCTGGTGAACCAGCGGGAGGTGCACCGCGATACGCTGGGCTTCAGCGAGGCGCTGCGCTCGGCGCTGCGCGAGGATCCGGACGTCATCCTGGTCGGCGAAATGCGCGACCTCGAGACGATCCGCCTGGCGCTCACCGCCGCGGAAACCGGCCACCTGGTTTTCGGTACCCTGCATACCAGCTCCGCGGCCAAGACCATCGACCGCATCGTCGACGTGTTTCCCGCCGCCGAGAAGGACATGGTGCGCTCGATGCTCTCCGAATCGCTTCGCGCGGTGATTTCGCAGACGCTGCTGAAGCGCATCGGCGGCGGCCGTGTTGCCGCCCATGAGATCATGATCGGCACGCCGGCGATCCGCAATCTGATCCGCGAGGGCAAGATCGCCCAGATGTACTCATCCATCCAGACCGGCCAGGCGAGCGGCATGCAGACGCTCGACCAGTGCCTGCAGGAGCTGCTCTCCAAGGGACTCGTGAGCAAGGAGGAGGCGCGCTTCAGGGCTCAAAACAAAGATGCTCTTTGATGCACTGCGCGCAGGAATCAGCGGGATTCGCCGCGCGAACCCCGCGCAGAAGCGGCGCGCTTCGCGCCGGGGCTAGCCCCGGGCGTGAGGCGGCGGTGCGCGCCGGGCAGACCTAGAGGCCGAGCATACTATGGACCGCGATCAAGCCATCAAGCTGATTCATGACCTGCTGAAGCGGATGGTCGAGAGGAAGTCCTCGGACCTGTTCCTCACGGCCGGCTTCCCGCCCGCACTCAAGATCGACGGAGAGGTGCGCCCGCAAAGCGAGCGGACGCTTACCGCCGAGCAGTCCGCCACCCTGGTGCGCTCGCTGATGAACGATCGCCAGTCACGCGAGTTCGATGCCACCAAGGAGTGCAATTTCGCGATCTCCCCGCCCGGAATCGGCCGCTTCCGCGTCAGCGCCTTCGTGCAGCAGGCGGCCACCGGCTGCGTGATCCGCATGATCAACGCCAAGATTCCGACCTTCGAGGAGCTCGACCTGCCGCCGATCCTCAAGGAGCTCTCGCTGTCGAAGCGCGGCATGGTGGTGGTCGTGGGCGGCACCGGTTCCGGCAAGTCGACCACGCTCGCGGCGATGGTCGGCTACCGCAACGAGAAAACGCGCGGCCACATCGTCACCATCGAGGATCCCGTGGAGTTCGTGCACCAGCACAAGGGATGTGTCATCACCCACCGGGATGTCGGAGTAGACACCGACTCGTGGCACGTGGCGCTCAAGAACGTCCTGCGGCAGGCCCCCGACGTCATCTACATCGGCGAAGTCCGAGACCGCGAGACCATGGAATATGCGGTGCAGTTCGCAGAGACCGGACATCTGGTGTTCTCGACCCTGCACGCCAACAACGCGAATCAGGCGCTGGATCGCATCATCAACTTCTTTCCGGACGAGCGGCGCGAGCAGCTGCTGATGGACCTGTCGCTCAATATCCGCGCCTTCGTCTCGCAGCGGCTCGTGCCGCGCGAGAGCGGCGGCGGCCGCATTGCCGCCGCGGAGGTCATGCTCAACTCCCCGCTGATCCAGGAGCTGATTTTCAAGGGCGAGGTGGTCAAGATCCGCGACGTGATGGCGCGCTCGAACCGCCTCGGCATGAAGACCTTTGACCAGGCGCTGTTCGAGCTGTACGAGGCGGGCTTCATCTCCTACGAGGACGCTCTGCGCAACGCCGACTCCAAGAACGAGCTGCGGCTGCGCGTGAAGCTCGAGAGCCGCAGGCAGGCCCCGAAACTCGAAGACGAGGGCCTGAGCATCGTCGATGAGAAAGAGGGCAAGTCACCGTGATCGAGACTACCCTGATTCAGCCGGCGCCGGAGCCTGAGGCCAAGCCCGAAAGCACGGGTGGATTCGGCGGGCTCTCCCAGGGCGCCTCGGGCGCCGCATCGCACATCAACACCCTGCCGCTGTTCAAGCTGATGGCGGAGCGCAAGGCCTCGGATTTGTTCTTCGCCTGCAACGCTCCCATCAAGATCAAGATCGAGGGGCAGATCCTGCCGGTCAACAAGCACGTGCTCACGCCGCAGATGGTGCGGCAGACCGCTCTCGCGCTCATGACGCCGGAGCAGCGTGAGCGCTTCGCGAGCGATCTCGAGCTCGACTTCGCAATCTCGGAGCCCGGCCTCGGCCGCTTCCGCGTCAACGTGTTCATGCAGCGCGGCTACCCGGCGGTGGTGCTGCGTTACATCTCGGCCGACATGCCCCGCCTGGAGGCTCTCGGACTGCCGCACGCCGTCGCCGACCTCGCGATGATGAAGCGCGGGCTCGTCCTCGTGGTCGGCTCCACCGGCTCCGGCAAGTCGACCACGCTCGCATCCATGATCAATCTGCGCAACGAGAGCGCCTCGGACCACATCCTGACCATCGAGGACCCGATCGAGTTCCTGCACGCCAACAAGCGCTCGATCGTCAACCAGCGCGAGGTGGGGCTCGATACCAAGTCCTATTCGCGCGCGCTGCGCGGCGTGCTGCGCGCGGCGCCGGACGTCATCCTCATCGGCGAGGTTCGCGATCGCGAAAGCATGGAAGCGGCCATCCAGCTCGCGGGCACCGGGCACCTCGTGCTCTCGACGCTTCACTCCAACAACTGTGCCCAGGCGCTCGACCGCATCGTCAACCTGTTCCCCTCCGAGCATCGCGCACAGATCTTCCTCGATCTCTCGCAGTACCTGCGCGGCATCCTGTCGCAGCGTCTCGTCATGGGCAAGGACGGGCATCGGGTCGCGGCCGTCGAAGTGATGCTCAACACGCCGCACATCTCGGACCTCATCGGCAAGGGCGATATCGTCGGCGTCAAGGAGGCGATCGCCGCGAGCGGCGAGCGCGGCATCCGCAGCTTCGACATCGCGCTGTACGATCTTTACAAGCAGGGCCGGGTCGATCTCGCCGACGCGCTCGCCAATGCCGACTCGCGCGCCAACCTCGAAGCGAAGATCAACTTCGGCTAGAAGACGCTCAGGGCGTCGAACACAGGACCGTCCACGCACACGCGCTTCATCGCGTCCCCCTCCGGCGTTCGCACCCGCACCGTGCAGCCCGCGCATCCCCCGACTCCGCAGGCCATGAACTCCTCCAGCGAAACCTGGCAGGGCACCTCGTAGCGGCGCGCGAGCTGCGCCGCCGCCGCCAGCATCGGCGTCGGTCCGCAGGCGAACAGCTCCACTTCATCGAGCTCCCGGGCCGAGAGCGTGCCCAGCCACTCGCCGGCGAGCTCCGTGACATATCCCTCGAAACACCCTGGAAAGCCCGCGCGGCTCGCCAGGCGGCTCGCCACTGCCCACTCCTCGAGCAGAGGCATGCACGCGATGGTGCCCGCAGGCATGCCGGGCACCACCAGGGTCGAAGGACGCGCGCGGAACGGAAACGGAATCTCGGATCCCATGAGCACCAGCGGCTCGTAAGGCTCGGGGCCGGTCCGCAGGCGCTCGGCCAGGAAGATCATCGGCGGGATGCCGACGCCGCCGCCGATCAGTACCGCGCGCGGGCGCTCGCGATGCGCCGTGAACGGCCGGCCGACCGGCCCGATCAGGCTGAGTGTCTCGCCGGGCTTGCGTGCGGCGAGGGCCTTGAGGCCCGGGCCGACTATCTTGTAAAGCAGCTCGATCCAGCCCTCTTCCCGGGAGGCGCGCAGGATCGACAGCGGCCGGCGCATCGGGATCGCCGGGTCGCAGGTCAGGTGTACGAACTGGCCCGGCTCGGCATGCGCCGCGCAGGCGGGTGCGGAAACCCGCAGCACGAACTGCTCGCCCTCGTGCGCACTGTGCTTGAGGACGGTGCCGTCCTCCAGGTACAGAGTGCCGCGTGTCTCGCGGCTCACGGGGCGCCTCGGGAGGCCATCACCTCGGCCAGCACTGCCATGCGCACCGCCACGCCGTTGCGCACCTGGTCGCGGATGGCCGAGCGCGGGCCATCGGCTACGTCCGAGGCGATTTCGATGCCGCGGTTCATCGGCTGCGGGTGCATGACGATGGCATCCGGGCGGGCGCCGGCGAGTCGCTGCGGCGTCAAGCCGTAATTGGCGAAATAGCGGTCCGCGTCGGGCAGTTCCGCCTGCGCCATGCGCTCCTTCTGGATGCGCAGCATCATCACGACATCAGCATCCTTCAGGCCGCTCTCCAGGGTGGTATGTCGTGTGCAACCACCGAATTCATCGAGCTCGGGCATCAAGGCGGGCGGGGCGACGATACGCAGGTCGGATACGCCCAGGGCGCTGAACACGTGATACGCCGAGCGTGCGACGCGCGAGTGGCGTATGTCGCCCACGATGGCGATCGCGAGATTGTCGAATCGCCCTTTATGCTGCCGAACGGTCAACGCATCCAGCAGTCCCTGCGTCGGATGCGCCACGTGCGCTTCCCCTGCGGAAAGGATACTAACGTGTGGTGCAACGTGGGCAGCCACCGTGGCGTGTACGCCGGTCTCGGCATCTCGGATGACCATGACATCCACGTGCAGAGATTGGAGCGTATAGACGGTGTCGAGCATGCTCTCGCCCTTGACACGCGAGGACAGCTGGACCTCCAGGTTCACGACGTCGGCGCCCAAGCGCTTGGCCGCGAGCTCGAACGAGACACGCGTCCGCGTGGAAGGCTCGGTGAACAGATTGGCGACCGTGCGTCCGGCCAGGGCCCGGCTGGCCGGAGGCTTCTCTCCGAGCGGCCGGACATAGCTCTGGGCACGATCGAGCAGCCGCTCGAGCAGCCGCCGCGGCAGCCCCTCGAGGGTGATGAGATGTCGCAAGCTGCCGTCCGGATGGAGCTGCTGGGTCATGAATTCTTCCGCCTTGCTCGTCTTCGTGTTCACGTCAGTTCTTCTGCTCGCTCTCCGGACAGCCAACGCTCGAGGATGACGGCCGCGGCGGCGCTGTCGATATCCGCGCGGCGCGTCCGCCGGCGCTCGCCGGCGCTGCGCCGCGCTTTGAGCACTGCGCTCGCCTCCAGGGACGAGAAGCGCTCATCGACCAGGCTGACGGGAAGGGCGAAGCGGCGCGCGAGTTCATGGGCGAACCGGCGCACACTCGGCAGCAGCACCCCGGCGGTGCCGTCCACATTATACGGGGCTCCCACCACCAGCCGTGCGGGCTTGAGCGAGAGCACTTCACGCTCGATGGCTGCCCAATCCGGTCCGCCGCCGCCCACCGGGGCGGCCGGACGCGGCGAGGCCCTCGCCGTCAGCGTGTCTCCGGCGGCGATGCCAATACGTTTGAGTCCGAAGTCGAAGGCGAGAACGGTCTGTACGGCTTCAGGCATGTCCGGCGGTGAGGCTCACCTGGCCGACATTGACGCCGAGCAGCCGCCACGCTCCGGTCCAGCGCTCCTCGAAGGGCAGCTCGAAGACCACCCGCGCGTCTACCGGCACGGACATCCAGGCGTTTTCGCGGATTTCGCGCTCGAGCTGTCCGGACTCCCAGCCGGCATAGCCCAGTGCGATGAACGCATCCGCCGGTCCCTCCCCGCGCGCCATGGCGGAAAGCACATCCCGCGAGGTCGTCACCTGGATCGTCTCCGAGACCTTGTGGGTGTGATCCCAGTGTCCGCCCGGCCGGTGCAGCACGAAGCCCCGGTCGGTGTGCACCGGTCCGCCGCGCAGCACCGGCTGGGCCGCAATGATCTCCGTCGCGGGGGTGATCTGCATCTGCGAGAACACGTCCGAGAGGCGCATCGGCAGCGGCTTGTTGAGCACGATGCCGAGCGCGCCTCGATCGGTGTGCTCGCAGATGAGCGCCACAGTCTGCGCGAAGTTGGGGTCGCTGAGCGAGGGCATCGCAACCAGCAGATGATTGGTCAGGCTGGCAAAGCGCGCCGCGTCCGGTTGCGCGGCATGCTCCGCCTTGCCGGCGCCCTTGCGCACGTCCTCCGGGCCGACCTCGGTATCCGGCTCTGTGCCGCCCGTCTTGCTGCCGTGCTCGCCCATGGCCCAAGTATGGGGACGGAGCGCCTGCGGCTCAAGGCACAGTCACGGTGCCATGCATCCGGCCGCCCACGAATTGCCACTCATACGTGAAACGCAGCACCGAGTAGTGCCGGGCGAGATCCGGGGGGAATGGATCGAAGGGGCTGGCGAGACGCAGAATGGCGAGCGCCGCATGGTCGAGCGCCGGATCCCCGCTGGAGCGGCGGATGACGGCTCGTGCAAGCGTGCCATTGGCATCGATCTGCACCTCGATCACGGGGTTGGCGTGCGGGCCGGCGTGGCGGGCGGCCACCGGGAAGTTCAGCGTACCGATGCGCTCGACCTTGCGCCGCCAGGCCACCAGATACGGGGCCACGAGAGTCGAGCGGGTGTCCGGACTCACCCACAGCTCGCGTTTTGGCCCGCTGAGGCGCACGGGTCCGTTGCTCGATCCGCGAGCCGTCTGCACAGGCCCCCCGGGCGCCGCCGCCTCGCTTGCGCCCGCCAGGCCCGCGGTCAGGTAGTTGACCTGTGTGCTCCAGCTGAAGCCCCGTGTGGTGAGCACCGGCTCGGCGATAGTGCGGCCCGCCCTGCCGCCGTCGGGCACCACGGCGGTGCCCCCGGTCGCGCCCTGCGGAGTGCCCGAAGGTGAGGGTCTGCGGGGCGCAACGTTGCCGCGGGTATTGCCGGAGCCGAGCTGCGTCCGTTGCGCCAGGTAGGCCGCCGTATCATTGCGAGGCGCGCTCGGCAGCCGGGTTGAGACCAGCAGCACCTGGAGGCCAGGAGCGCCCCGGCCGCCGGCGAGCGCGGAGTGGAAGGTCACGCCCAGAATCAGCACGCCGTGCAGCGCCGCGGTGAGAAACAGCATGACGAGCAGGCGATCACGAGGGGCACGGGCTGCCCGCAGAGTTGCCTGGCGCGAAGCCATGCAGCCTAGGGCGCGGCCGCGGGGGCCACGCCGCCGCCGCCGAGCCGCCGCTCGATCGCATCCAGCAATCGCCCGGCGATATCGATGGGGAAGTGTTTCTCTATCTCGCGGATGCCCGTCGGACTCGTGACATTGATTTCCGTGACATAGCCGCCGATCACGTCGAGCCCGACGAACAGCATGCCCTGGTCGGCGAGCGCAGGTCCGATCTGCCCGGCGAGCCACTTCTCGCGCTCCCCGATCGGCCGCACCACGGCCTGCGCCCCCGCAGCCAGATTTCCGCGATTGTCGTGGGGAAGAGGGATGCGCGAGAGCACGTAAGGCAGCGGCTCGCCGTCGACGAGGATCACCCGCGTATCGCCTCCCTCGACGATCTCGGGCAGATACCTCTGGACGATGGCGAAGCGCTGGCCATAGTCGGTGAGCGTCTCGAAGACCACTGCCACGTTCTTGTCGTGCTGCTCCAGCACGAAAATCGAGCGTCCACCCATGCCGTGCAGGGGCTTGCACACGATCTTGCCGTGCTCGCGCAGGAACGCCGCCATATCGTCCATGTCGCGGGTGATCAGGGTCGGCGCACAGCACTGCGGGAACCAGGCCGTGTACACCTTCTCGTTCATGTCACGCAGCCCTCTGGGCCGGTTGACGACCAGGGCGCCCTGTTCCTCTGCCTTCTCCAGAATGTACGTGGTGTAGACGTATTCGACGTCGAACGGCGGGTCCTTGCGCATCAGGATGCATTCGAGCTCACCGAGGCGTTCCGCGCGCGGTTCGCCGAGCTTGAACCAGCGCTCGGGGTCGGCCGCGACCGAAAGGGGCCGTACCCGGCCCCAGGCCACCCCATCGCGCAGCGAGAGATCTCGCTGCTCGAGGTAGTGGAGCGCCCAGCCGCGGGCCTGGGCTGCGAGCAGCATGGCCAGAGTCGAGTCCTTGGCGTAATGGATGGCGCCGATCGGATCCATGACGACGCCGAGACGGCGGGAGGGGTGAGCCATAGTGCGAAATGATGCCAAAAGCCGAGGCTGCTGTCCGGTCGGCGCCCGACGCCGCGCTGCCATCGGGCCTGCGCCATCCCGACGGCTGGTTCGCCACTTTGCCCGTCCCGGGACTCGCCGCTTCGCGGCCGGCCTGCGGCAGTCCAAAATCGCCGGCAGCGATTTTGTCGCGGCTGATCCGCGCGGCTCGCCGAAAACGTGAAGCAGACCACATGGCAGGGGTCGTGCCGATATGTTAAAACAAAACCTGCTCGAGTTCTCGGGACCGAAGAGTCGATGGTGGCTCTGCGGACATTGCGTGTACGCTGGGGGCTTTGGGGGGGTCGGCTGCACCGACCGCTCGAGTTTTCCCTGACGGAAGGAGTTGCATGGCCGTGAACGGCAGCAACGCGAAGCTCCAGGGCCTGAAGGTCCTGGTGATCGATGACAGCAAGACTATCCGGCGAACGGCCGAGACCCTGCTTGCCAAGGAGGGCTGTGAGGTCTACACGGCTATCGACGGGTTCGATGCGCTCTCGAAGATCGCCGACCATCAGCCGGATATCGTGTTCGTCGATATCATGATGCCGCGGCTCGACGGCTATCAGACCTGCTCGCTCATCAAGCACAACAAAGTCTTCCGCTCCATCCCCGTGATCATGCTGTCCTCAAAGGACGGCCTGTTCGATCGCGCGCGGGGCCGGATCGTGGGCTCCGAGCACTACCTCACCAAGCCCTTCACCAAGGACGAGCTCCTGAGCGCGATTGAGACGCATATCGGGAGATGACGGCCATGCCGCTGATTCTGATCGTGGATGACTCCCCGACCGAGGTGCACGTGATGCAGAAGGCGCTCGAGAAGCACGGCTACCGCACCGCGGCAGCCGGCGACGGCGCGGAAGGGGTGCGTCTCGCCCGCGAGATGAGCCCCGACCTGATCTTCATGGACATCGTCATGCCGGGCATGAACGGCTACCAGGCGACCCGCGCTCTGGTGAGCGATCCGCGCACGCGGGAAATTCCGATCATCATGGTGACCTCCAAGGGGCAGGAGACCGACCGGATCTGGGGGCTGCGCCAAGGCGCGGTGGATTACATGGTGAAGCCCGTCTCTCCCGATCAGCTCATCGCCAAGGCGCGCTCGGCGCTTGCAAGTTGATATATCGATGAAGGCTCCGCTGCAGACCTCCCGTTGCTCAGGCCGTCCTCATGAGTGAGGCACCGTCCCTGCATGCGCTGCGAGACCGGCCTTTCGAGCTGCTCTGCGAGCTCGAGCGGCGGGCCCGCGCCGTCTCGGCGCAGAGCGGCCAGGACAGCGCGCCGGAGCGGGAATGGGTCGGCGTCGCGCTGCGGATGGCGGGCGATCTTTATCTGGTCGCGCGGGAGGAGACGCGCGAGGTGTTGGGTGTGCCTGCGGGCATGACACGCGTGCCGGGCGCCAAGCCGTGGATCAAGGGGCTCGCGAACGTGCGCGGCCAGCTGTTGCCAGTCATAGATCTGCGCCAGTTCCTCGGCAGCGGCACCACCCCGATAGGCCGAACCACCCGCGTCGTGGCCGTCAATCACCGCGAGATCCCCGCCGGGCTTCTGGTCGACGAGGTGCTCGGCTTCCGCCGCTTCGCGGAGGCGGAGTTCTCGGGCGAGGCGCCGCCGACCATGGCCCGCTGCGAGCACTATCTCGCCGGGGCCTTCCGGCGCGGCGGCGAGCAATGGCCGGTACTGAGCCTGCGCTCGCTGCTCGAGAGCCCGGCCTTCATGGAAGCGGCGGCATGAGCGCGCAGCCGGCGTCCAAGGGGCGCTTCCAGGCGCTGCTGTTTCTGATGAGCCTGGCCGGCGGACTCGCCGCAGTGAGCGGTCTCGCCTATGCGGCGATGACGGCGCTCGGGCCGGCCGACCTGGCCGGATGGGTGCGCTACCTTCCCGTGGTCATCGCCTTTTCGGCGGCCGGGGTGCTGCTCTATGCGGCGGTCGTCGTCGGCAGGCGGATCAACAAAACGGTCGAGGACCAGCGTCTCGCGGCCGACATGCAGCGCAAGGAGAACGATCGCAACCAGCAGGCGATCCTGCGCCTGCTCGATGAGCTCTCGAGCCTCGCCGACGGCGACCTGACGGTGCGGGCGACCGTCAC
>JAJZLX010000531.1:8495-10451 GCA_021850555.1 Pseudomonadota bacterium | reverse complement strand
AGCAGATCCTGTGACAGCATCACGAGGCTCGCGAGATTGCGCGGCGGGGCGCCGCCAAAGCCGATATGGTGCTGCGGGAACGGCCGCTCGCCCGAGAGGTTGCGCGCCCGCGCGTAGAGCGCCGCGATCGCCCCACGCGCGGCGCCTCCCTGCTTCAGCCGGGTAGCGAGCGCATCCAGCAGCTTCACGGCCACGGCCTCGGCCTGCGCGGCCCGGAACTGGGTGCGCTCGATTTTCCGCGCCAGATGGAACTGACTGACCAGAGCCGCCTGCGGCACTTTCACATTCGGATCCGGCTCGACACGCAGCGGCTGTCGATACGTCCTACCGTCCACCGTCAGCACGACAGTGTACCTGCCGGGGGGGGCCCAGACGCCCGGCTTCTCGGGGCCCGCCGCACCCGGCGCGCGCGGCGCGGCGTAGTGCAGATCCCACACCAATCGGTGCATCCCCGGGGTGGCCGCCGGAACCATCGGCCGCTTGGCCCAGATCGGCGCGTAGTCCAGCTTCGCGGGATTCGGCGGCACGACGTGCTCGGCGCTGCTGTAACGGCGCACGACCCGGCCGCGCGCATCGAGAATCGTGAACGTCACCGGGCCGGTGACGTTGCGCGGCAGCACGTAGTCGATGTAAGCGCCGAAAGGCGGATTGGCCGCCATGGGCTCGCTCTTCGGGAACGGCGTGCCCGTGAAGCCGGCCGGCCGCAGCCGGATCGCCGGCTCGGGCTTGAACAGGGTGACCGATCCGGGGCGCACAGCGCCCATCTGCCGCAGCGCGGTGATGTCGTCCATGATCCAGACGCCTCGGCCGTGCGTCGCGAGCACCAGATCGTTGTCGCGGATCTTGATGTCGCGCACCGAGGAGACCGGCAGGTTCTGCTGCAACGACTGCCAGTGCGCACCGTCATCGAACGACACGAACACCCCGTACTCGGTGCCCGCGTACAGCAACCCGGGCTTGACCGGGTCCTCGCGCACCACATTGACGAAATCATGACGCGGGATGCCGTCGGTGATCAGGGTCCAGGTCTTGCCGTCATTGCGCGTCACGTAGATGTACGGCGTCTCGTCGTCCAGACGATGGCGGTCGATGGCCAGATAGGCCGTGCCGCGATGGAAGCGCGACAGCACGATTCCGGCGACCTTCGACCAGGGGGTCAGCACCTTCGGTGTGACGTTGATCCAGTGCGCGCCACCGTCATCGGTGCGCCAGACCAGGCCGTCGTCCGTGCCCACCCAGATCACTCTGGCGGTGAACGGCGAGGGCGCGATCGAATAGATCACCCCGCGGCGCGGACCAACGTCGATGTTGTCGGCCGCCGTGACCGGGCCGAGATTCGGCGGAACGCCGGGATTCTTGCGGGAGAGATCAGGACTGATCCGTCGCCAGTGCACGCCACCGTCGTCGGTGCTGAACAGAAACTGGTTGGCGAAATACAGGGTCTTGTGGTCGTAGGGCGAGAACACCAGCGGCAGCGTCCAATCGGTGCGATACCGCGCATCGGGATAGGCCAGCATCGGATCGACGTCGCGTACCTGTCCGGTGCGCACGTCGAGCTTCTGCACGGTGGTGGTTTCCCCCGTCCCGTCGCCGTACACGATGTTTGGGTTCTCGGGATCCGGGACGACGTTGCCATTCTCCCCGCCGGGGGTGAGTTCGCGAAACTCCTCCATCGTAATGCCGTCGTAGCCGATGGTCTGGCTCGGCAGCGCAAAGGCTCCCGAGTCCTGCTGCGAGCCGTACACCCAGAACGGGTAACGGTCGTCGGTGCTGATCTTGTAGACTTGCGCGGTCGGCTGGTTGTACCAGGTGCTCCAGGTCTTGCCGCCGTCCAGCGTGACCTCCGTGCCCTGATCCGAGCCGAGAATCATGCGGTTCGGATCGGTGGGGTCGATCCACAGCTGATGGTAGTCATCGCCCGTCGGATCACCCTTGAGCGCAATGAAATGCCTGCCG
>JAJZLX010000531.1:0-8485 GCA_021850555.1 Pseudomonadota bacterium | reverse complement strand
ATCCTCTACATACAGGCGGTCGGCGTTGGCGGGATCGACCGTGAGCGCACAGAAATACCAGCAGCGCTGGGTGATCCGCGGATCCCGTGACAGACGCCGCCAGGTCACACCGCCGTCCTCCGAGCGGTAAAGACCCTCGCTCTTCCACGTGCCGCCGACGATGGCGTAGAGCCAATCGGGCCGCGTTGGAGCGACCGCGAGCCCGATACGGCCCGGGTGAGCCGGGAAGCCGTGCCCGATGACGTGCGTCCAGTGATTGCCCCCATCGTGCGAGACATACAAGCCGGTGCCCGGCCCGTTCGAGGGGGGATACACACTCCACGGTGGCCGGCGCGTCTGCCACAGCGCGGCATAAATCGTCCGGGAGTCGCCCGGCTTGAACGCCAGATCGACGGCCCCGGTATTGTCATTCAGGTACAACACCTTCTGCCAGTGCCGTCCGCCATCGAGCGAGCGAAACACGCCACGCTCGGCATTGGGGCCGTACGGATGGCCGAGAGCGGCGACGAATACGATGTTGGGATTGTGCGGATCGACGATGATGCGGGCGATCTGCCGCGTATCGGTCAATCCCAGGTGCATCCAGCTGCGCCCGCCGTTGGTGGACTTGTACACGCCGTCGCCCTGGGCGATATCCGAGCGCATGTCCGCCTCGCCCGTGCCCACGTAGATGACGTTCGCGTCGGAGGGGGCGACGGCAATGGCGCCGATGGAGCCCACCGGCTCGTGATCGAAGATCGGCTTCCAGGTCCGCCCGGCGTCCTCGGTCTTCCAGACCCCACCATCGACGGAGCCGAAGTAGAACACCCGGCTGCTGCCCGGCACGCCGGTCACTGCCAGGACACGGCCACCGCGGAACGGGCCGATCAGGCGCCAATGAAGCGCCTGATAATCGGCGCGCGGCACCTGTGCGATCCCGGATACCGGCATCGCCGCGTTTGCGGCCGAGGCCAGCACGGCCGCGGCCGCCCCCAAAACCAGCATCGCAGCACTGCGTACTCGCACGGGAAACCTCCCGGATTGACGTGGGATGTGAGCCCCCCGGACGGCCCGCAGAATAATCGATGATCGGCGCGGTCCGGCCCTTGCTCGAATCCGTCAAATTTAGCCGTTCGCCGTGCCTTTTGCGCGTCCGGGCGCAATCGGGCTCGATCAAACGAGCAAAGGCTGCGATGAGCCGTGGCGGATCTGCGACCAGCCGCCGCGCGGGCAGGGCGGTCCGGCGCTGCCATGATCCAGTCCTCGGCGCCGACCCGGGCGCCCGGCAGAAGGCACTCTACGCCCCATCAGGCCCGAGAGAGACCAGACTCGGGCGCGGCGCGAATCAGCGCGGGACGGACAGCTTGCTGTGCGTGCGGACGGCCTCGGCCCGCGACAGCGCATCCTCTTCGCGCTGCCAGTCGCGCAGCAGGTCCGCGAATTGCCGCGCCGGCAGCGGCGGACTGAACAGAAAGCCCTGATATTGATCGCAACCGAGGGACTGCAGGAATTTCAGCTGCTCGGCGGTCTCGACCCCCTCCGCGACGACCTTCAGCCGCAGACTGTGCGCGAGCGACACGATGGCGCGCACGATGGACGCGTCGACCTCGCTGTCGAGCGCCTTCACGAAGGTTTGATCGATTTTCAGCTTGTCGATCGGAAAGCGTCGCAAGTAATTGATGCTCGAGTAGCCGGTGCCGAAATCGTCCACGGACACCAGAACTCCCATGCGGCTCAACTTCTCCAGGATGGCCGCGGAGTCCTCGGGATTGGTCATCACCGCGCTCTCGGTGAGTTCGATCTCGAGAAAGCGCGGCTCGAGGCTCGCCTGAGCCAGCGCCTCGCCGACGATTTCGAGCAGGTCGCCGCGACGGAATTGGGCGGCGGCGACGTTGACCGCGACCCGCAGCGTCGGCAAGCCGTTGCGCTGCCATTCGGCGCACTGCCGGCACGCTTCCCGCAGCACCCAGGCGCCGATCTCGGTGATCAGCCCGCACTCCTCCGCGAGCGGAATGAAGTCGGCGGGCGCGATGAGCCCTCGCTGGGGATGCCGCCAGCGGATCAGGGCTTCGGCGCTGTAGACCTCGCCGCTGTCCGTCTCGGCCTTCGGCTGGTAGTACAACTCGAACTCGTGCGCCTGGATCGCGCGATGCAGATCGCTCTCCAGGCTCACCCGCGCCACGGTGGTGGCATCCATGCCCGCGGTGAAGCGTTGGATGTTGTTCCGACCGCGCTGCTTCGCACAGTACATCGCCGCGTCCGCGCATGCCATGAGGCTTTCTGCCGAGGCGCCGTCCGCGGGGTAATAGGCCACGCCGATGCTGGCCGTCACGTGCAGATCGACTGCGCCGATCCGCATCGGGGCACGCAGTGCGTCGCCGGCACGCTGGGCGATGACCAGCGCATCCTCCGTGGCGGTCGAGGGACTGATGAGAACGACGAATTCGTCGCCGCCGGTACGCGCAACGGTATCGATGTCTCGCGTCACGGACAACAGCCGCCGCGACACTTGATCCAACACCGCGTCGCCGGCGCGATGCCCAAGCGAGTCGTTGATCTGCTTGAAGCGATCCAGATCGACCACCAGGACGGCGAACAACGTGCCCTCCCGATTGGCGCGCGCCATCGCCTGGGCCAGCCGGTCATCGAGCAGGATACGGTTTGGCAGTCCCGTCAGGGCATCATGACTGGCGAGGTGGCGAAGCTGCCGATTGGCGGCCTCGAGCTTCTCGGTGCGCGTGGCGACCACGTGCTCGAGCGTCTCCACTTGGCTGCGCAGCGTTCGCTCATGCTGCCATTTGCGCGACAGGGCGTTCGCACACTGCAGCACCTCGATGGGCTCGAACGGCTTCTTCAGCACCAGCAGGCGATCGGTCTGTCCAAGACGGTCGATCACCTCGTTCCAGTCGTAATCGGAGTGCGCCGAGCAAATGACCACCTGGATGTCCGGATCGACCGCCCACAGCCGCTCGATGGTCTCGAGCCCATCCCAACCGGGCGGCATTTTCATGTCGACGAACGCGATCTCGAACGGCCGGCCGCTCTGGCGCGCGTGCCGCGCCAGAGCGACACCCTCCTCGCCCTGCGTGGCGAATTGCAGCGCGTAGGGCACTCCGCGGCGCCGCTCGCTGCGGATTTCGCCGAAGAGCAGTGTCTCGGCCGCCACCAGTGCGCGCGCCGGCTCACTGGGCCGGGCAAGGATCTTGTCGAAGTCGCGGTGAATGACCGGATTGTCGTCGACGACCAGCACCCGCACGGGATCGTCGCAGCTGCCGGGCGTGCTCATGCGCTCTGCCTCCGCGGCTGCGCTTCACTGCCCGCCATCGGCAACCGGAGCGTGAAGCACGCCCCCAGTCCTGTGCCGCGGCTGTGCGCCCTGAGCGCCCCGCCCATCTCACGGGCGAGCGCCGCGCTCGAGTGCAAGCCGAAGCCGTGGCCGTCCTTGCGGGTGGTGAACCCGAACTCGAACAGGCGCCCCATCACCGCGTCGCTGATGCCGATGCCGCTGTCCTCGACTTCGATCTGGAACGAGCCCGGCGGCACCGGGCGCAGGCGCAAGGTCAGCACTTTCGGACCGTGCGCCTGCGCGCGTATCGCATGCTGAGCGTTGCTCAGCAGGTTCGCCAGGATCTGCATGACCTTGTGCCGATCGATCATGACTCGGGTAACGGGGTGGTAGTCCCTGCGCACGGTGGTGTCCGACCCGAGCGAAAAATGCAGGGCGATGGCGCGCTCGATGAGCTCCGCGACATCGAGCTCCTCGGGGTTGCCGCCACGGCGCGCATAGGTCTGTTGGGCGGCGACGATGGTGCCGATGTGCTCGACGTGGGTCGCAAGTGCCCGGGCCTCGTCCTGAAGCTCGCGGTTCTCGCGCACGAGGTGCTCGCCGAGCTGGCGCAGGTAGCCCGGCAGCTCCTTGCCGCGCGGATCGGTGGCGAAGAACGACACCAGCGCCGGTGTCTGATCGGGCAGCAGCTGTGCAAGGCGCTGCACATTGACCGCGCGCGACTCGCGCAGCCGTGACGTCAACAGCGCCGCAGAGACACTCAAGCTGTTCAGCACATTGCCCACGCTGTGCAGGACCCCCGTGGCAACTTCCGCCATACCCGCCTGCCGCGACGCCTCCTGCAGCTGCAATTGCAGCGTGACCCTACGCTCCTCCTGGCGTACCTGCTCCGTCACGTCCCATGACACACCGAGCAGGCGTGAGACGCGCCCGTGTCCGTCCGCCAGCAGTTTTGCGTGCGCCTGCAGATGGATCGTCGTCTCGGAAGCCGCGACCCGCATTTGGAACGTACAGGTGGCACGGCGCCCCCGCACCGCGCGCAGGATCGACGCTCGAACGGCCGCGGCGTCTTCCGGATGGATGCTCGCCAACAGGGCATCGCCATGGTAACGGGGATCGAGGTTCGAGCTCCTGAGGGAAACGATGTCGTTCTCGGTCCACAGGAAGCGGCCGGTGGCGAGGTCATATTCCCAGCTGGCGATTCCCGCCGCCTGCGTCGCGAGGCTGAGCAGGTTCTTGCCGTACTGCAGCTCCTCGTTGAGCTTGGCCAGACGCCGCGCATCCTGCCGGCTGCGCGATTCGAGATGGGCGTCGTAAACGAGGGTGATGAGCGTTATCGCCAGAACCGCCAAGGCAGCCATGCCGATGGTGACGCCAAGCCAATCGTTGTTGAAAGCCGCTCCACCGTAGAAATATGAGCCCGGCGCGAGGCGCGCAGCGATCATCGCGGTGTAGTGCATGCCGGCGATCGCGCAGCCCATGATGACCGCCGACGAAGCGCGCACCAGCCTCAGCAGGCGGGGATCCAGGGTGCGCAGTCGGAAGAAAAGCGACAACGCGACAAAGGACGCTGCGACCGCGATGAGCACCGACGCCATGACCAACGCCGGGTTGTACGTGATCGCTGGCCGTATTTGGATCGCCGCCATGCCCGTGTAATGCATGGCGGCGATGCCGGCGCCCATGACCAGGGAGCTGATCGCGAGGCGCCACGCCGTCACAGCCCGGCGGCTTGCGATCGACAGCGCAAAGCCCGACGTCAGGATCGCGATCAGCAGCGACGCCAGCGTGATCAGGATGTTGTAGCGCAGATGAATCGGTAGGGAGTAGGCGAGCATACCGATGAAGTGCATCGCCCAGACCCCGATGCCCATCGACACCGCCCCGCCGAACAGCCACACCCGCCCGCCGGAGCGTTCGGCCTCCGCCACTCGGCCGGCCAGCATCAGCGCCGTATAGGAAACGGCAATGGCCACGAAGACCGAGAGGCCGACGAGCCATGGGTTATACGTTACGTGCATGAGGCACCCTTCAAGCGCACCCTACTACGAAGCGCTGGATCGGGGCTCCTGCCCCGCCCAGCGCCGTTGAGCCAAAAAGCGTGGTTTTTGGCTCAACGTCCGCCACCTGCGGCGGCGGGGCACCTCCCTGTGCCTGTCAAACGTTCGTGATGCTTCATGGCTCGGGGTGGACGCGAGTCCGTGGGGAACTACTGACGCAGTGCGGCGGCGACCGCGGCGGCGAAATACGGGATGTTCTGCAGCCGCAAGCCCGCGATGTTGACGCGGCTGTCTTCCGTCATGTACACGTGGTGCCGCTCGCGCAGCCGCTGCACGATCTGCGGGCTGATGCCGAGATAGGAAAACATGCCGCGCTGGCGCTGGATGTGGCTGAAGTCCTCGTCGGGACAGGCCTCAGCCAGCGCCCGGGTGGCCGCAACCCGCAGGCGAGCGATCCGCGCGCGCATCTCGTCGAGCTCGCTGCGCCACGCGGCGTGCTGTGTATCGCTGCCGAGAATCTCCGCAACAATGGCGGCGCCGTGGTCCGGCGGCATCGAATACAGCCCGCGAGCGATGCACGTCAGCTGCGTCAGCGTGGCGCCCGCGGCCGCGGCGTTCTGGTTGAGCGCGATCAGACAGCCGACACGCTCGCGGTAGAGACCGAAATTCTTGGAGCACGAAACCGCGATCAACGCCTCGGGCAGTGCCGCGCAGAGCAGCCTCAGTCCCTCGGCGTCTGCATCGATCCCGTCGCCGAGCCCCTGATAAGCCATGTCGATGAACGGCAACAGCGCACGCCGCTGCATCAACCCCAGAAGCTCACCCCACTGCGCAGCCTCGAGATCCGCGCCCGTCGGGTTGTGGCAGGAGGCGTGCAGCAGGATCACCGAGCGGGGTGGCAGCTTCTCGAGCGCGCGCATCATGGCCTCGAACGCAACACCGCCGGTGGTGGGATCGTAATACGGGTAGCGCTCGAGCTTCAGCCCGCAGCCGGACAACAGCGGCACGTGATTCGCCCAGGTGGGCGTGCTGACGTATACGGTGGCATCGGGAACCGCTGCACGAATCAGTTCCGCGCCGAGACGCAGCGCGCCGCATCCGCCCGGTGCCTGCACCGCGCATACCCGATCCGACTCGCCAAGCGCACTGTGTGCACCGAACGCCAAGCGGCGCATCGCGTCATTGAATGCGGGATTACCGGCCGGGGCGACATACGTCTTGGTCGTCTGCCGCTCCAAAACAGCCAGTTCCGCAGCCCGTACCGCCCGCATGATGGGCGTGCTGCCCTGGTCGTCGCGATAGACGCCGACGCCCAAATCGATCTTGCGCGCATCGTCGTCGGTGCGATACGCAGCCATCAGGCCGAGGATTGGATCCGGCGGCAGCCGGTCGAGATGCTCAAGCACGGGGATCTCCTTGCCGCAAGCCGGGGGCGGCGGCGCCAGTTTACCCGCTCGGCGTCACAGTTCAGGCCCCTGAACGCTCAAGAACGGCCCCGGCGCGCCGATACCCACGTCGGTAGCGGCGCACAGTGGACCGGGTCGCACACGTTCGCACCCTGCATAGCTCGCGGCATCCCTTGACAGGCATACGCGGCTCTAGAGATCCGCGTCCGCTTGCAGCCCGGAGTTTGACTCTGACAGGACGGCCATGCCCGAGCGCCGAATCATTCCAGCTCTCCCAGCCCGAGGGGCGCGCCGAGCACCGCCGCCGGCGGCATCCTCGCGGGCAAACCGTGCGCGCGGATCGGAGTCCGTGATCATTCGTCCGCCGCGCTCGAGGCTCGGCACCTGCGCGCGGGGTGTGCGGTGATCCAGATCATCGGCAGCGTCGTCGTCCTCGGCTGCGTGATCGTGGGCTTCATCATCGAGGGAGGCAGACTCCTCGCGCTGTGGCACCCCGCGGAGTTCCTGATCATCGTCGGGGCGGCCTTCGGTGCGTTTCTCACGAGCAACCCGATCAAGATCGTCAAGGCCACCTTCGACGACATCGTCGCGCTGATCCGCCAGGAACGCTACGAGCACGACGACTACGTCGCGCTCCTGAAGCTGCTCTACGAAATCCTGGTGAAGATCCGCAAGGAAGGCCTGATGGCGATCGAGGCGGATATCGACGCACCGGACGGCGGCGCGCTGTTCAAGAAATACCCCCGCATCGCGCAGGATCACCATCTGCGCCAGTTCATCACCGACTGCCTGCGGCTGATGGTCGGCGGCAATCTCGACCCGCACGAGTTCGAGAGCCTGCTCGACCAGGAGCTGGAGACTTTCCACCAGCAGATCCACGAGACCTCGCACGCCGTGCAGCGCATGGCCGACTCTCTACCGGGTTTCGGCATCGTCGCGGCGGTCCTCGGCATCGTCAACACCATGGCCTCGATCGCGGGTGCCAATACCGCCGCCATCGGCGCCCGCGTCGCCTCGGCGCTGGTCGGCACGTTCCTCGGCATCCTGATCTCCTACGGCTTCGCCGGACCGCTCGCCGCGGCCCTGGCGCATGCGGCCAACGACGAGGCCAAAGCCTTCGAGCTGGTCAAAATGGCGCTGGTCGCGAGCGTGCGCGGCTACGTGCCCGCGGTGGCCATCGAGTTCGCCCGCAAGCTCCTGTTCAGCGACGTCCGCCCGAGCTTTGCCGACCTCGAGGCCCAGCTGAAAGGCAAAGTCAAAGTGGGCGCCTGATGGCCGGGTCGGCGCAAAAAAAGGACGAGAAGGCACCGATCTTCGTCAAGCGGAGCAAGCGCCGTGCCGCCGAGCACCACGGCGGAGTCTGGAAGGTCGCCTACGCCGACTTCGTGACCGCCATGATGGCCTTCTTCCTGGTCATGTGGATCGTCACGGCCGTCAACAAGGCCGAGCGGGCCGCGATCTTCAACTATTTCAAGAACCCGAGCATGCAATCCGGACAGAGCGTGCGGGCCGCGCCGGGACCGGCCGGGCCGGGCGGCGCCAGCACCAGCCCCATCAACCTCGGCGGCGGACTGAACGGATTTCACACACGCAAGCAACAGATGGTCCACCTGGACGCGGCCGAAAAGGGGCCCGGCAGCAACCGCTATCGGCAACCGCTCGGCCGGCCGAGCCTCGTGCAGGCACGCAAGGAGGTCGCGGGCGCCGATCACCGCCGCCTCGAGTCGCTGATGGCCCGGTTGCGCAAGGCCGTACGTCGCAGCCAAGCGCTCAAGCCGTTCAAGAATCAGCTGCTGATCGACATCACCCCACGC
>JAJZLX010000377.1:7562-10526 GCA_021850555.1 Pseudomonadota bacterium | reverse complement strand
AGCTTCAAGCCGTGCGCCGCATCACGCTGCCACAGGTCGAACGGCGCGCGTCCCGGGACGTAGAGCAGACTCGTGTACTCGCGCTTGCCCTCGACGCGATTGTGGCTCCAGGCGAGCGGCTCGCTGAAATCATGGGCCAGATGCTGGTAGAACTGGCGGTACTCGTCCTCGCTGATCTCGGCGCGCGGCCGCACCCACAGGGCCGTCGCCTGATTGACCGTTTCGTACTCGAGCGAAGCCTCGCCTTCTTTGCGCATCCGCACCGGGAAGGCGATGTGGTCGGAATAGCGCCGGATCAGTCCCCGCAGCCGGAAGGGGTCGGCGAATTCCTTCGCTTCCTGCTTCAAATACAGCTTCACAGCCGTGCCCCGCGCCTCGCGCGTAACACTTTCGACCGTGAATTCGCCGTCGGCATTCGATTCCCAGCGGACTGCGGCTTCGGGCGGCGCACCGGCGCGCCGCGAGAGCACCTCCACGCGCTCGGCCACGATGAAGGCCGAATAGAACCCCACGCCGAACTGGCCGATCAGCTGCGAATCCTTTTGCCGATCGCCCGAGAGTGAGCGGAAGAATTCCGCCGTTCCGGAGCGAGCGATGGTGCCGAGATTCGCCATCGCCTCCTCACGCGTCATTCCGATTCCGTTGTCCACGACGGTGATCGTGCCCGCCTCGGGATCGGCATCGATGCGAATCGCGAGCTCCGCGTCACGCTCGAGCAGCTCCGGAGAACTGATGGCCGCAAAGCGCAGCCGGTCATTGGCATCCGAGGCATTGGAGATCAGCTCGCGCAGGAAGATTTCCCGGTGGCTGTACAGGGAATGGATCATGAGCTTCAGCAGCTCACGCACCTCCGCCTGAAAGCCGTGCGTCTGCCGGTCTGAAGCGGGGCTGGAAGGGGTCTCGGCGGGGGGGTTCACGGTCCACTCCTACATCGCTGTGGAGCGGACGATTTTGGGCGCGGCGAAGCGTTTTTCAATGCGCGGGCGCGGTGAAGAGGGGCCGCGCCGGCCGCACGCTCAGGCCGGCAGCCTCAGCAACTGCTCGATTACGCTGCCCAGGGCCCGGCGCCGCGGCAAGACCGCGACCTCGGCAATCACCTCCCGGGCAACGTGACACACCAGCGCCGCCAGGTCATCCAGCTCGTCCCACCAGAGCATCACGAATTCCATCGGCCCGTCCTCAGTGATTGGGCGTCGTCGGGCCCTTGCCCGTGTGCGGCGCGGCGCCGGCCTCGGGCGAGTCCTCGGTCCAAGTGCTGCGCATGCGCTCGGCCCAATTCTTGTAATTGGACCAAGTATTGAGACTGCGCGTGATCGCCTCGTGACGCGCCCGAACATTCTGCATGCGGTCGAGCCAGGTCGGAAACGGTGCGGGCGGCGAGCCCTTGACGGCCCGCTCCTCTTTCACCTCGGGTGGAGCGTCGCGCTCCCTGAAAGATGAACTCATGGACGCACCTCGGACGACGGGTGTCCAGAGTACGTTCCGCACGCCTATGGCGCAGGTACTGGTTCACAGGCGCTTCGGCTCGCGCGGGTCCAATGAGGGAATGAATCGGCTTATGCAATGAGATAGGCGATTATGTCATATGGCGCCGACGCCGTGGGCGCTGTCGAGCGCTACGCTACCAGCCGGTAGACCGGCCGGTAGCTGCTGCCGGGCAGTTTCATGCGGCCCTGCGCGACGAACTCCGCGAGCAACTGATCGAGCAGCTGCATGATATCGCGGTCACCGGTGAGCTCGTACGGTCCGTGCTGCTCGATCGCGCGGATGCCGTGCTCTTTGACGTTGCCGGTGACGATGCCCGAGAAGGCCCGGCGCAGATTCGCGGCAAGCTCGTGCACGGGCTGGTCGCGCCCAAGGTCGAGCGCGCGCATCGACTGATGCGTGACCAAGAATGGATGCTGAAACTGCGGCCGAATCGACAGCAGCCAGTTGAAATTGTAAGCGTCTTTCTGGCGGCGGCGGAAATCCCGCACCGCCTCGATGCCCCGCACCATGTGGCGGGCCACCTCCGCCGGATCGTCGATGACGATGCTCAGACAGTCGACCGCCGTCTCGCCGAGCGTGCCGCGTATGAAATGGCGGATCTGCTCGAAGTATGCGGCGCTCGAGCGAGGGCCGGTGAGCACAACGGGGAAGGGCTGATCGCGATTGGCCGGATCGAGCAGGATGCCGAGCAGGTAGAGAATCTCCTCGATCGTGCCGGCGCCCCCCGGAAGCACGACGATGCCGTGCGCGAAACGCACGAACGCCTCGAGACGCTTCTCGATGTCCGGCATGATCACCAGGTGATTGACGATGGGGTTCGGCGGCTCGGCGGCGATGATGCCCGGCTCGGTGATGCCGATGTACCGCCCGCGCTCGATGCGCTGCTTGGCATGTCCGATGGTCGCTCCCTTCATCGGCCCCTTCATCGCGCCCGGACCACAGCCGGTACAGACATCGAGCCCGCGCAGCCCGAGTTCATAGCCGACCCGCTTGGAGTACTTGTACTCCTCGTTGCCGATCGAGTGTCCGCCCCAGCACACGACCAGGTTGGGATGTGTGTTGAACTCGAGCAGCTGCGCGTTGCGCAGGATATGGAACACCGCGTTGGTGATCGAGGCGGACTCGGTCAGATCGAACCGGCCGTCAGCCAAGATCTCGTTCGAGGTGAAGACAATGTCACGCAGCACCGCAAACAGATGCTCCTTGATGCCCCGGATCATCTGGCCATCGACGAACGCGGTACCCGGCGCGTGGTGCATCTCCAGATGGATACCCCACGGCTGGCGCTTGATGCGCACTTCGAAGTCGCGGTAGCGGTCGAATATCTCCTTGGCGTTATCCGTCTCGGCACCGCTGTTGAGCACCGCCAGAGCACATTGGCGGAACAGCGGATACAACCCGCGCTGCCCGGAATCGAGCAGCTTGGCTATTTCCTCCTGGGAGAGGTTCTCGAGACTGCCGCGGGGATGAACGCGC
>JAJZLX010000377.1:0-7552 GCA_021850555.1 Pseudomonadota bacterium | reverse complement strand
GAATCTTGCACTTCCATGCTGGAACGAAGGCTCAGGGTTGGATGTCGATCGGCGTGCCGTCGCGGGTCATCATCCAGATCTGCATCATGTCGGCATCGGAGACGGCGATACAGCCATCGGTCCAATCGCTGTGCAGATAGTAGGACAGCGGAGCGGTCAATCGGTTCGGCAGGCCATGGATCATGATCTCGCCCCCGGGCCGCCACCCGTGCGCCCGGGCGAAGGCGCGCTGAGCCCGATCGGGATAGGAAATCTGGATCGACAGGAAGAATTCGCTGCGCGGATCACGCCGCACAAGCTTGTACCATCCCTGTGGGGTCCGGAAGTCGCCGGAACGTCTCTTCTGCCCCCGCGGCATCAGTCCGAGGTGAATCTTGAACGAACGCACCACCTCGCTGCCGTCCATCAGAAACAAGCGCCGCTCGTGCTTCTTCACCAGCACGTATTGGACCTGGGGAAGATGCGGGTCGGCCCGCAGGGCGACGCGCTCCACCCGCGGAGCGGCATGGGCTATTGCCGCGGCAGCGCCGAGCGCCGCCGCCAGGATGGTCGTGGAATGACGCATGGTTTCATTATAGACGCGAGCGGCGGCAGGTGGCGCGCGGCTTCCATCCCCGCAACGCCGCGCTCAGCGTCCTGCGGCGACGGCCTCGATCCGCGGGACGACCAGGCGCGTGCCGGGCTTGAGCGCAAAGAAATCGGTATGAGGGTTGTACTGGCGCAGGAGCCATTCGGGCAGTTCCGGGAAGCGCTGCATCAACGTCCACAACGAGTCGCCACTGCGCGTCACGTAGTAGAACACGCCGTCGATACGGTGCGTCGCGAAGTAGCTTGCTTCGAGGGCTCGATGGTAGGCCACCCGCTGCTGCTCGAACTGTGCGGGCGTCACATGCCGGAAATCCAGCCGGATCCGCTCGCCGATCCACAGTGATTGGCCGACGCGCAGATGATTGATCCGACGCAGATCCATGGCGCTGACCCCCAGCCACTCGGCGTAGTACCCGAGCGATTCGGCCGCGGCCACCCGGATCGTATCGTTCGATGCCACTGAATAGTCCGTTGGATCGAGACTCGGCGCAGAGTGGCCGCCTGGACCGAGCCCGGGCCCTCGCGCCTCCACCTTGTCGGTGGAGGACGGCCGGGCCGCCCTTGCGACGATGCCCGCCGGCAGGGCCGCCGGCTGCCCTGGGCCGGGCAGCCGCAGGCGCTCCCCGACGCGCAAGATGCCGTCAGCCTGGATGCCGTTCAGTCGAGCCAGCGCCCAGGTGCTCATCCCGTAGCGGGCGGCAATGCCCGAGAGCGTATCCCCAGGCTGCACCCGATAGCTTCCAGGCAGTCCGGGTCCGGGCCCGGCGTTCGCCGCCAACAGCGCCGCCGGCGGCGCAGCCCCGGGCAGCCGCAGACGTTCCCCGACGCGCAAGATGCCGTCAGCCTGGATGCCGTTGAATTGCGCCAGTGTCCAGATACTCAGCCCGTAGCGCGCCGCGATGCCCGAGAGTGTATCGCCCCATTGCACGCGGTAGATGGCCGGGCGCAGTTGCTCGGCAAGCAACGCGCCCGGGCCGAGACGGCCGATGAGATCGGCAACAGTCCAGATCGGCCCTCGCTCCGGCAAGCGCAGACGATAGCCCTTCGGCACATCCAGCTCGCCGTCCCACACCGGCGGCAGAAGCGCCGGGTTCAGCTCGCGCAGACGAGCAACAGGCACATCGAGCGCCCTCTCGAGCGCAGCCATGGACACATAGCCGGGCAACGGCAGTTCGTGGAATCGCTCCTCGGGCAACTCGTGCAGATTGCCGAAATAGCGATGAGCATGCTCATCGACGTACAGGGCCGCCAGGAACGACGCGTAGAAATTGCGCGATGCAAATCCGAACATGGGCGTCCGGTAATGCAACACGATGGCGCCGATGTTCTTGGTGCCGACGGTGCGAACGGCGCGCAGCATCCCCGCGAGGCCATGATTGTAGGCCGTAATCGCCAGCGGCCAGGTTCCCAGGATCCGATGGTTGTAGGCGAGCAGCTGCGCGGCCGCCACCGTGGCGCTGAACGGATCGAGCCGCTGATCGACGGCCGAGTTCATGCGCAGGAAGCGCTGTGCCGTACCCGGCATGAACTGCCAGATACCCGCAGCGCCGTCCTTGGAAAACGCCAGCGGATTGTAGGACGACTCCACCAGCGGCAGCGCGGCGAGCTCCGGTGGCAGCCCCTGCTGAGCGAGCGCCCGCGCGATCGCATGCTGCCAGGCGCCGGAACGGATCAAACCTGCCTTGAATCGATTCGACTGTCCGAGCTGGAATCGAATGTCATCCGCCGCCCGCAGCAGGCGCGCGGCACTCACGTCGGGGCCCCAGAGCGCCCGCATACGCCGCTCCTGCGGCGTCAGCGGCCGGGCACCGGCGGCGATACGGCGCAGCTCGGCGGCGAGCCGGTCACGATCGATGTCCACGATGTGTTGACGCTCCCAGGGGGAGCTGCCTGGCGGGAAATGCACCGTCTGGTAGACCACACCGAGGTTGTTCGGATCGTGCAGGAAGCCCCCATTGGTGCCCACCTGGGTGTAAACGCGAATCCAGAAATGGACCGCAGGCTGCAGTACCGATGGGCAGGGAAAGGCAGGTCCGAACGACAGCAGCGAGGCACTCGACCCCGTTCGGGGCACACGCAGCCGCTCCCCCGCACGCAGCATGCCGCCGGGCTCGATGCCATTTAGCCGCGCAAGAGCCTGAACACTGAGGCCATATCGCGTCGCAATGCCCGACAGCGTGTCACCGGGCTGTACCCGGTAGAACGCTGTCGGCAGTGCCGGCGCGGACGAGGCGTCAGCTGCCAGCCGCGATGGCGAGCCCGCGTCGGGGACACGCAATTGCTCTCCGATGCGCAGCACGCCGTCGGGTTGAATACCGTTCAGTCGCGCGAGTGCCTGAAGACTGAGGCCATATCGCGCCGCAATGCCCGACAGTGTATCGCCCGGTCGCACGCGATAGATCGTTGGCCGCGCCCCGGAGACTGATCCGCTGCCGGCTGCCAGGGCCTGCCCCCCCAACGACAGCAGCACGATGATCCAAAGTAGATCGAAGACCGCGCGTTCTATCTTATTCCGGCCCGTCGAAATCATTTACGCCTCGAATAGTCCCTATTAATTCTTCGAAATCAAGGAGTTAATGGCCAATGTCAAGCGCGGGACAGTTCAGGGAAATCAAAATTACGTCGAAAAGTCTTACATCTCATCGAAATTCGCCATGAAGCAACGTGTGTGCTGTCGTCGCAACAGCAACAATGGGCGAAATGACGGATGGTAATTGAACATTACGTCGCATGAGTGCCGCAAGAGGCGGCCGATGTCTCCTCTGGGGCGCCCGGCGCCCGTTTCTGGCACGCGTATTGCTTCATTGTGGGCCACCTGAGACCGGGCGCCGGTCCAAGGGGGGAAGCACAACGCGACACCACGGAAATTCCGAGAAAGCACGGGCTCGCACTGCGTACCGCAGACGCATGCCGTACCGTGCCGACCTAGAAAAAAAATAAGCACGACTCGATGCAAGCAAGCGACCGACCCCGCGCAAGCGGGGTCTTCTTTTTGGTTAATGATGGGCCCGAAGGCGCGCCCAGCGCTTCGGGCAAGCCGACCCTGCCAAGGCGCTTAGACGCGCCACCTGGCGCCGGCCAGCTCGACGCTGCCGAATACGATCGCGGCCAGAAGCGCCGAGGCGCTTGCGTAGAAATAAGGCACGGCCGGTCCAAATGCGAACAGGAGCCCCATGATCAGATTCGCCAGGAGCTGGCCGCTGGCGCGTGACACCGACAGGAAGCCCATACCTCGCCCCAGACGCGTGTGGCTGACCGCCGAGGAAACCAGCGCCGGCTCGAACGTCTCGACCGCTCCCATGCCGAATCCGAGCACGGCGACCGCGAGGTAGAACGACAGCGCCGGAAGGTGCAGCCATTCACCCAGACCGATCAGACCGGAGCCGAGCGCCGAAACCAGATAGCCGATCAGCCACAGCGAGCGTACGGCCGAACCCCGGCGCAGCCCGAGAAGATAACCGCTGCAGGCCGAGATACCCAGATAGACGACATACGCCAATACGCCCCATTCGTAGCCCGCCGTCCGATGAGCGCGCGCCGCGGTGAGAATCGGGAAGCCGAGATTGTAGAAACTGAAGCCATACAGCGTGGCGGACACCAACAGCGGCAACATGAGGGCACCTGCCGTCAACCGAACGCCCCGCGTGCCCGCCGAGGACGGCGTCCGGGCCGTGTAGACCCGGTCGCGACGCACGAGCACCAGCAGCACAGTCGAGACGATCAGCGGTATCACCGCCCAGAGCATGATGTGCCCGACGGCCAAGTGCAGCCAGAGCGCACCCAGCGCGACCAATGCCGAAATCATGCCACCGCCGATATCCAGCGCGTGCAGCATGCCGAAGGCTTGGATTCGCTGCTCCGGGGGCGTCGCGTCGACCAGCAGAGCCCGGCGCGGGGGCGAGCGCAAGTAGCGGGCCCACCAGCCGAGGATGTACAACAGCGCCGCGAGCCATACCGAGCCGGCCAGTCCCGCCAGCGCCATGAGCGGGATCAGAGTGTTGCCCAGGATCGCGACACGCTTGTGACCGAGACGGTCGCCGGCGCGGCCGCCGATGAATGCGACGAATGCTCCGCCGCCGAATGCAATCGCCGTGACGAGGCCGTACGCGTACAGCGATGCGTGCAGCTCGAAGACCAGATATAGCGGGAACAGCGCGGTCACGCCCTGATAGCCAAGATCGGCGCTGAACGCCGAGAAACACAGCAACCAGCTATCTCGCGGCAGTTTGGGTACGTTCACGCGCCTGCGGCTCCCGGTGACATCTGCCGCCGATTCTAATGGCTGGCGCGGCGGTCTGTGGCACGCTCGTCGCGATCTAGGCCGCGAGCAGGCTGTAGAGTTCGTCTTCCTGCGCGAAGTGCAGCGTCAAGATGGCATGCAATCCGTAAAGCAGCCGATGAATTTCCCGCAGATCCTCGATTGATGGACCGGTCGGCGGCAGCTGCGCCACGCACCGCGAGAACAGCCGGCTCAGGCGGCGGATTTCACCGTGAGTATGGATCAGTGGTCCGGTAGGGTTTTCCCCGGCAAGCATGCTCTCCAGGATCGGATAGACTGTCTGCTGCTCCTCGCTCTCATGCGGAAGCAGCTCCTCCTCCAGCACGCGAGCGGCCCGCTGCAGACGCGCGAGTGCCTCGGCGGGCGGCAGATCATCGAGGCACACGGCAAGCTCGCCCAGCTCGCTTACCCGGGGGCGCAGCGAGCGGTGGATCGTATCGAGTGATTGAGCCAGGCGCCGAGCCTCCGGGGTGCTGGTGACCCATGTCTCGCGCCCGGCCAATGCGCGCAATGCGTTCAGGATGACCAACACATCGATGCCTTCCTGCAGCAGCGCTCCGGCGATCGGTACGATGAACCCGGCTGCGGCAAGCATCATGGCGATGACGGACAACCCCATCCCCACCCAGACACTCTGCAGCGCGATGCGGCGGGTTCGCTGCGCGATCTGCACCGCGCGGGCGAGGCCCTCGAATCGATCCGAGGTGAGCACGACGTCGGCCGCCTCGGATGCGGCCGTGGCTCCGCGCGCACCCATGGCGATGCCGACATCCGCCAGAGCCAGCGCGGGCGCGTCGTTGATTCCGTCCCCGACCATTGCGGTGATACCTTCTCGACGCGCGGTCCGGACCACCTCGACCTTGTCCTCCGGCGTGCGCTCGGCGAACACCCGATCGATGCCGAGCGCGTCGGCGACGAGCTCGGCAACCTCGGGGTGATCGCCGGTGACCAGGAGAATGCGGCGTACGCCCGCGACGCGCAGCTGGCGCAACACACGCGGCACCTCCGGTCGAATGTGATCCTGCAACAGCAAAACACCCGCGAGTTCACCGTCCATGGCGACGAAGACGCACGACGAACCCTCTACTCCGGCGCGCTGCTCGATGGAGCGCACCCTCGCGGTGCGTGTCGCGCCCCGCACGACGAAATCGTGCTGCCCGACCGCGATGCGGCGACCCTCGACGACACCCGATACCCCCGCGCCAATCTGTTCGTGAACGTCGGAGGGGAAGACCAGCGCAAGACCCCGATCGCGCGCCTCGGCCAGTATGGCCGGGGCGAACGGATGGACCGAGAGCTGCTCGAGCGCCGCGGCATGACGCAACAGATCATCGGCGCCGACCGCCCCAATCATCTCCACTGCCACCACCTCGGGACGCGCGGCAGTCACGGTGCCGGTCTTATCGAGCAATACCACTTGCGCCCGCGCCAGTGTCTCGAGCGGCGCACCGCCTTTCATGATGATCCCGTAGCGGGCAGCCCGCGACACTCCGGCCATGATTGCAGCCGGCACCGCCAGGATCAGCGGGCATGGGGTTGCGACGACCAGCACGGCAAGCGCCCGCTCGGGCGCTCCGCTCACCGCCCACGCCGCCGCGGCCAGCGCCAGGGTGGCGACGAGAAAAGCAAGTGCATAACGGTCCGCCAACCGGGCGAACGGCGCCTTGGAACCCTCCGCAGCCTGTACCAGACGGATGATGCCGGCATAGGTACTGTGCGCCGCGGCGGCAGTTACGCGCAGCTCGAAGGGACCGCCGGCATTCGCCCCGCCGCTGCGCGCCGGCGCTCCGGCATCGAGTTTCACCGGCCGTGACTCGCCCGTCAGCGATGACTCGTCGAGCACGGCGCCCTCGGCGCCGACGATACCGTCGACCGGGATTACTTCCCCCGGCTTTACCAACAGGGTATCGCCGACGGCCACCTGCTCCACGCCCACATCGGTGTAGCCGCCCGTGTCACGGCGGTGCGCGATGCGCGGCGCCCGGTTGATCAGGCCGCTCAATTCACGCCGCGCACGCACCGTCGCGTACTCCTCGAGGGCCATTCCGCCCGTGAGCATCACGGCGATGATGGCACCGACGAGATATTGGCCGAGAAGCAGCGCACCACCCATCGCCAGCAGCGCGATGATGTCGACCCCGATTTCTCCGCGCAGCAGATCCCGCGCGGTCGCGATCGCACTGACGGCAATGACGATGACGGTAAGCGCCACCAGCAGCGCGCGGCTGATCTCCGACGCCCCCAAGGCGCCAGCCACGCCGGCCGCGAGCAACCCGGCCAGCACCGCACCCACCAGGACAAACTGACGGTACGGTGCCGACCGCGTACCGGCTCGTTCAGCCGCACCGCTCAAACGGACGCCTCCGTCCGAGTCGGCGCAATTCGGTCGGTGAACTCAGCGCGGTGGTCGCTCGCCGGGACGTTGATCCTGACGCTGCTGACGTTCGTTCCGTTGCTGGCGCCCATTGCGCTGCTGATACTGATTGCGCTGCTGACGCTCGGGACGCGGCTGAAGCTGGATCCGCTGCGGAGCCCGGTAATAGCGATTCTCCAAGGAATGCTGCTGCATCGCATTCGGATAGCGGCCGCGCGGATAGTCGCGCTGGTAGCCCGGCAGGGGTGCGCGTGGCGGCAATTGCCTCCGGTTCCAGCGGTCCCAGCCGGGGCGGCGCCGCCGCCATTGCG
>JAJZLX010000006.1 GCA_021850555.1 Pseudomonadota bacterium | reverse complement strand
CTTCGTTCGCCGCCTGGTACCGGCAGAGGTCGGCCCAGTCCCGCGCCCGTGACCGCGCGGCCGCACGGGCCGCGCGCGCCCTCTGCCGTGCGGTTTGCGGCGGCAGGCGAAAATGCGCTCCCGGCTCGAGGATCATGCGCATGAAAGCCGCGCCCGGACCGGCATTGTGCGCGCCCGCGCACGGGTCGGCGCTCATTGCGGTGAATGAAGCCGAGCGCGGGGCCGCGCGGGCCGGGGCGGCCAGCGCGATCGACACCAGCGCGGCCGCGAGTCCGCACGCCAGACGCCCGCCGGGTCGGTGCAATGTCTGAACCATGGCGCAATGCTCCCAAGTCTCACATGACATATCAAACGCGACGGCTTCTCTCGGGTCCCGCATGGAACTACGGCAGCCGGATTTCCCAATATCCAACGTCGAGCCAGCGACCGAACTTGCGCCCGATCTCGTGGAACTGGCCGATCTTCACGAAGCCGAGCCGCTCGTGCAAGGCCACACTTGCCGGATTCGGCAAGGCGATGCCGCCGACGGCGCAATGCACGCCCAGCGGGCGCAGTCTCTCGAGCAGGTTCCGGTAGAGCCTCGTCCCGATGCCTTTCCCCGTGGCATCCGGCCTCAGGTAGATCGTGGTCTCCACCGAGTGACGATAGGCAGACCTGCTCTTCCACGACGCCGCATAGGCGTAGCCGAGCACCGCACCGTCCTGCTCCCACACGAGCCAGGGGAAGCGGTCGGTCACTTCCACGATTCGCCGGGACATCTCATCAGCAGAGACCGCCGCTTCTTCAAATGTGACGGCCGTCCGCTCCACGTAATGGTTGTAGATGGCGCAGACCTGCGTGGCATCGCCCGGGGTGCAATCCCTGGTCAAGCCCGCACCGCGGCCGGGAGACCCGCTTGCCGCCTCTTCAGTCGCGTGAGATCTTCGGGACATGGATCGCCGGTCTCCCTCGTGCCGATGAGTTGGGGTTCGCCTGACTCAGTCGAGCGCGATGACCACCGCGTAGCGCGCACGCATTCGCGAGGAGTTGCTGAAGGAAGCGGGCCTGCCGTCCACGTCCCGGGCCAGGCAGTCTCCCTTCTCGAGGCGATGGACGTCCGCGCCGAATGACACCTCGATTTGCCCCTCGAGCACCCAGATCTGCTGATGATACGGCCGCGCCCGGTTGACACCTTCGTACTGGACCGTCGTGCCGGGCGGGAGAGTCACCTCGACCAGCTGGAAGGGCGCCGTGATGCCGGAGGGCGAGAGCACTTCGCGCAGGTAACCGGTCTGGGGATCTCGCCAGGGCCGCCTGTCCCGGGCCCTCGAGAGCGGGCCGGCTCCGGCCGCGGGATCCTCGAAAAAAGCCGCCAAGGGTACGCCGAGGCCGGCAGCGATCTTGTTCAGCACCACCGCCGTCGGGCTGCTCTCCTCACGCTCGATGAGCGACAGCATGGAACGGCTGACGCCCGACCTCTGCGCCAGATCCTCGAGCGACAGGCTGCGTCCGGTCCGCAGGGCCCGCATACGGAGCGCGATCCGGGACGTGATGGGCTCAGGCGGGAGAGCTTCCGCTGCGTCTTTCATATTAGATATTTTGTCTAGTATAATGGATAAGGTCAATCCCGGCGCAAATGGGCAGACCCGTGATGAGGAGGATCCGGATCGTTCGCGACGACCTCTGCGGAGCAGCCACTCAGGGGCTGCTTCGGCTGCACCTCGAGGAGATGCGCGCGCACTCTCCTGCGGGCACTTCCTTTGCCCTGGATCTGACCAGCCTTCAGTCCCCGGATATCACGGTCTGGAGCGGCTGGATCGGCCCGAACATCGCAGGCATCGGTGCGCTCAAGGACCTGGCCGACGGATGCGCAGAGGTGAAATCGATGCGCACTCATCCGCAATTCCTCCGCCAGGGTGTCGCGGCGCAGCTGCTCGAGCACATCATTCGCGCCGCGCAGCGCCGGGGGATACGCCGGCTCAGCCTGGAGACCGGTACCGGAGCGCCATTCGAGCCCGCCCTCGCCCTCTATCGCCGCCGCGGCTTCGTCAAGGGAGCGGCGTTTGCGGGCTACCCGGCCGAGTCCTCCTTCAACCAGTATCTGCACCTTGATCTGCCCGGGACGGGCAGATCATCCGCCCCGATCTGAGCCGGCGCCGTCAGGCGTTGCGCGCATGCGGGCGCGGGGGCGACTGCACCGTGCGGCGCAACTCCGCGATGGCCGAGTCAAGACCCTGCAGGTTAAGCGCAAACATGCGCTCCCCGACCAGCTCCTTCAGGAGCCGTACCGAGGCGATGTGCTCCCAGCGCTGTTCCGGCTCGGGATTGAGCCACACCAGTCGCGGGAACACCGCACAGAGCCGCTGCATCCACACCGCCCCGCTCTCGCCATTCCAGTGCTCGACGCTGCCACCCGGCTGCATGATCTCGTACGGGCTCATGGTCGCATCGCCCACGAGGATCACCCGATAGTCATGACCATAGGTGCGCAACACCTCGAGCGTCGCGACCGCGGAGGAGGCGCGGCGGTGATTGTCCTTCCAGACTTGCTCGTACGGCACGTTGTGAAAATAGAAATGCTCGAGATGCTTGAACTCGCAGCGAGCCGCCGAGAACATCTCCTCGCAGACTCTCACATGTTCGTCCATCGAGCCGCCGACATCGAGAAACAGCAGCACTTTCACGGCATTGCGCCGCTGCGGCACGAGCTTGACGTCGAGCAGTCCGGCGTTGCGGGCGGTGGCCGCGATGGTGCCATCGAGATCGAGCTGGTCGGCAACTCCCTCGCGGGCGAACTTGCGCAGCCTGCGCAGCGCGAGCTTCATGTTGCGCGTGCCGAGCTCCACCGTGTCATCGAAGTTGCGGTACTCGCGCCTCTCCCACACTTTGACGGCGCGGCGTTGCCGCGCTCCGGCCTCACCGAAGCGCACACCCTCGGGGTGATAGCCACCTGAGCCGAACGGGGACGTGCCGCCCGTACCGATCCATTTGCTGCCGCCGTGGTGGGCTTCCTTCTGCTCACGCAAGCGCTCGCGCAGCGTCTCGATGAGCTTCTCCCACCCGCCCAGGGCGTCGATTGCGCGCCGGTCCTCATCCGACAGCTCGCCCGCGGCGAGCTCCCGCAGCCACTCGGCGGGGACTTGCGCCGCAAGGAGCTCGGCGAACAGCCGCTGCGCGCCCTGAAAAGCCTCGGCAAACACCCGGTCGAACCGGTCGTAATGCCGCTCGTCCTTCACCAGGCAGGTGCGCGCCAGAAAGTAGAAATCCTGAGCGGACAGCCCCGCCGCTCTCGCCCGCAGGGCCTCGAGCAACGTCAGCAGCTCGGTGATGCTGACCGGCACACCTGCGGCACGCAGTCCAAAAAAGAAATTGACGAGCATGCCGTGCTGTCGAGAAATGACCCGAAGCCGCCGGGGTGACTCAGCGCGCCCGGCGGTGCAAAAACACGAGCTGCTCGAACAGGTGCACGTCCTGCTCGTTCTTGAGCAGAGCGCCGTGCAGCGCCGGCAGCACCTTGCGCTCGTCATTGGCGCGCAGCACCGCCGGATCGATGTCCTCGGCGAGCAGCAGCTTGATCCAGTCGAGCAGCTCCGAAGTCGAGGGCTTCTTCCTCAGACCCGGGGTCTCGCGCACCTCGTAAAAGGTCCGCAGCGCCTCTGCGAGCAGCTCCCGCTTTAGCCCCGGAAAGTGCACCTGCACGATGGCCCGCATCGTGGACTCGTCCGGAAAGCGGATGTAATGGAAGAAGCAGCGGCGCAGAAAGGCATCGGGCAGCTCCTTCTCGTTGTTGCTGGTGATGAGCATGATGGGACGGTGGCGCGCCGTCACGAGCTCTCGGGTCTCGTAGACGTAGAATTCCATGCGATCGAGCTCCCGCAGCAGGTCGTTCGGAAACTCGATGTCCGCCTTGTCGATCTCATCGATGAGCAGCACCGGCTGGACTTGCGACTCGAAGGCCTCCCAGAGCTTTCCCTTGACGATATAGTTGGCGATATCGTGTACGCGCGCCTCGCCAAGCTGTGAATCACGCAAGCGCGAGACCGCGTCGTACTCGTAAAGACCCTGCTGCGCCTTGCTGGTGGACTTGATGTGCCACTCGTAGAGGGGGCGCTCGAGCGAGCGCGCGATCTCCTGCGCCAGCTGCGTCTTACCCGTGCCCGGCTCGCCCTTGATGAGCAGCGGCCGGCCGAGGGTGACCGCGGCGTTCACCGCCATCATGAGGTCATCGGTGGCGATGTAACGGTCGGTTCCGCTGAAGCGCTGGGTCATGCTCTCTCTCGTATCCAATCACACGGTGAATCGATGCCGGCACCTGCGCGATTGACGGCAGAACGAAGCTGCCGAGCTCAACCTGCAGACAGATTCAGCTTGAGCGCGGCAAACGCGCGTCCCATGCCAATCATAGAGGAGTATAATGATTAAATGGGCGTCTGGATCATCATGCTCTCCGTCTGCGCCGCCGGGCACACGGGCTGTCAGTCCGCCACACCTACGTGGTACTACGCCACCCGTCAGGAATGCCAACGCATGCTGGCATACATGCCGCAAACGGACCGCCCTCAGTGCGAAGAGATCTCCAGGCGCAAGGCGAATGCCGAAGGCGCGGTGCTGTTTTCGTCGTCACACAGGCACTAGCGCAGAAACTCTCCAGCGCGCCAGCCGTACCGGCGAGCGGCGCGAGTATCAACCGCCGGTGATGGCGGCTTGCCCGACCGGCGTCCCGCCGGGCCGCCACGGGTCCATCCCTCCTTGAGTTGCGGCTGAAGAGCCATGCCTGGAGGCGCGGCGGAACGGCGGTCCTTTGCGTCACGGCCCGCCTTTGGTATATTGACGCTTCGAAATACCACTCGGCGCGGCTTGTACCCGTCAATGCCTGCGAATCCCCCGCGCATACCTTCGATCCGGCGCGCTTGCGGATTCCTCATACGCGCTGACCACCTCACCCGCCGTCAGGTCTCATGACCGTCCGCACTCCCTCCAATGCCGTGCTGCTCAAGCCCGAATCGCCGCCCCGCTACGACCGGGGCGGTGGGGCAAGGCCCGTGCTCGGGCCGCAGATCATCACGAAGTATCAGGTGCATTGAATGATCGTCGAAGTCGCTGATTTCAAGGTATCCGCCGAGAACCGGGACGCTTTCTCCGCGGCCATCACACATGCCGCGAGCACGCTGCTCGCCAAGGCCGGCGGCTACCGCGGCCACCGGATCCTCGCCTGTCGCGAGTCTGCGGGGCGCTTCATCCTCATCGTCGAGTGGGACTCGCTCGAGGCGCACACGGTGGGGTTTCGGCAGTCGCCGGCATTCACCGAGTGGCGGGCGATCATCGGCCCTTTCTTCCAGCACCCTCCCCATGTGGAGCACTTTGAGGTAGTGGCCGGCTGCTGAGGCCGCCCACATCGTGCGCACCGCCCCTCGCGCCACCCCGGGGCTTGGCGAGCTGCTCGCCGGCCGGATCGAGCGGATGATCGCCGAGGAGTCTCTGGCTGCGGGCACGCCGTTGGTTGAGCGCGCCCTGGCGGCTCGCCTCCTCGTGTCGCGCTCGCCCGTGCGCGAGGCGCTGCGGCGGCTCGCCGACCGCGGGACAGTGAGCCCGCGTCGTGAGGGAGGGTACGTCGTGCGCAGGCGGCCCAGGGCTGCGCCCCTCACGCCGGGCTTCGTGAGCGAGCCGGCGCAAGAGGCGACGTACCTGAAGATCGGCGAGGATCGCCTGGCCGGCCTCCTGCCCGAGCGCGTGTCCGAAAACGATCTGATGCGCCGCTACGGGATGACGAAGGCCCAACTGGGTGGGCTCCTGCGGCGCATCGCCAACGAAGGATGGATCGAGCGTCTGCCGGGTCATGGTTGGCGGTTCCTGCCGATCCTGACCTGCGCCGATACCTGCGACCAAGCCTACCGCATGCGGATCCTCATCGAGCCGGCCGCCATGCACGAGCCCGGCTTCCGCATCGACGAGCCGGCGCTGCTCACATGCCTGGCGGAACAGCAGGCCCTGATCGACGGCGCCGTGAAGCGGGTGTCCCCGGCACAACTGTTCGATGCCAATACGCGCCTGCACGAGACCATCGCCGCGTGCTCCGGCAATGTATTCATCCTGGAGTCGCTGAAGCGGATCAATCGCCTGCGGCGCTTGATGGAATACCGCAAGACTGCGGATCGGGAAGCCGCCGCACGGCGTTGCCGCGAGCACAAGACGCTGATCGAGCTGCTGCTCTCGGACAAGCGCAAGGCCGCGGCCGGATTCATTCGCCGGCATCTGCGCGAGGCGGCTCGTGAAAAAGCCATGGGCCATGCGCCGGCGCTGGATGACTGAAAGCCGCAGACGGTGTCAGGGCGCCGCGAGGACGCGCCGGTCAGCGCTCCCGACCCAGCTGCGAAGCGGCGAATCGCTCGGGCAGCAGCTCGGATACGGTCCAGCGCCGCGCCGCACCGCCGGTGTCGCAGTAGACGGGGACGTCCGGATCGGCGAATTCCGCCATCACCTGCCGGCAAGCGCCGCAGGGCGAGAGGAAATCGGCCGCGCTCGAGGTGACAGCCAGCGCAGAGATCCGGTGGGCGCCGGCGGCGATCGCGGAGAAGATCGCGACACGCTCCGCGCACATGGACAATCCAAAGGAAACATTCTCCACGTTCACTCCCGTGAACAGCCGGCCCCGATGGTCGATGACCGCCGCGACGCCCATTGCCTTGCAAGAGGCGGCGCCGCGATGACCGGCGGCCGTCAAAACATCAGGCCGAGGCCGACGCCGGTGTAGTTGGAGAAGCCGCCGAGATCGCCCTGGATCCGCACCCCCTCTTCCAGGTCCACCTCGAAATCCGGATTGATGAGGTATTGCAGCCCGCCGTCGGCATTGGTGCCCCACCCCTGCCGGTAGCCGGAGTGCGACTGTCCGTAGACCTCGCCGTAGAACTGCAGCCGCGAGGTCGTCAGCCACGTCACCACCAGATCGGGATTGAAGCTCTGGAAACGCCGGCCGCCCGAGGCGGTGGGCTCGGTCTCGGAGGTAACACCGACCATCAGCGACACCCCGAGCGGGCCGTTGCCGTAGCTCACGATGGCATTGACCGCCCCGCCGGTCCCATGGCTGCCGAAAGTGCTGTCGCCCGAGGGCAGTGTCGCCAGCGCCTCGGCGGTCCATTGCCAGTGCTCGGTGTAGCCGAATGAGTGCTTGATGCCGACGGTCGTCGGGCCGACGCCGTGCATCGTCACCGCCGGACCGGCAGGTCCTGCATTGACCGACTGATAATTGAAATTCGGCGGCAGCCACACGAGCTCCGAATTGCCTCCCAGCCCCCAGCGCAGCTCGAGATTCGGCAGCGTATCGATCTCGCCGCCCGGAGAGCCGTACAGATTGCCGGCCGTCGCGCCCGCCTCGAGAACGGTCATCCCCTTCGGGACCACGCAACTGGAGTCCTCGACGGTCGGCCGATCGAGCTGCCCCAGCAGGCCTGACGGTCCGCTGCAGGGAGGGGTCGGGGTGGCGGCGTGGGCCGCCGGGAAGGATGCCGGCGCCAATGCGGCGAGCGCCAGTACGATCAAACCTCGCTGTTTGTTCAATATCCTGTCCTTTCTTGCCTGAGGAATTGACGATTATTATCGACTTCCGATAATGTCACGTTGGCCCGCGAAAGGACCGCCCATGGATCGCCAGTGCCGCGAAAGCAACGGCTTTTCCGCCCTCGTCTCTCGAGGGTCCACGGGCGGCCGCGCTCAGGGTCCGCACCGAGCATACCACTCGGGGCCCGATGGTTGCGCTTGCCATCGCGGGAATACCCCGGGCGGATGAGCGGGCACCGCCGATGCGCGCACCGCGCCGCGATCATTGCGCTGTCGGGTGCGCTGGCATTCACTGCGGGCGCGCACGCGGGTTCGACGGCCGAAACCAGCGCCCATGCCGGCACGGGCCGCGGAGCGGCGCTGCTCGCAAGCCTGGCGGCGGTGCGCGCCGACCTCGACAACCGCGGCGTCTCTCTCGGTGGCTTTCTGCAGGTGGACGGATCGCACGTGCTCTCGGGCGGACTGCCCCGCCCCCTCGGCTTCGACGCTCAGCGCCTGCTCGATGTGTTCGTCATTCTGGACACCCGTAAGCTCCTTGGCTGGCCGGGCGGCACGCTGTTTCTCGATGCGCAGAGCCACGGCGGCCCGAGCGTGATCCCCCATCAGGTGCCCGCGATCGCCGATCCCGACAATATGGATGCGTACTCTGAGACCTCGCTCGACCGCGCATGGTTCCAGCAGGACTTGTTTGAGCGCGAGGTACGGGTGCGGCTCGGCCTGATGTACGTCGATGACCAGTTCTTCACCGTCCCCTTCGGCCAGAACTTCGTGTCCCTCGATTTCTCATCGGATGCATCGATCAGCACGTTCGTGCTCCCGACCTATCCCAAGGGCGCCTGGGGCGGCGATGTGTTCGCCCATCCGGACCGGCACGTGTCTTTTTCGATAGGCGTTTTCCGGGATCACGAGACCGAGCTGCCCTACGACCCGGGCGGCACGCTCATCGTCTCGGAGGAGGCGCTGCGCGGCCGCTGCAATGGCCTGCCCGTGAAGCTTCAGATCGGGGGCTGGGTCGATACCGGCCGGTTCCGGCGATTTCGGGGCGGCATGGTGCGACATGCGGCCGGGGCCTACCTGGTCGCGAGCGGCACGCTCTGGCGGCCCGCCGGCGCCAGCGATCGCGGGATTGGCGCCTTCGTGCAATATGGAGCCGCCCCGGCCGCGGTGGCAGTGGTACGCCAGCACTTCGGCGCAGGCGTGGTGTGGACCGGGCCCTGGGCCTCACGCCCGCACGATGAGCTCGGCATCGCCTACAGCGACAGCCAGCTGGCCGCGTATGCCGGCTTCACTCACGGCTTCGAGAGCGAGATCGAGGCCTATTATCAGTTCGACGCCTCGCACGGCTGGACCGTTCAGCCGGACCTCGAATTCTGGCGCCATCCCGGCGGGGGCGATACGCCCGACACCGTGCTCGGCCTCATCCGCGTTATGTTTACATTCTGATCAGCTTTGCCGCAGGCGCCGTGCGCAGTGCCCGCGGCGCTTCCCTTTGAGGTCGGCTGCGCAAGCCCGCCCCATTCCGTCACGCCTTGATATATGCTCTGCCCGATGCGTGGCCGTCCAAGAAGCAGCCATGGGGATCTTTGGCGGGGTCTGATACAGCTTCATGTGCTGCATCACGCATCCGAGGAAGACGTTTACGGGTTGGGCCTCATCGAAGAGCTTCGCCGGCACGGTTACTCGATCGGCCCGGGGACGCTCTATCCGCTGCTGCATCGGCTGACTGAGCGGGGCTATCTGCATGAACGCGCCAAAGAGGGAGGACGTCAGCGGCGCTACTACGCAACCGCAAAAGGGCGCCGTGCGCTTGGGGAAGGATATCACTACGTCAAGGAACTCTTTGCGGAAATGACAGGTCCACAGACTCGGGGTAAAGACTGCAACGCGCACAGCGCTGAAAGCGAACAAAAGTGACCCTTGACGCATTGGATTTCGCCGCCGTGACCCTCGCTCCATGCGACGGCGATCGCTCGTGATCGAGTCGCTCCCTGGAGCCGGCCCAGCCGGCTCCCGCGGACCTCATGCTCGCAGCGCCGGCGGGACCGCGCTGGCGGCGCCCGCGGCCGGGCCTGCCGAACCGAAGCATTGCACCGTTATCAAGGCAGCCCATCCGATCGGACGGATGCGGCGCCCGAAACTCTCAAGCCAACGGAGATTTCCATGAAACTGGCGGCTCAATTTGACGGCCCGCAGGGTCCGGCGCTGCGCACGCTGGCCGGCGTGTTTGGCGTGGTCTGGCTGGCGAACGCGCTGTTTCAGGCCATGGCCTGGCTCACCGTCGCCACCGCCAAGGCCAATTTTCTCCACGCGCTCGCCAAGCCCGCCTCGAAGGTGCCGGGGTGGACCCGGCCGCTGCTGCTGGCGGGGCTGGACGTCGCGAAGGCAGTCGGTCCGCAGCTCATCGCCGGCTGCATGGTCGTGATCGCCGTTCTGCTCGGCCTTGCGCTGTTGACACGCAAGAAAGTCGCTCTCGCGGCCCGCGTCGGCATCGTCTACAGCGTGCTCTGCTGGGTGTTCCTGAACGGTTTCGGATTCCCCTACAGCGGCGGACAGACCGACCCCGGCGTTTTCGTGGCCTATGCGATCACCTTCCTGTTCGTACTGTCGGTGGCGCCCACTCTGGAGGGCCGGGGCGCCGACGCGCCCGAGGTCGGCGGGCGGCTGTGGAATGCGGCCCGGATCAGCTTCGGCGTGCTGTGGCTGTTCGATGCCGCTCTCAAGTGGCTGCCGGCGTTCCTGTTTCATTTCAGCAGCCAGATCACTTCGGTGATCCCGGGCCAGCCGCACTGGGTCGCCGCCTGGCTGGGATTCGTGGCTGAGATGATTCACGTGGTCGGGCCCGTCCCGGTCGCCATTGTCGTAGGTCTCTCGGAGACCGCCATCGCCCTCGCCCTGCTGAGCGGCAGATGGCTGCGCCTCGCCATTCCGTTCGGCATGGCGTACTCGTTTGCGGTCTGGACGACCGCGGAGGCGTTCGGGGGCCCTTACTCCTCGGCTGGCA
>JAJZLX010000340.1 GCA_021850555.1 Pseudomonadota bacterium | reverse complement strand
CCAGGTCCTGCGCAGCGCGGCCTGCAGTTCCGCATCGAGCGATGCGGCCCCTTCGGCCAGCAGGCGCTTGCCGACGATGGGTCGCAGCAGTCCATGCAATCGTTTGAACACCGAGCCCCGGCGCAGCACCAGAACCAGCACCAGCGGAAACGGCAGGCTGGCGAGGAAGACCAGCTGCAGAGCGTCGAACGAGCGTCCCGACGCATGCATATGCAGCAACAGGAGCAACCCGATGGCGGTGAAGACATATACGACGAACAGCGTCAGGAGAATCTCGAGAATGACGCTGACCACGACCGCGGTGGCCGGCAGCTTGCGCCAGCGCATCAGGCGAACCGCCACCACACCGCCTCCGACGCTCGCCACGGGCAGCAGACGATCGATCGCATCCCGGATGGTCGTCACCCAGTACACGTAGCCGAACCCGGCGCGCGGCTCGGGGTCACAGTCGCGCAGCAACGCGCGCCAGCCGATCGCGTAGAGTAGAAAGTAGCCGGCACGGTACGGCACCAGCCACAGCAGTCTCCAGCCGGCGACCTCCCAGGTGTGCGCCATGGCGCCGAGGTCCGCATGCACGAATAGCCCAATAAGCAGAGCGAGCCCCAGCAACCCGCCAATATATCCAGCGATTTTCAGAAGCCGTCCTCGCGCGCAGATTGCACTACATTATGGACAAAGCGCAACGCGCAATCGAGCCTCAAGAGAGCCGGCGCATGACCCCCTCGGCATCCACGTCGAACGTGTTGCCGCGCCAGGTGATGCGCGAGGTGAACAGGCTCTTGCACCAGACCCAACAGAGCAGCAGGTCCCGGCAGGGAATGAGCCACAGATCAGCAATTATCGACGACTCCCGCCGCAGACGGTGGGTCAGGTGCAACGCCAGGCGAGTCACCACGGCGACGCCAAAGAGCGCCCACACGAGCGGGGCGGACGAGTGGGTCAGCGCCAGACCAAACAGCGCCAGCGGCACGTTGAAACTGAAGAAGATGAATGGAAACGAACGGGGACGCAGCACGTGCAGCGTGCGCATCCAGCGCACTTCATGTCCCATCAGGGACTGGAAGCTCGGTTCGTGGCACACGGCGCTCGGCATGTATGCCGAGAGCACGACTCGCTTTGCCAGGGCGTGCACCCGCGCGCCCATCTGGTGATCGTCGGCAAGATGGTTCGCGATGGCCTCGAGTCCGCCGATCGCCCGCAGGGTGTCGCGCCGCATGCACAGCGTCTGACCCGAGACATAGCCCTGATATCCAAACAGCCACGCGACCAGCACCGAAGGCATGTACCACTCATTGATGTACATCGCTCCGAGCCGCGAATACACCGTCCGCGTGGGCACGGCACGGTACAACGTCGTTACCAGTCCCACGGCCTCGTCGCGCAGCGGCGCGGTGACGACGCTCAGATAATCCGGCCCGACGAACGCGTCGCTGTCGGCCATCACGAGCACATCGTGCCGGGCCCGCGCGATCATGTTGATCAGATTGCTGATCTTGCAGTTGCTGCCATGCTGTCGTGCATCGGTCACGACCTCGATCGGAAGCGCCGGGAATTCTGTGCGTAGCCGCCGCACCGCCTCCAGAGCCGCATCATTGCCGTCCGACACACCGAACACGAGCTGGAATTCCTTGAAGTCCTGCCGGCAGAACGAGCGCAGGTTGTCATACAGCCCCGGCTCCGTGCCGCACAACGGCTTGAGCACTGAGACCGCCGGGAGCGGCCATACGCGATCGTGCTGCGCGCGCCGTTGCCAGACCAGCACGGCGATCACCGCCAGCGTGCCGTAGCAGGCCGCTGCAAACAGGCAGGCAAATCCAATATACGTTATCAGCGCAGTGCTCTGGGGCATAGACATCTCGGTGGCCGGTCTGCTATTCAAATCCCCCGCGGCTAGCCGCGGTGACACGCTCGTCCCAAGACGACCGTGTGTCTCCCCAACTAAACCTCATTTTGGCAGCTTACGCTTTGGGCAGCAACGGACCGCAGCGGCCATGCGAGCGGTTCAACACCGCATCGGCGCGCACAGGCGTCCCTACGGCGCCGACATACCGGATTGATTACATTCGATATTCCTCAGGCTATCTCCCGCTCCCCCGGTCGGAGACCGTCGAATGCACCCGTGGCTCCTTACTGCGGGCGTCGACTCGTTATCGTGCCGCCGGGTGAAAGCGCTGTCCGCCCCGGCAGGCGAGCTCCTCGTACTGGCGGTACTTTTCCGTGACGACCTGCTGCGCCTGCGTGAGCAGCGCTGCGGCGGCGTGCGGATCCGACGCGGCGAGCGCCCGATAGCGCAGCTCATTGTATGCGTAGTTCTTGAAGGGCACTGTCGGTCGAGCCGAGTCGAGACGGAACGGGCGCTCCTCGATCGATCGCATCGCGGGATTGAACCGGAACAGTGGCCAATAGCCGCTCGCGGCGGCCAGATCCTGCTGGCGCATCCCGTATCGCAGATCGAAGCCGTGCGCAATGCAATGACTGTACGCCAGAATCAGCGCGGTACCCGGATAAGCCTCCGCCTCGCGCAGAGCCAGCAATGTGTGCTGAGGATTTGCACCCATGGCGACCTGCGCAACGTAGACATTGCCATAGGCGATCGCCTGCAGCGCCAGATCGCGCCGGGCGATACGTTTCCCGGCAGCGGCAAACCCGGCGACCGCCCCGAGCGGCGTTGCCTTCGACGCCTGACCGCCGGTGTTTGAATAGACCTCCGTGTCGAGCACCAGGATGTTGACATCACGGCCGCTGGCCAAAACGTGATCGAGACCGCCGGAACCGATGTCATACGCCCAGCCGTCGCCGCCGACGATCCAGATGCTACGCCGCACCAGATGATCGGCCACCGACAGCAGGTCCCGCGCCCTCTCGTCGTCCATGTCCTCGAGCTTGACCTTCAGCGCTGCAAGACGGTCGCGTTGCGCCCGAAGCTCCGATTCCCGCCGTTGCGGCGCATCGATCAGCGCCTGAGCGAGCTGCTCGCCGACCCGTGGCGCGAGGCTGCGCAGCAGCCTCCGGGCAAGCTCCAGATGCTGGTCCACGGCCAAGCGAAATCCCAGACCGAACTCCGCATTGTCCTCGAACAGCGAATTCGACCAGGCCGGTCCGCGCCCGCCGGCATCCTTGGTCCAGGGTGTGACCGGCAGATTGCCTCCGTAGATCGAGGAGCAGCCGGTCGCATTGGCGATCTGCAGCCGATCCCCGAACAGCTGCGAGAGTACCTTCAGGTACGGCGTCTCGCCGCAACCGGCGCAGGCACCGGAGAATTCGAACAGGGGCTGCAGGAACTGCACCCCCCGCACGTTCGAGAAGTCGATACACGCCCTGTCGTTCACCGGCAAAGACTCGAAGAATGCGAGTGTGGCGCACCCGAGCGACAGATCCTGCGCGTTGATGACGAGCTCGATGGCCCTGCGGCCCGATTGCTCCCGATCGAAACCCGGACACACCTCGAAGCAGATTCCGCAGCCCGTGCAATCCCGCTCGTACACCGCAAGCGTAAAGCGAACTTCCGGATTGCCGCGGGAGTTGACCGGCGCCGATTTGAAACCGGGCGGTGCCTCGCGCAGCGCGCCTTCGTGAAAATATTTGGAGCGAATGACGCTATGCGGGCAAGCAAATCCGCACTGGCCACATTGGATACACAGCTCCGGCTCCCAGCTCGCCACGCGATCGGCGATATTGCGCTTCTCGAACGCGGCTGTGCCGGATGGCCATGTGCCATCCGGCGGCAACTGACTCACCCTCAGGTCATCGCCTGCGCCGAGTCCGTGCAGCATGCACTCGGTCACTTGCCGCACGAACGCCGGCGCGCTCACGGGCACCAGCGTAGTGACCTCGGGCGTATCGGCCACCGTTGTGGGTATCTTGACCTCGAACAGCTGCGCCAACGCCTGGTCGACAGCCGCGAAGTTGCTGCGCAGCACCTCGGCCCCCTTGCCACCGTAGCTCTTCTCGATGGCCCGCTTGATGCACACGCGCGCCTGCGGCGCCGGCAACGCGCCGCTGATCGCGAAGAAACAGGTCTGCAACACCGTATTGATTCTGCCGCCCAAACCACTTGCGCGCGCAACTCCGGAGGCATCGATCACGAAGAGCCGAGCCTTCTTCGTAATCATCTGGCGTTGCACGCGTGACGGCAGGTGGTCCCACACCGCCTCGGGCCCGTACGCGGTGTTGAGCAGGAATGTTCCCCCCGGCAGCAGGGACGCAAGTACGTCAATGCGCTCGAGAAAGCTCTGCTGGTGGCACGCGATGACGTGAGCCGACTCGATCAGATATGGCGCGCGAATAGGCCGCTGGGCATAGCGCAGATACGATATTGTCTGAGCACCCGACTTGTGCGAGTCGTAGACGAAGTACCCCTGGGCATGGCGGCCGGGCTCCCCCGCCAGTATCTTGATGGTGTTCTTGTTGGCGCTTACGGTGCCGTCGGCACCAAGCCCAAAGAACAGCGCCCGCACCACATCATCCCCTTCGATGGAGAAGCCGGCCTCGACTGCAAGGCTGGTGTGACCCACGTCGTCCTCGATCCCAACGGTGAAGCCGGTGCGCGCCCCGGCCTTCTGCAGCTCGTCGAACACCGCCTTCGCCTGCGCCGGACTGAAATTCTTCGATCCCAGACCGTAACGTCCCCCGATCACCCTGGGCATCGGCATGCGCTTGCCCGTGGCGAAGGCCTGGGCGAGGATCGTCACCACATCCAGGTACAGCGGCTCCCCGGGCGCACCAGGCTCTTTGGTCTGCTCGATCACGGCAATGGCGCGGCAGCTCTGTGGCAGGGCCGCCAGAAACTGCTCGGCAGCGAACGGACGAAACAACCGCACCTTCAATACTCCGACGCGGGCACCCGACTCTCGGCGCAGGTACGCGGCCGTCTCCGCAGCGGTCTCGGCGCCACAACCCATCGCCACGATGACCCGCTCGGCGTCTTGCGCGCCCTCGTACTCGAACAGCCGATACGCCCTTCCAGTGAATGCGGCGAAGCGATCCATTGCCGCCTGCACGATCGCCGGAACCCGCGCGTAGTAGGGATTGACCGTCTCGCGGGCCTGAAAAAATGTGTCCGGATTGTGCGCGGCGCCGCGGATGAAGGCATGCTCGGGATTTAGCGCGCGGGCGCGATGCGCGCGCACGAGCTGCGGATCGATCATGGCTCGCATGTGTGCCTCGGAGAGCAGCGCGATCTTGCTCATCTCGTGGGAAACCCGAAACCCGTCGAAGAAATGCAAGAACGGCACACGCGATTCCAGCGTCGCGGCCTGTGCGATCAGAGCGGTATCATGTGCCTCCTGCACAGACGCTGAAGACAGCAGCGCGAAACCCGTCGTCCGGGCGGCCATGACGTCGGAATGATCCCCGAATATCGACAACGCCTGGGTCGCCACCGCGCGCGCCGCGACGTGAAACACGGTCGGCGTCAGCTCACCGGCGATCTTGTACATGTTCGGGATCATCAACAGCAGTCCCTGCGACGACGTGAATGTCGTGGTCAGCGCACCGGACTGCAGCGCGCCGTGCACGGCACCGGCCGCCCCGCCCTCGCTCTGCATCTCCTGCACGACGGGAATGCTTCCCCAGATGTTGGCGATTTTCCGCGCCGCCCATTGGTCCGCCAGCTCGGCCATCGGCGAGGACGGTGTGATCGGGTAGATCGCGCAAACTTCGTTGAGCCTATACGCGACATGGACCACGGCGGCATTGCCGTCGAGCGTGTCGGCGGACTGCGCCTCGGAGGGGAACTTTGACGACGGGACGCTCATTGCCGCGCTCACCTTGCCGCTCCAGTCGGTTCCGGGACCATTTCGATGGCATGCACCGGACAGGTTTCGAAGCAGACCGCACAGCCTGTGCAGCGCTCATAAAGCACTCGGTAGCCTGCACCGATCCCGAGCTTCTCAATCGCCTGCTCCGGACAGGCCGCATAGCATTGATCGCACTCGAAGCAGTTGCCACAGGACAGGCACCGCTGCGCCTCGTACCGAGCCTGCGGCTCGCTGAAACCCGCGATGATTTCCTCGAAGCCTTCCGCCCGCTCGCCAGGCGGCAGTCGCCCCGGCTCGTGGGGCTCGGCATCGCTGTAGAGCGGCAAGTGCAGTTTGTCGAAAGTCACCTGGGGATGCCTGATCGCTCCCGCCCGGCGCTTGCCACACAGATACTCATCGATGCGATGGGCAGCCTTCTTGCCCTGACCGACCGAGGCGGTGACGGTGTGCGCGCCCGGTACGGCATCACCGCCGGCGAACACCCCCCGGCACCCGGTCATCAGATCCGGCCCGACAATCAGCGCGCCATCCTTTGTGAACTCGATGCCCGGAACGGCACGCAGAAAGCCGCTGTCGGTCTCCTGGCCCAGGGCGAGCACGACCGCATCGGCCGAGAGCTGCTCGAGTCTCCCGGTCGGTCGGGGCCAGCCCTCAGAATCGAGTTCCATGTGCTCAACCGTCAGATCCGATCCGACGATCTCTTTGATGCTCGTCAGCCACTTGATCCGTACACCCTCTTCGATAGCCTCGTCTGCCTCGAACGACTCGGCCGGCATGTGCGCGCGATCCCGCCGGTAGACGATCAGCGTGTCACTCGCACCGAGACGTCGGGCGGTACGGGCCGCATCCATTGCAGTATTGCCGCCGCCATAGACCACCACACGACGGCCGAGCTGGGGCGTCTCGCCGGAAGCGACTCGATGCAGCAGGGAGACGGCATCGAGCATCCGGGCCGCATCGCGCGCCGGAATATCGACGCGCTTGCCGAGCGCGGCCCCGATGGCGAGAAAAGCCGCATCGAAACGGCCCTCGGCAAGCTGTTTCAGCAGGTCATCAACCCGATGACTATTGACGATTTTGACGCCCAGCGCCTCGATGCGCCGTATTGCGTCACGCAGCACCGCGCGCGGCAGTCGATATGCCGGAATACCAAAGCGCATCAGCCCGCCGGGTAACGGCGCCGCGTCGTGAATCTCGACGGCATGACCAGCCCGTACCAGATGATAGGCTGCGGACAAACCGCACGGTCCGGCCCCGACCACCAGCACTCGCTTCCCCGAGACCGGAGCCTCGATCGGCACCGTCCATCCCTGTTCGTCGGCGCGATCCCCTAGAAAGCGCTCCACCGCCTGAATCGACACCGCGCCGTCCAGCTCGCGCCGATTGCAGTCCGTCTCGCACGGATGATAACACACGCGTCCGTGCACGCCCGGCAGCGGGTTGCTCTCGAGCAGTTTAAGCCACGCCTCGTGGTACGCCCCCGCGCGCGCTGCCGCGAGCCAGCCTTGGATATTCTCACCGGCCGGACAGGCGGCATTGCACGGCGGCAGAAGACTGGCGTACTCCGCCCGCCGCTCGCGCACCGGTCCGGTGCCGGGCTCGGCGATCAGATCGATCAGCGGTGTCAGGTCCTGCTTGCCGGCCATCTTGATAAAACTACGCATGCCGGTCTGCACGCGATATGCGTAATTGCCACCGTTTCGGGCCGAAACCACCGGCACTGCTCGCGATACCGATTGCTGTCGTTGGTACCGACATCGCTGCTGCATCCGGGAGTCCATGCGCATGTCCGTCCGGCGCGTGTGGCGAGCGGCATTGCCGCTCGCCCAAGGGTCCGGTGACGCCCGTTTCCAGGGCGTGCACGCGAACGATACGGCCGTTCGGACCTTTGCGCTCCGCCACATCTTACGCGATGCTCGGCGCAGTACAGCGCACCGAGGCGCCGGATCCGGCCCGCGGGAACCGCACTCTGTACCGCACCGTCATGAGTGTGCCGCTGCGCCGCGGCACGCCGCTCGATCAGGCCCTCGGCAGATCGCCAAGGACAAACTCACGCTGGTCGTCCTTCTGGACACGATCCAGACCGTTCGGGCCGAATGATGCGGCGCTCCGTGCGTCGGACTTGCGCGCAAGCCCGCCGAGCCGATGCGCTGCTGCGAATACTTGCCGAATGACGCCGGCAATACGTAGGTACCGCACAACGTCCGGTCCATTTCGAGGAATGTCCGTATGGCAGGTATCGGGACCATCTGCGACCTTTCCTATCGGAGTGGTCCCAGCCGTGCCGCATGAGCGGCGGGCCTTTCGGGATTGACTGATGCTTGCGGGGAAAGGCGCACACATAGTGCCCGTGCAGAGACTCCATGTATCACAATATTCTGGTTCCTATCGATGGCACCGAGATCGGCCAGCTCGGACTGCGCGAGGCGATCGGGCTCGCCCGCGGCTCGGACTCCAGGATCCGGCTGATTCACGTCATCGACAAAGTGCCGGGAGACGCTTCGAGCTCGGCGCCCGAGGCGACTCGGGAGTCAACTTCGCAAATGCGCACCGGCGCCGAGATGATCATCGCTGAAGCCAAGACCGCGGTGCGCGCCGCCGGCATCGAGGTTGATGATCGCCTGATCGAGGCGATCGGTGAGCGCGTCGGACCGTTCGTGATCTCCGCAGCCGCTGACTGGCCCGCACAACTCATCGTCTGCGGCACCCATGGCCGTCGCGGCTTGACCCGCATGCTGCTCGGGAGCGATGCCGAATACATCGTCCGTCATAGCTCCGTCCCTGTGCTGATCGTGCGCAGCCCGCCTGCCTGATGCGCTCCGCCGGCTCCCGCCAGTGACTGAAGCGCGACGGACCGACTGCGTGCATCGGTTCAACGACCGCACTACGGCCAAGATCTGCGGCAGCGCTGTCTGCAGCCTCACCCGATCATTCTGGGGGCTGCCCCGCGGCGGCGTGGCGGTGCCCCTGGAGGTCGCGCGTCTGCTGCAAGCGCCGCTCGACGGTCTGCTGGTACGAACAATCGGCCTGCTGGGGCGGCCCGAGCTCGCCATCGAGCGACGCGAGATCGTCCGCCGCGAGACGACTTCTCGCAGCGGATGTACTCCCCTCGCGCCAGGGCAGGACCGTCATCCACGCCGAGGACCGGAACGTAACCGACTCGATCGCGCTTACCGTCATTCGTGCCGCACACAAACACCGCCGCCGAATCCATCATCGCAGCCGCCCCAGTTGTCTCTCCCGAGGCCGCCGAATTCGTCCGCTCGGATGCCGACACCGTCATCATACTGCAGGCACCCGCCGTCCTGTTTGCCACAAGGCAGTGGTACGAGCAGTTCGAGCAGCTCCGGGACAGCGAGGTCGACCTCCCGTCAGAGCCGCTCTTTCGTCAGAATTCCCACAGCGACCCACTTTCGGTCCACCAGGATCCTACAGGACCGTTCCTCCTCCGGACTTCGTGGGGTCTGTCGAACCGCTCTTCCCGGCACGATCACTGCACATTCTGCAACGTCATTCGACCGCCGAAAGCTTGTAGCCGACGCCCCACACCGTCTGCAGGAGCTTCGGCCTCCCTGGGTCGCGATCGATCTTGGCGCGCAGCCGATTGATGTGGCACTCCACCGCGTGGTCGTAGGCGTCGTGACTGTCGCCCCAGACCGCTTCGAGCAGCTCGCCGCGGCTGTAAACGCGTCCCGGATTGCGGACAAAGAGCCGCAACAGCTCGTACTCCTTATGTGTCAGCACGACAGGCTTGCCCCGCACCGTGACTTCCCGCGACTCCGGATCAATCGTCAGGGCGTCGCCGAAGCGCAGCACCCCACACCCTTTTCCCACTTGCTCGCACAGTGCATCCACGCACCGGAAAAGCGAGCGCACGCGAGCCACAAGCTCCGCCGCGCTGTATCGCCTGGTCATATACTCCTCCGCGCCCATCTCCAGGTCCCCTACTCTGTCGATATCGTCCCTCCGGCCCGAGACCATGAGCACCGGCGTATACTCCCTTCCCGCTCTGACACGTCGGCACAACTCCAGTCCGTCCGAGCCCGGAAGCATGACGTCCAAAATTATCAGGTCGAACGTCTTCTCTTGCGCCAGAATCACGCCGATCTCGCCGGACAAGGCCACTTCGACGTGGCAGCAAAGCGCTTCTATCTGACGCTTGAGCGCACTGGCTACATCCGGTGCCTCTTCCACGATCAGAACGTTGCACCTCGTACTCATACTGCCACCCCTCCCTCGATCGACTCGCGCGTGCCGCCCTCAGACCCGGATGGCGCCCACCGTCGAAGACGGACGCAGGGCACACGAATGCAGGACGCGCGCCGGCCACGCCCTCTCAGCCGCCCGGTCCGGGCCGCCCTGGGGCCGCCCGCCCCGTTCTCGCACGCGGCAGCGTCGGCCTGTTGGTCCTCGCTCACGAGCACCCAAACGATGTCCGCGTACGCCAGTCGCGTGAATGAGGCGTTTGTGACTTTCATCGCGGCGCCGGCACATCAGAACACGCCATCCCGCTGACCGCCCGCGACAGTCACATCCCGCGCATGGGGCCTCACCCAGATGTCCCACAGACTCAGCAGGATCATGGCCGCCACGCTCACGACGAATGTGCCGCCGCCAAGGATCACCAGGTAGACCCATCCGTAATCCAGCTTGGTCAGAAACCACCCGGAGACGTCCACGACGAAGGCCGCAAACGGCAACACGGCCAGCGTCGCTTTCCATCGTGTCGGATAACTGGAATGCACGAATATGTACCCGACGACGAAAAACACGACCGAGAGGCCCATCATGTGGATGTGTGCAAGCGACAACAGCGTCACATAGCCGACGCCTGGACC
>JAJZLX010000217.1 GCA_021850555.1 Pseudomonadota bacterium | reverse complement strand
TCGCGCAATTCTCTCTACCGGTATCACGCCCCGATTCTCGCGGCTCTTCGCCGGCATCAAGGACCAAAGTCTGCACGAAAGCGGGCACTGCGCTCCGCCAAGCGCCATCGGAACGAAAACGCGCTCCTGCGCGACCGCCTCACGAGGCTAGCGGCCCTGGTCGATCACTACTTCGCCGCGTATCGCGAGACTGCCGCCCTGCTTGAGCGCCGTGACCGGGAGCTCGCGGCACTGCGCGCCCGATTGGACTCCCAACCCGCTATACTCCCAGTGAGGTCGAGGAACTCACCCGTAAGGTTCTGAGATCCACGGGGGCCACGGGGGCCCACAATGACACTCGGTACACTCGACAAAGATCAGCAGGCTGCCGCAAGAACGGCCGGATTCCTGTACCTGTTTCTGGGTGTGCTCCCAGCATTCGGTTTGGTCTATATCAGCTCCGGGATTTTGGTGCCCCGAGCCATTGCGCAAACCGCTCACGCCATGCTCGGCGGCGCGGGTCGAAAGTGCCAGCCCGCAGTCGCCTCACAACTGCGGCCGATCCCCAGAATCAGGCGGTTCCTGGCCGCCGTTCACAGGTGCCGACGATGCACTCCGCCAAATGCACTTCGGCCCAATGCTCGACCTCCTGGCAGGACTCTCGAGCACTGTTTCATTTCTGCGCGAGCGAGGTCGTTGACGTGGCATCCACGCCGATAAGGTTGCGCGAGGGATTCAGGCAATATGATGGTGCTTTATGGCCTGGTTCGATACCTGGACGACGCGGTGATTTGCATCGTGCGTATTCATTCGAAGTGGCATCAATGCTGACGTCCGTTTGGAGTCGCCCCATAACACTCACAAGAAGTTCTTTCCAAACCCTTCCAATCGATCACCGTAATGGTTCCTCTGTTGTACTCAATGAAATGCTCTTTCTGAAACGTGACCGCCGCAATGGTCACGCTCGAACGTCGCACGCCCAACATGCTGGCAAGGGATTCCTGAGTGGCGTGAAATTGGTCCGAATGTGAGCGATCCCGCATCATTAGCAGTCTGCGTGCCAATCGTGCTTCGATCTGATGGGCATTGGCGCAGATGGCATTTTGTCCCAGCTGCGCAAGTCTCCACAAGGCGTATTCATTGAGTTTGCTCCGCAACGCAAGACTGGTGTTTGCCATGCGTGTAAAAGTCTCTGCCTTCATACTCAAGGCTGTGCCGGACTTCTGTACCAGTACCTGAAAATGCTTCCTGTCGGCGCCGAACAACAGTGGTAAGCCGATCATCCCCTCGTCTCCAACCAACAGGACTTCCAAGGTTGCGCCGTCATTTGTCTTCGCAACCAGCGAAACAATGCTCTGCGTGGGAAAATAGACGTCACGAATGCGTTCGTCGGGCTGCAAAAGTACGTCGCCCGATGTAAGCTGGATGACTTGGCACTCTGCGCGGAAGCTCGTGATCGCCTTGCGGGGCAACTCCTTAAGCAAGTGGTTCTGTAGCGGCATTTGGCTCATCATACTTCCGCACGCACCCCACATGCTGTCGTAAATGTGCCCCGGTGGGGTAAGTGGTCTGTGCGGTGGGCCGCATAGCGATGGATCCCTGCACTATTGCCCGTCTCGTAACTAATGCAATAATGGGTAGAGTCCCCACGCGGGAACACGCCGGTGCCGCGAGCGAAAGGTTCGGCTGAGCTGATCAAAGTACGCTGTCATCAGACCTTGCGGCTTCTGGATGACGGTTTCTCGCTCAATGCCCGACTTGCTCCCTCGCAGGCAGATCCCTGGCGGAAACTGCCTCAACTGTCACCCTCGATCACTCATTACCGTCGGTGCTCGGATATGCCCGACTTTCCCCGATAATGGGCATCAGTGGTGACAGGAAGAAAGCCACATAACGGGTGATTGTGATAGAGGACGATCGCCGAGGCCGAGAGGCGCAGCGCCGAGACAACCACCTCCCGCACGTGCACCTGGGCGCAATCGACCGTACCGCGAAAGAGATCCTCGTGCCGGATGACCCGATAGCGGCTGTCGAGGTACACCGCGCCAAAGACTTCGTATTCATGCGGTGCCAGATGCAGCTGCAGGTACTGGCCCATCTTCTCCGGCGTCGCCAGTGCCGGAGCGCCCACCCGGAACCGCCTGGCGAGGATCGTCTGCGCTTCGCGGATCACAGCGTGCGAGTCGGCCTGACGAAAGCCCGTGCCATCTTGTACGTAGAGTGTCGTCATGGTGGAGGTCCTCGAGTGCTTCGGGGCGGGATTGCCCGCCGGCCGGGCGGCACGCCGCAGCGCAGCCGTCCAGGCCGCGCGCAGCGCGCTTGCGAGCGCGGGTCCTCCCGCGCGAGGCCTTGACGGCGAGAACGGCGTGACACACTGAGCCGGCGGCAAGCCCGCCCATCCCCCACCTTTCCGCCTCCCGAGACGACACACCCGAACCACCATGCCCTGAAACCTCCCCACCACTCCCCTGCACTTCCGAGCGGAATGCAGCCCGCGGTCACCGGCGATCCCGCTCGTCGACAGCAAAAGATCGCCGGCAACCGTCCAAGACTGCCCATCAGCTGCAGGCCGAGACGTACCGCTCGAGCTCACTGCGCGTGAAGTACGTGCGCGATCCGTCCTTCTGCGGCTTCAACACCCCGTCATGGACCCGGTTGTAGAGCTGCGCGCGGCTCATGCGCAGCATCCGCGCCGCTTCCGCGACACCGAAGCGCAGCGCCGGCATCGCAAAATCACTCCCCGCATCGACCGTCTTCTCTCTCATAACGCACCTCCTCGAGATGATCAATCACTGACTACAGGTGAAATCATCCGCAACGAGAGAGTCCCTGTCAGCTTCGATTTCCAGGGAGTTTGCCGACAAATCGACGTCTGTGAGAGGAGTTGGATTCATGCGGATGAGCATGAGAGAGAGGTCGTCCAGAGAAAATCGCAGCCGCCAGAGAAGCGATCCGCGTCTCATCTCAAATCGAAATTCTACGGCTTCGCGGTGAAACACCGGGAGACGCACCTAGACACCAACACGTCACCACACAAGATCGCCCCGAGCTCCGCGGCGCGACGAAAGCCGAACGCGAGCCATCAGGGCCCAGCCCAGCGAGACTGTGCGGCAGGCAAGCCCGAAGTCCGCGCATCCCCCCGTTCACTGGACTTGAAAATTATATCATTATTTGTATACTTCATAGATGGAGCGAAAGCCGATCGAGTTCCGAGGCAGCGCGCTCGGAGATCTGCGTGCGTTCCCCCAGGCGGCGCGGCGGGAAGCGGGTTTCCTGCTCGATCGGATCCAGTGCGGACTCGAGCCCGAGAATTGGAAGCCCATGAGCGGCATCGGCGCCGGCGTGCGGGAAATCCGCATCGCGAATGCCAGCGGCGCGTTCCGGGTGATTTACGTCGCAAAATTCGCCACAGCCGTCTACGTGCTGCACTGCTTCCAGAAAAAGACGCAGCGCACCCGCGTATCGGACATTGATTTGGCTACGCGGCGATATCGAGACTTAGTGAGAGAGTTACGGCAATGACCCACAAACGCTATGCCAGTGTATGGGACGCCATCGAGGCAAGCCCCGAAGAGGCGCAGAGCATGAAGCTGCGCTCCACGTTGATGATGGCCCTGCAGGAGCACATCGCCCGCGCCAAGCTGAGCCAGGCCCAGGCGGCCAAGCTCTTCGGCGTGACCCAGCCGCGCGTCTCGAACCTGATGCGCGGCAAGATCGACCTCTTCGCCCTCGACACCCTCGTGAACATGGCTGCCGCGGCAGGCCTGCGCGTCGAGATGCGGCTGCGCAAGGTGGCATAACTCCCTGAGGCACGTCGCAGTGACCAACCGTCAGCTCACCGATTCCGCGCTACGTATGGAAACGCTGCTGATCCAAATCATATGAGACTACAGAGACGACATCGCGAGCGCCCGTCTCGATCGACTTGCAAGGCCAGCGTCCGACGGACGCTTCTATGGGTGCGCTCTTTAAAAATCTGAGGTAGCATCACGCGCCACGGAAGACGCGGTTTATCGGCTTGGTTCGTTCGCCGCCGGTGCCATCTTTCAGTTGAACCTCGCACTGGAGAACGACCGATGACCGTTCGGCAGTCTTCTGCACTGACGCGACGTGCCTTCCTGAAGTCATCCCTGGCGTTGCCGCTCGCGGCCGCCAGCGGCACTTCATCCGCGCGGTCAACGGTGCTCAATGCACCCCCAGATTTGCGTAGCCTGCCGGGCTACATCCACAATGTAATGCGCCAGCTGGACGTGCCGGGAATGGCGGTTTCCATTGTGCATCAAGGCAGAACGCTTTTCTGCCGCGGGTTCGGCGTGAAGAACCTGGCTACCGGTGAGCCAGTGAGCGAGCACACCTTGTTCTCGCTCGCCTCACAGACCAAACCGTTCACCGGCACCTGCTTCGCCATTCTGGAAACAGAAGGCCGGCTCCAGAGTCAGCGTCGCGTGCTCGATTACGTGCCGAACTTCCGCTTGAGCAGCCTGGAGGTTACGCGACAGATGCGGGTGAGTGAACTGCTCTCGCACCTGAGCGGTCTGCCGGCGCACGCAGGCGACCAGCTGTTCTTCCCGCCGACGGATTACTCGCTCTCGGAAGTGGTGGAGCGGATCTATGCGCTTCCCCTCGTGCAACCTTTCGGGAGCACGTTCGCCTACGAGAACGTGCTCTATGCGGTCGCCGCCTTGCTGATCCAGCATGTCTCGGGCATGACGTACGAGCAGTTCGTCTCGAGCAAGATATTCCGCCCGCTCGGCATGCGTTCCACCGCGCCGAATGCAAACGAGCTTCGACCAGGTAGCGACGTGGCAACCGGATACGGCAGGCGCGACGGAACGCGTCGAGCCATTCCTCCGCTAGTGTGGGTGAACGACCCGGGTGCCGGTGGGATCTACTCCAGCGCCTTCGACATGACCCACTGGATGCGTATGCATCTTCAGGGAGGTGTGTACGGGAGCGGGCTGGGCGTCGTGCGACTGTACAGCAGGCAGGCGCAGCAGCGCATGTGGACGCCGCGGATCAACATCCCGCTGGGCAACGACGCCAGTGAGGCGGACCGGATCCAATACGACGATCTGGCGTACGGGGCCGGCTGGTTCCTGTCCAGATATCGCGGCGAGCGCCTCGTCTGGCATACCGGTCAATTTCCCGGATTCGTCTCGAAGATGGCCTTGATGCCCTCGCGCGGCTTCGGCATCGTGGTGTTGACTAACCAGGAAAATGATGTGGCGTACCGTGCGGTCACCAATCACGTGCTCGACCTCGTCATGAACGCGCACGACGTCGACTGGCTGAGTACGTCGATACGTGAACACGATGCCGGCAGGCGAGCCGACGAAAAGGAGTTCGCCGAAGTCATGGCGACCAGAACCCTCGAACGGGATGCACCAGTCGACTGCAGCTCATATGAAGGCACCTATCACGACGCCTGGTACGGCGACGTGCGGATCTGGCAATCCGGGGGAAAATGTCTGATTCAATTCCAACATACGGCGGAGCTGATCGGCGAGATCCACCCCTGGGCCCGTGACACGTTCGTTGTCCGGTGGCGGGACCGGCTACTCGACGGCGACGCGCTCGTGTTCTTCGAGAGAGGGTCGCGGGGTGCGGTCGTGAGCGCCCGCATGAAACGCTTATCCCACCTCGAGGCTCCGTCTTGGGACTTCAGGGATATGCACCTCGTTCGGGTTCGAACGTAGATCCGGCCCACGCCCTTCATATTTCAGACGCAGAACGTTTCCTGGGAGCCCAGATATCCGGTGTGAGCCGTCTCGACGTCTCCGACCTGCTGCTCCGCCCGACGCCTAGGTCTGGTGGAATGAGCGATTCTCGCCCGCCCTCGCAGGATTGCACTGGAGCGGCGATCACCGCCACCCCGCTATTAGAGACCCATGTGCTGAGCGGGAGTATGTTGTCGGTTGCGGTGGGCGTGGATAACCAGGTCTCCTGCGACGTATGCGATTATTCCGCCCGCGCAATCGCATCCTGGATCGACGCCCTCGCGCGCGTCACATAGATCTTGGCCATACGGTCACTGATGCCCATGACCCGCCCCACATCCTTGAACGGCCGGTCCTCGAGCATCCGCAGCGTAAATGCTTCTTGACATTTCGGAGACAGCGTCTCATGGACGCGCGCAACGAGATCAATACGCTCGCGAGTCTCGAGTTCCATCTCGATCGGGTGGGCAGGAACCACCAAGTCGCTCGCCGCGCACCGGACGTAGCCATCCCGCACCGTACGGTGCCGGCTCCAGTCCGTTGCCAGATTGAGCGCACTGCGCCACACGTACCCTTCGATGTCCCGGATGCGCTCCAGACGATCGACGGCAAGCACCTTGACGTAGGCGCACTGCACGAGATCCCTCGCCTCCTCCCGGGAACCGAGCCGCCGTGTGAAGAACCGCACCAAGGATTGGTGATGACACCGAGCGAACGCGGCGAGCTGCGCGGCTCGATCCGTCTCTCCCGAGCGAATGCCGCAACCGGCCGCAAAGCGCTGTACAGGCTTGCTCTCGAGTCCAGTCTGCGTGCTCGTGTCCATGACGGATACCTCCCCTGCACGCTACCGATCGGAGGGCCCGCTCGACCAGCCACGCGCGCGCCGATCTACGGGTGCCGAGGACGTTCCGTCCGACGTCTTTCAACCCATCGACTGAATCGTCGAAGGCTGCGCGCGAGAGGCGAGAGCCAGTCGCAGCCATTCAGGGACTGATCGGGCACTTGGGAACCGACGGGCGCAAACGATTCATCGTCCAACCTGTATGATCCGTCTCCAATTGCTGGAACCCATCGGAGATCACTTGCATGGCACGTCTCGCTCAACGCGCCTCGATGGCATCGCTCCTGGCGATCCTCTCCCTCCTTGGACCCTCGATAGGAGCCGCGCACGCGGGCGAAGGGCACGAGCGATACGTTCTGATGACGTTCTGGTCCGACAATGCAACCTTTTACCCCGGATTCCCTGTGCCCGGGAGTCTCGACGGCGCCGGCAAGCGCCGACGGAACGAGGCGTTCAGCCGGGCACTCAATCGCATCAATGTCCTCGCTTATGCGTTCCTGCAGGTGAACAAGGCTGGCGACGTCTATTTCAGCCAGCCCAAAATTGATCTGTCCGCTCAGGATCGCCGCGGATATTGCGTCCGACATCCGTCGAGCTGCCCCAATGCCGCAGAAGCTTCCGCCGGCAGCTTTCGGGCGTTCGCGCGGCTCGAGAACCGCGCTCACACGTTGCAGAGGATTGTCTCAATCGGCGGCGCGAACAGCCAAGAGACCATGGACAACGCGCTCGAGCATCCGCGGCAATTCGTGCGCTCCGTTCACGCAATCGTCGCTGCGTATCACCTTGATGGAGTCGACCTCGATTTCGAGCCGAATACGTTTTTTCTGGGCGACCAGGGCGCCACGATCGCGGCAATCGTCGCCTCACTGAGATCCGTCCTCGGACCAAAAGCCTTCATCAGCGTCGAGGTGCCCGCGGACTGGGAAACCCTCCGCAGCATCGAGTGCGGAGGGACACTCTCCTGCTCCGACAATCTCGCCTCGATTGGGCGCAACGCCTATCTCTCGCTGATGGGCTACGCGTGGCATTCACCGCTCTACCCGGGTCCTGCGCTCACGGCAAACGATTCCAATCTGCTCTCCGATCCCGACTCGCCGCTCGCCGCGGGTTTCTACCACGTCAGCGACGTGCAAGCCGTCAATTACCTGACGTTCAGTGGCGTTCCGGCCGCCAAGATCCTTCTCGGATTCCCGGCATTCCTTAAGGCCTACGGTGGAGTTCGCCCGGACGGCGCGGCGTACGGCCTGTATCAGGCATTCCATCGCGCGCAAACCCCACAATACGATCTCCCGAAGTTCAAAGGCGCCGGCACCTATCGGATGGCCGTGAAGCTATTGCACTCGGGCTTCACTCTTCACTATCTGCGCATCGATCACATCGTGAGCTCGGCCTACGCGTACGATGCGCAATCGCATCGCTGGATCAGCTTCGAAAACCCCGTATCCGTCGCGTCGAAAGCCCGCTACGTGAGAAGCCATGGTCTCGGCGGCATGATGATGTGGCAGATTGCCACCGACATGCCGCCAGGGAGTGGATTGTCGTTGCTGAGCGCGGCGCATGATGCGCTCAACGGCAAGGGTGATGGATCGAAGTGAACGCCGCTTCGAATACCGTCGTTCAATTCAGACGTCCGACATCTCCCCAGCGCCATCACGCCCGCACCGGCTCGGGATTGCGCGCCACCGGAGCCCGACCCACGGTACGCGCCGGCCGAGTTCGCAATCGCACCGGCTGCAGCGGCTCACCCCGCTCCACCGCATCCGCAAGCGCTCCCCGCACGAGCGTTACGAAGCGCTCCTGATCCTGAGGGTCCCGCAGCCGCCGAGCCGCGAGCTCCGCGGCCCTCAGCTGCAAGAACGTCCCGACGAGCTCCGGATGCGCCCCCGCCGCGGCTCTTCGATTCACCGTCGGATCGCGCACGATCGCAGCCGCCGCCGCCCGCTCCTCGAAGAACTCGCGTTTCTCCACTGCCCAGCGATGCCGCTCCGCGCCGAGCGCACGCTCAGCAATCACCTGCCCATCCGCGTCCCGTTCCCGGCGGCGTATTGTGACCTTCTCCGCGCCCACGCGCCGCAATCCCACCTCCTCGCCGATCTGCGGCTGGGTTAGGGAATGCGTCATCGCCCGCTCCAGATCCTTCCCCCAGATCGTCCGCGGGCCCTCGGCGGTCTTGATGCGCACGAAATACGACGGATCCTCCTTCGGGTCGAATCGATAACTCTCCCGCCCATGATCGAGGAGTGTCCCGACGAGGAGCGCGCTGCGCGCTCCACTGGACCCAGGACGAGAAGCTTCCTCGACTTGCGCCGGTGCCGTCCGAGCCTCACCTGCACCCTGTGGCCGGCCACCGCCATGATCCGTGACATCGAGTTCGAGCTGCCGCCCGTCGCTCTTGCGCCCCAGGGCACGGACCAGCATCGCCCGCTCCGCATCGGTCGGCCGATAGCCCCGCACCTCGAGATCCGCCAGCCGTGCCTGCCGCCAGGCTTCCCGTCGGAACCGCTCGGTGCCCTCCACCACGATCTCGCCCCAGCCGCGCACCTGCGCAATTTCAATGAGACTGCGCACCACCTCGGTGTTCTCGCTCCCCGTCGTCAGCCGCCGGCCCCGATCCCGGAACGCTTCCGTCCCATCCGGGAAGTAGAACCGCCTCCGGTCCTGCACGAACCGCTCGCGCACCGACTGCGGCAATGCCCACGACTCATCCGGCGCTCCCGACGCGGACGGCGCTGCCGCGCGCGCCGCAGCGGCTGTCCGACCCTTCTCAGCAGCAGGCCGAGCACTCGCTTCCGTCTGGTGCGCCCTGTCCAGAGATCGATCGCTCGCGCGGCTTCGTGGCCGGCTCGGGCGGATCACGTTGACTGCGCTCCGATCGGGCCGCGCCCGAGCAGGCCCGTCATCCGCCGACCCACTGCCCGGCGCCGCCCGCGCGGCCGGTGCCTTGCGCTGGCTTTGATCGGCCCGTGTCTCAGTCTCCGCCTTCGCGCGAGCGCCCTTCTCCACGGTGTTCCCGCTCCGTTTCGCCTTCGCCATGCCCCCTCCTATCGTTTCAGCGTCTCGAGAAACCCTTCGACCGCCCGCTCGAGCTCGCCTGCTGCGAGCGGTCCCTCGTGATCCGGCATCGGCACCTGGCTGAAATCCGTCTCGAAGTCCTCGAGCGTCAAACCCTCCTCCCGCTCGAGATCCTCGACCGTCGCCTCGCGCGCCTGCGCAGTCTCCAAAGCCGCATCCATCCGGCGGTCCCCGCTGGCCGACTTCGTCTCAACCGGACCGCCCTTCGCCGATTGAGGCTCCTCGCCCACCGCCACACGCTCCATGCACCCGGGCCGCACGGCACCCCGCTCGATCGACACCGCCGGCACCCTGGGCGGATTGCGAATGCGATTGCGCAGCGCCGCCACTCGGTAGTAGCGGATCTTCCGACACAGAATCGGCGGCGTGTCCTCCGTCAGCACGATCGCCCGCTGCTTGCCGAGCCCCCGCACCTCCTGCGGGAGCATCAAAGGTCGGCGTTGCTCGCTGATGCTCACCGAGCGATGCCGCGCCCCCTTCCCGCTCGAGAGCTCCCAGACCGGCCGCGAGTGCGTCTTCACCTTCACGGTCGTCATCCCGAGCTCGCGCGAGATTTCCTCCGCATCGTCCATGTCCTTGGGCGCAAAGAAGATCCGTGCCGCGAGCGTCTTCAGGAGCGTCCGCGCCCCATCATCCCCATACACCTGCCGCAGCTGCGCCGGGGTCTGCATGATCATGAGCGTGCGCACGTTGTAGCCCGGCAGGAACCCACTGGCTTCCGCAATGATCGGGATCCGCCCCAGCGCCGGAAACTCATCGAGCACCATCAACACCTGGTGGCAGAGCCGCGGGTTGTGCTCCGGCAATTCATCCGTCTGCAGCGCAATCGCCTGCTGAAAGAACAGGTTCACCAGCGGCTGCAGCCGATGCAGATCCTTCGGCATCACCCCGAGATAGATCGACATCGGCGCCTCCCGGAGCTTGCGCAAGTCAAAATCACTCGCCGCGGTCGCGGCATCGAGCACGGGATTTGCCCAGAGATCGAGCCTCGAGGTGAAAGTCTTGCGGATGGACGACGTCGTCTGGGGTGCGAGATCAATCACGTCAT
>JAJZLX010000625.1 GCA_021850555.1 Pseudomonadota bacterium | reverse complement strand
CCACCGCGTGCGCAAGGCGGCGCGGGCCGGCGCCAAGGTGGCGCTGGTCAACCCGGCGCTCTTCCCCTATTACTTCCCGGTGGCCGAGTACCTGGAGTCGGCGCCGGCACGGCAGGTGGCCGACCTCGCCGCGATCCTCGCCGCGGCGGCGCAAGCCGCCGGCCGCTCCGTGCCCGCCCACCTTGCGCAGGCCGTGCAGGGCGCAGCGGTCGGGCCGCAGCACCGTGCGGTGGCCGCGGCGCTCGTCCACGGCGGCAAGCGCGCGGTGTGGCTGGGAGCGCTGGCCCAGCGCCATCCGCGTTTCGCGGAGCTGCGCTCGCTCGCCGCAGCGATCGCTCAGGTGACCGGCGCCTCGCTCGGCCTGTTGGCCGAGGGCGCCAATGCCGCCGGCGCCTATCTCGCCGGCGCCGTGCCTCATCGGGAAGCCGGCGGCAAGCCGGCCGCCTCGCCGGGTCTGACGGCGGGTGAGATGCTCGCGCGCGCGCTCAAGTCCTACCTGCTGTTGGGGACGGAGCCCTGGTGCGAGGCGCCGGATGCCGCGCGCACGCTCGCGCAGGCGGAATTCGTCGTGGCGGTCACGCCTTTCGCGAGCGATACCCTGCGTCAGGTTGCCCACGTGCTGCTGCCGGCGGGCACCTTTGCGGAAACCTCCGGCACTTACGTCAATCTCGAGGGTCTGTGGCAGAGCCAGACCGGCGCGGCCGCGCCGGTGGGAGAGGCCCGCCCGGCGTGGAAGATCCTGCGCGTGCTCGGCAACCTGCTCGATCTCGCCGGGTTCGAGTATCTGTCCTCGGATGCCATTCGCGAGGAGCTCGCCGCACTCTGCGGCGCCTCCCCGGCCTACTCTGCGCCGGCCTACGCCGGCGCGCATCCGGTGGCCGGGGGCGCCGCGGCGGCCGCGGTGGTGGATGTGCCGATGTACCAGATCGATGCGCTCGTGCGCCGCGCGCCGTCGCTGCAGAGGACGCGTGAGGGCCGCACACCTGCGGTGACTTACTGACGATGCACACACAAATCAGCCACCTGCTCGCGCTCTGGGGGACTCTCCCGAGCCTCGTCCGTACCACGGTGTGGATCCTGATCATCACCATCGTGGTCATCCTGTGCGTGGCGTTCCTGACGCTGTGGGAGCGCAAGGTCATCGGCTGGATGCAGTTGCGCCGGGGACCGAACCGCGTGCGCATCTTCGGGCTGTTGCCGGGGATGGGTCAGCCGTTCGCCGACGTGGTGAAGCTGCTCACCAAGGAAGTGGTGATCCCCAGCCGCGCGAACAAGTTCCTGTTCCGCCTCGCCCCGGTGCTGGCGCTCGTGCCGGCGCTCGCGGCCTGGGCCGTGATTCCGCTCTCGCCGCAGCTCGTCGTCTCCAAGGCCAACGCGGGTCTGTTGTACCTGCTCGCGCTCTCGTCCATGGGCGTCTACGGCATCATCCTCGCCGGCTGGGCGGCAAACTCCAAGTACGCGTTCCTCGGGGCGATGCGCTCGGCGGCGCAGATGGTGGCGTACGAGATCGCCATGGGCTTTGCGCTGGTGGGAGTGCTGATGGCCGCCGGCAGCATGAACCTCGGCACCATCGTCGGCCACCAGGAGGGGGGCTTTCTCGCCTGGAACTGGTTCTGGCTGTTCCCGCTGTTCGTCGTGTATTTCATCTCGGGCGTTGCGGAGACCAATCGCGCCCCCTTCGACGTCGCCGAGGGCGAGTCGGAGATCGTCGCGGGATTTCACGTGGAGTACTCGGGCATCGCGTTCGCGCTGTTCTTCCTCGCCGAGTACGCCAACATGATCCTCATCTCGGCGCTGACCGCGGTCTTCTTCTTCGGCGGCTGGCTGTCCCCGTTCGCCGGCTATCCCATGATCGGCGCGACGGTGCTCGGGGACCCGAGCTTCTTCTGGCTCGGCCTCAAGATTTTCGTGTTCCTGTTCCTGTTCCTGTGGTTCCGCGCCACGTTCCCGCGCTACCGCTACGACCAGATCATGCGGCTCGGCTGGAAGGCGCTGATTCCCGTGACACTGGTGTGGCTCGGCGCGGAGATGCTGATGGCGGCCGTCCACATCGGGCCGTGGGCCAGGCCCTGGTTCCATTGAAGGAGAAACCAATGGCCAATCCGCTCAAGACATTCACGCTGCCGGACCTCCTGAAGGGCATGTCCGTCACCGCGCGAACCTTCTTCACCCGCAAGTACACGCTCAACTATCCGGAGGAGAAGGCGCCGCAGTCGCCGCGCTTTCGCGGACTGCATGCGTTGCGCCGATATCAGAACGGACAGGAGCGCTGCATCGCCTGCAAGCTGTGTGAGACGGTGTGTCCCGCGACCTGCATCACGATCGATTCGGACGTGGCGGAGGACGGTACCCGGCGAACGACGCGTTACGACATCGACCTCTTCAAGTGCATCTACTGCGGCTTCTGCGAGGAAGCGTGCCCGGTGGATGCCATCGTGCTCACCCGGATCCACGAGTACCACATGGAGAGCCGCGGTGAGAACATCATGAGCAAGGACAAGCTGCTCGCGGTCGGGGAGCGCTACGAGACCCTCATTGCCGTCGACAAGGCGGCCGATGCGCCTTACCGTTGAGGCCACTGCCGTGCTAGTCGAAATACTGTTCTACGTGTTCGCCACGCTCCTGGTGGCAGGCGCCCTCGGGGTGATCACGGCCCGCAATCCGGTCTACTCGGCGCTGTTTCTGGTGTTCGCGTTCATCAACTCCGCGGCCATCTGGCTGCTCGCGGAAGCGGAGTTTCTCGCCATCGTGCTGGTGCTCGTGTACGTGGGCGCGGTGATGGTGCTGTTCCTGTTCGTGGTGATGATGCTCGACATCAACCTCGCGGAGCTGAGGCGGGGCTTCACCCGCTTCGCGTGGCTGGGCTGGCTCACGGCCTGCGCGGTCATCGTGGAGATCGTCGGCGTGGTCTGGACCCATGGGCTCACCGGCATCGACGTGAGCAAGGGGTTCGTGCCCGAGCCCGCCGGTTTCAGCAACACCCGCGCGCTCGGCGAGGTGCTCTATACCCGTTACGTCTATCCGTTCGAGCTTGCCGCGGTGCTGCTGGTGGTGGCGATCGTGGCGGCCATCGCGCTCACGCTGCGCCGCCGCCCGGGCCTGAAGAGCCAGGACATCGCGCAGCAGGTGGCGGTGCGCGCCGAAGACAGGGTGCGCGTGGTGAAGATCGCCGCGGAGAAGCGCTCATGATCACGCTCGCCGACATGCTGACGCTCTCGGGGGTGCTGTTCGCGCTGGCCGTCGCCGGCATCTTCCTGAACCGCAAGAACGTCATCCTGCTGCTGATGTGCGTCGAGCTGCTGCTGCTCTCGGCCAATTTCAACTTCATCGCGTTCTCGCGCATGCTGGGCGACCTCACGGGCCAGGTGTTCGTGTTCTTCGTGCTCACCGTGGCGGCGGCGGAGTCGGCCATCGGGCTCGCCATCCTGGTGGTGCTGTTCCGCGAGCGGCGCAGCATCAACGTCGAAGATCTGCTGATCGCCATCCCCTTAGCTCCGCTCGCGGCGGCCGTGATCGCCGGGCTCGCCGGGCGTCTCATCGGCCGCGCAGGCGCCCACACCGTCACCATCGCGGGCGTTGCGGCCTCCTGCGTCCTGTCGCTCTATGTCCTCAGGCAGCTCTATTGGGGTGGCGCCGCGACCTTCAACGGTCCGGTCTATACGTGGCTGGTCAGTGACGGCGTGCATATCCACGTCGGCTTCCTGATCGATCGGCTCACCGCCCTGATGATGTCGGTGGTCACGTTTGTGTCGCTGTGCGTGCACGTGTACACGATCGGCTACATGCGCGATGACCCTGGATACAAGCGCTTCTTCAGCTACATCTCGTTGTTCACCTTCTCGATGCTCATGCTCGTGATGTCGAACAACTTCATGCAGCTGTTCTTCGGCTGGGAGGCCGTCGGCGTGGTGTCGTACCTGCTGATCGGCTTCTGGTATACGCGCCCGAGCGCCATTTTCGCCAATTTCAAGGCCTTCCTCGTCAATCGCGTGGGCGATTTCGGCTTCGTGATCGGCATCGCGGCCGTGTTCTCCTACACGCACTCGCTCTCCTACGAGGCGGCGTTCGCGGCCGCGCCGCACATTGCGCAGCAGACCCTGCCGGTGTTCGGCGGCGTCAATGCGATGACGCTGATCTGTATCGCGCTGTTCATCGGCGCGATGGGCAAGTCCGCGCAGGTGCCGCTGCACGTGTGGCTGCCCGACTCGATGGAGGGCCCGACGCCGATCTCCGCGCTGATCCACGCGGCCACCATGGTGACCGCGGGAATCTTCATGGTGGCGCGCATGTCACCGCTGTTCGAGTATTCGGACACGGCACTGTCCTTCGTGCTGGTGATCGGTGCGACCACCGCGTTCTTCATGGGCGTGCTCGGCGTCATCATGAACGACATCAAGCGGGTGATCGCCTATTCGACGCTCTCGCAGCTCGGTTACATGACCGCGGCGCTCGGCGTTTCGGCCTACAGCGCCGGAATCTTCCACCTGATGACGCACGCCTTCTTCAAGGCGCTGCTGTTCCTCGCCGCGGGCTCGGTCATCATCGGCATGCACCACGAGCAGGACATGCGCAAGATGGGCGGACTCGCCAAGTACATGCCCGTCACCGCCATCACCTGCTGGATCGGCGGGCTGGCGCTGGTCGCAACGCCGTTCTTTTCCGGCTTTTACTCCAAGGACGCCATCATCGAGGCGGTCGGCCTGTCGCACCGCTGGGGCGCGACCTACGCCTACTGGTGCGTGCTGCTCGGCTCCTTCATCACCTCGCTCTACACCTTCCGGCTGCTGTTCATGACTTTCCACGGTGAGGAGCGCTTCCGCCGCGTGCAGGCGGAGCACGGCCACGGACACGACCAGGCGCACGACGACCACGGCGTACACGAGCCGCACGAGAGCCCGCTGGTGGTCACTTTGCCGCTGATCGCCCTTGCCATCCCCTCTCTCGTGATCGGCTACCTCACGGTCGGCAAAGTCCTCTACGGCGATTATTTCGGCAAGGCCATCTTCGTGCTGCCGCAGCACAACGTGCTCGCGCGCATGGCCGCGGAGTATCACGGGCCGTTTTCGCTGGCACTGCACGGCTTTCTCGGCGCGCCGTTCTGGTTTGCGCTCGCCGGGTTCTTCACCGCGTGGCTGTTCTTCCTGAAGCGCCCGCAGCTTGCCGATGCCGCCGCGCAGAAGTTCGGCTGGCTGCACAAGCTGCTCATCGAGAAATACTACTTCGACTGGTTCAACGAGCATGTCGTCGCGAAGCTCGCCCGCGGCATCGGCTTGGGATTGTGGAAAGCCGGCGACCAGGGGCTGATCGACGGTGCCATGGTCAATGGAACGGCCAATTCGGTGGGCTGGTTCGGCGGCGTGGTGCGGCGCGCGCAGAGCGGCTACCTGTACTCGTACGCGTTCTGGATCGTGATCGGCCTGGCGGCGCTGCTCGGCTGGTTCCTGGTCCACGCCTGAGCGAGAAGAGCACTTCGGAGAAAGCACAAGAATGCACCATCACCTGCTGTCCATCCTGATCTGGCTGCCGATCGCTGCCGGAGTCGTGGTGCTCATGCTCGGGGAGCGCAACATCGGCGCGGGGCGCTGGGTGTCGCTCGCGGCCTCGGTGGCCACGCTGGCGCTGTGCGTGCCGCTGTGGGGGGACTTCAACACACACACCGCGGCGTTCCAGTTCGTGCAGAAAGCGGCGTGGATCCCCCGTTTCCACGCCTACTATGCCCTCGGGGTCGATGGCATCTCGATGCCGCTCATCGTGCTCACCGCCTTCATGACCATTCCGGTGGTGATCGGCGGCTGGCGCGTCATCACGAAGCGGCCGGCGCAGTACTACGCCGCGTTCCTGATCATGGAGGGGCTCATGATCGGGGTGTTCTCCGCCACCGACGCGCTCCTCTTCTACTTCTTCTGGGAAGCGATGCTGATCCCGATGTTCCTCATCATCGGCATCTGGGGCGGCCCGCGGCGCGTGTACGCGACCATCAAGTTCTTCCTGTACACCTTCCTCGGCTCGGTGTTCATGCTGGCGGCGCTGATCTACATGTACGTGAAGGCCGGCAGCTACTCCATCGCCGCCTTCCAGGCGCTGCCGCTGACGCTCACCGAGCAGCACTGGATCTTCTTCGCGTTCCTGCTCGCCTTCGCGGTGAAAGTGCCGATGTGGCCGGTGCACACCTGGCTGCCGGATGCGCACGTGGAGGCGCCCACGGGCGGCTCGGTGATCCTGGCGGCCATCATGCTGAAGATGGGCGGCTACGGGTTCCTGCGCTTCATGCTGCCGATCACGCCCGATGCCTGCCGCGAATTCAACATGCTGATCATCGCGCTGTCGCTGATCGCGGTGGTCTACATAGGCTTCGTCGCCATCGTGCAGCCGGACATGAAGAAGCTGATCGCCTACTCCTCGATCGCGCACATGGGGTTCGTGACCCTGGGCGCCTTCCTGGTCTATGAGATCGTACGGGCCACGGGCGGGATTTCGGGCGCGGCGATGGGCATGGACGGCGCCATGGTGCAGATGGTCTCGCACGGGCTGATCTCGGGCGCGATGTTCCTGTGCGTCGGGGTGCTCTACGACCGCATGCACAGCCGGCAGATCGCCGATTACGGCGGCGTGGTCAACACCATGCCGATCTTCGGGGCGTTCATGGTGCTGTTCGCGCTTGCCAACACCGGGCTGCCCGGCACCTCGGGCTTCGTCGGGGAGTTTCTGGTGATACTCGCGAGCTTCAAGGCGGGCTTCTGGTTCTCGGCGCTCGCCGCCGTGACGCTCATTCTCGGGGCGGCCTACACGCTGTGGATGGTCAAGCGCGTGGTCTTCGGGCCCGTAGGCAACGAGCACGTGGCGAAGCTCACCGACCTCGACGGCCGCGAATTCCTCATACTCGGGGCGCTGGCCGCGGCGGTGCTGCTGGTGGGCGTGTGGCCCGAGCCGCTGCTGAAGGTCATGGAGCCCTCCATCCAACACCTGGTCGCCCAGGCCGTCGCCACCAAGATCCCGGTTTAGGGAGCCTTTAGATGCCCATGCACTCTTTCGCCGCCGCCACGCCGGAGATCTTTCTCGCCGCGGCGATCTGCGTCGTGCTGCTCTTCGAGGCGTTCTTTGGTGCGAGGCACCGGGGCGCCACGGCGACCTTGACGCTCCTGGTCCTCGTGATCGGTGCTGCGCTGACCGTCGCTTTCGCCGACGTCAGTCACAGCGTCACTCTGTTCAACGGCATGTACGTAGCCGATCCGCTGGCGTTCGTGCTGAAGCTCGCGGGCTTTCTGGTGGTGGCGGTGACGCTGCTGTATTCGCGCACATACCTCGAGAACCGCGACATCCTCAAAGGGGAGTATTACGTTCTCGCACTCACCGCGCTGCTCGGCATCTTCGTGCTGATCTCCGCCGGGAGCCTGCTGACGGTGTACCTCGGCGTCGAGCTGCTGGCGCTGTCGGTGTACGCCATGGTGGCGTTCGACCGCGAGTCGGGCGTGGCGGCCGAGTCGGCCATGAAGTACTTCGTGCTCGGTGCGATCGCCTCCGGCATGCTGCTGTACGGCATGTCGATCATCTACGGGCTCACAGGGACGCTGAGCCTCGCCGGCATCGCCGCGGCGCTGACCGCCTCGCACAGCCTCGGGGTCATCCTGGGGTTGGCCTTCATGGTGGTCGCGGTGGCCTTCAAATTCGGGGCGGTGCCGTTTCACATGTGGCTGCCGGATGTGTACGAGGGGGCTCCGACCAGCGTGACGCTGTTCGTCGGCACTGCGCCCAAGATCGCTTACTTCGCGCTGGCGCTGCGGCTGCTGGCTTACGGCCTGCCGGGCGCGGCGGTCGACTGGACACGGATGCTGATGCCGCTGGCGGTGCTGACCCTGGTGGTGGGCAACGTGGTGGCCATTGTTCAGAGCAACCTCAAGCGCATGCTGGCCTACTCTACGATCAGCCACGTCGGGTTCATCGTGCTCGGGTTCGTTGCGGGCACTCGCAGCGGCTACACCGCAGCGCTGTACTACATGCTGATCTATGTGCTGATGGCGCTCGGTGCATTCGGTGTGATCGTGCTCGCCAGCCGCAAGGGCTTCGAGGCGGACAAGCTGGACGATTACAAGGGACTGTACCGGCGCGACCCGTTGCTGGCGCTGGTGATGGCCATGCTCATGTTCTCCATGGCCGGTGTTCCGCCCTTCGTCGGGTTCTGGGCCAAGCTCAGGATCATCCAGGCGTTGTGGGAGACGAGCCACCTCTGGCTGGTGATCATCGCCGTCGTGATGTCGGTGGTCGGGGCGTTCTACTACCTGCGGATGGTGAAGCTCATGTACTTCGATGAGCCTCCCGAGACACTGCCGGGGACAGAGCGCTCCTTCGGGGTGCGCTTCACGCTGGGGCTCAATGCGGCGGCGGTGCTCGTCCTGGGCATCCTGCCGGCACCGCTGCTCGACCTGTGTACGCGCGTGATGCGGTAGCAGAGCGCGTACCGAGAGGCGTGGGCGGGCCTCAAGCCGGCCCTGTCTCGCGGATTGAACACAGGAGCGCCATTGCGGCTCTCGCGCTCGGAATCGACCCTGGATTTCACCGGCCGGGCCCATAATTCAGCTCCACGATCCGGCCGGCTCTCGATCCGCAGAGGCTGGCGGACTTAACCTGATTCGAGGTGAGCTGAGCATGCCCGAGCAGCCCTTCAAGGTAGCCCAGGCGGTATCCGAGGGTGGCGTCTCAACCGCTGAGCAGGGGCAGCACCTGGTGGCCGAGCTTTCCAGGCGTGTCGGTTCCCTGGGCGTCGAGGTCGGCGACATCGCCGGCAATCTCGAGGAACTCGCCACACGCGTCTCGGGCCAGGCGGCCCAGTTCGAGGAGCTTCACCAGGCGACCGAGACCATGGTCTTGGGCAACCGCTCGATCGATCGCGCCGCCCACGAGGTTCAGAAGGCCGCCGGCGCCGCCGGAGGAGAAATCTCCGAATCGCGCAATCTCCTCGGAGCGGCGCTCGAGTCCATCGGGCAGCTCACGGCGGCGGTCGGGCGGATTGAGGAGCGGCTGGCGTCCTTCGCCTCCGTTCTCAAGGAAATCACCTCCGTGGCCGGCTCCATCCAGACGATCGCCAAGCAGACCCGGCTGCTCTCGCTCAACGCGGGGATCGAGGCGGCGCGGGCGGGGGAGGCGGGACGCGGCTTTGCCGTGGTGGCGGGGGAAGTGAAGAATCTCGCCGAGGAGACCCGCACCGCGACGGACCGGATCTCGAGCACGGTGCGCTCGCTGACCGAGCAGATCGAGGGCCTGATCCGCGAGAGCGGGGAGGCGAACCGGCTCGCCGGTCACGCCGGTCACGGCGCCGAGCGGGTGCAGGGAGTGGTGACCCGTGCGCAAGAGGCGTTCCAGACGGTGAGCCGGGAGATCGATGGCATCGTGCAATCGACCTCGTCCAATCTCGAGGCCTGCAATGCAACGCTCACCGAGCTCGGGGGGCTCGCCGAGGGAGTGCAGCTCTCCTCGTCCAACCTTGCTCAGGCCGACAAGCGGGTCGAGGAGCTGCTCGATCTCAGCGAGGGCCTGATCGAGCTCATCGCCGAGAGCGGCGTCGAGACGGCGGACACGCCGATCATCCGGCTCGGGCTGCAGACCGCGAGGCGCATCGAGGAGGTGTTCGAGGCCGCGGTCGCGCACGGGGAGATCACCGAGGCGCAGCTCTTCGATGAGCGTTACCGGCCGATCCGCGGCACCAATCCTCAGCAGTTCCTCACCGATTATGTCGAGTTTACCGACCGCGTGCTGCCTCCCATCCAGGACCCGGTGCAGCGCGCCGATCCCCGGATCGTGTTCTCGGTCGCCTGGGCCAAGGGCGGCTATCTTCCGACCCACAATCCGGAATACCACCAGCCCCAGGGAAAGGACCCGGTCTGGAACGCGGCGCATTGCCGCAACCGGCGCGTCTTCAACGATCGCGCCGTGCAGAAGATCGCGCGCAGCACCCGGCCGTTCCTGCTGCAGATCTATCGGCGGGACATGGGCGGCGGCCACTTCGCGCTGATGAAGGATCTGTCGGCACCCATCCGGGTCCGGGGCCGGCACTGGGGCGCCTTCCGCATCAGCTACCGCTAGAGGCGGGCCGCTGCGGCATCGCGCGGCTGCCGCCCCGCTCAACGGCTGACCCGGGGCCTGCGGGCTGCTTCACGATGTCTTTTTTCTGCGCGAGATCATCCGGAAGGCGAGCAGCATCACCCCGATGTTGAGCACCCACCACGCCCAGGTGGAGTGCTTCTGCAGCCTGACGAGCAGGCTGGGGGTGTTCGGCAGCGTCACGGCGCCCGTGAGCAGCTCCCGGATGCCGTTGTGGGCCACGATGACCGCGATCGATTGCTTGCCCCCATGCATGCCATCCGTAGAGATGACATAGTCGCTTTTCTTCGCTGAAACCTTGACGGGATGGCCGTTCAGCGTGACCGTCACATTGCCCGCGCCCGTGACCGGTGCGTGATTCCGTGTGCGGGTGATCCACAGCACGAGCTCGCCCGGATGTGCCTCGGCATCGAGAACCAGCTGCGCGGAGCTCGCCACCTGTACCGCCCGGCTGGCGCCGCCCGCCGCGCACACCCGGCCCGGCAATGCCGCGCATGCGCCGAGCACAAGCCAAGCCAGGACGCTCAGGGGCACAGAAGCTCGGGCATTCATGGCTGCTCCTCCAGGTGCAGAGATTTTTCCAGTGCGCGCAGCCCCTCGAGAAAGCCCTGCAAC
>JAJZLX010000037.1 GCA_021850555.1 Pseudomonadota bacterium | reverse complement strand
AGGCTGATCGAGATGGGACCGTACGTGAATGTTCCCGAGACCCAGAGCGAGAGCCGCCCCTGGCACGGCGAGCAGCGGCAGCACCGCCAGGCTTGAGCGTTTGGCGACCATTACCACTCCCCGCAACGCATAGGTGGGCAAAACCCTTTATGAAAACAAATAGATGGCCGAATCTGGCGGCTCATCGGCGTGGCCCGCAATATAACTTAATATTGGCTGTCATACCAAAGCCGCCGGCGGTCCTAAGTCAAATTCGCCCGCCGGCCCGCCGATCTTTACTCATTCTGGCACGGCAAACTGTGTCGTGCTTCGTAGACTGGCCCATTTGCGCGCCTGGCGAAGCATTGAGTGCCCCCGGTACGATCGCAATCCGGCACCGCGGGCGATGAGCCGAGGCACGGGCCCGCGGGGGCGGGCTGCATGGCGCGAGTCGGACGCAGAGGCAGGCCGCCCCGGGGCTTGCGCAGAGCGGCGAAAGCGCAATGGGCATGCGGCGCTGCGGGCAGGACCATGTACGAGAGGCTCTTCACGCGCGCCCTTCAGCGGCGCCGCGCGATGTCCGGGGTCACCGAGCGCACGTCCGCATTCTGCGCTCGATGCCGCAGGTAATGGTCCATTAGCACGAGCGCGAGCATGGCCTCGGCAATGGGCGTGGCACGCAGGCCGACGCAGGGATCGTGCCGACCCGTCGTGACGACCTCCACCGCCCGGCCCTCGATATCGATGGTCCGGCCCGGCACCTGGATGCTGGAGGTCGGCTTCAACGTCAGATGCGCCACCACGTCCTGCCCTGAAGAGATGCCCCCGAGGATGCCACCGGCGTTGTTGCTGGCGAAACCCTCGGGAGTGAGCTCATCGCGATGCTCGCTGCCTCGCTGGTCGGCGGCCAGGGTCCCGGCGCCGATCTCGACCGCCTTGACCGCGTTGATGCCCATCAACGCAGCGGCGATATCCGCATCCAGCCGGCCGAAGACCGGCTCCCCGAGACCGGGCGGCACCCCCGCGGCGATCACGGTGATCCGCGCTCCGATCGAGTCGCCCTCCTCGCGCAGCCGCCAGATCAGCGCCTCGAGCTCCTCGATGCGCGCCGGGTCGGGGCAGAAAAAAGGATTCCGGTACGCGAATTCGACATCCCGTGGCTCGAGCACGAGTGAGCCGATCCGGCTGAGGTACCCGTGAATGCGCACCCCCAGGCGGCTCGCCAGATACTTTCGGGCAATCGCTCCGGCCGCCACGCGCATCACCGTCTCGCGTGCCGAGGAGCGCCCCCCGCCGCGGTAATCGCGCAGGCCGTATTTCTGCTGGTAGGTGTAATCGGCGTGTCCCGGACGGAAGCGGTCCTTGATCTTCTCGTAGTCGCGCGAGCGCGCATCGGTGTTCTCGATCAGCAGACCGATCGGGGTGCCGGTCGTCCGGCCTTCGAACACACCCGAGAGAATGCGTACCTGATCGCTCTCGCGGCGCTGGCTGACGAATCGCGAGGTGCCCGTTCGGCGCCGGTCGATGTCCTGTTGCAGATCGGCCTCCTCGAGCGCCAGCCCCGGGGGACAGCCGTCCACGATGCAGCCTAGCGCCGGACCGTGGCTCTCTCCGAAGGTGGTCACCGTGAACAGCTTGCCGATGGTGTTGCCGGACATTTAAGAGGCCTCCAACCCCGCACGCGATGCAGCTCCGCCGATGTCCTCGGCCGGATCATGAATCATGGGGGCTTCACTCACCTTCAGCACGAAGCTGCTCGGCGCTGAGGAGAAACACTCCACCGCCGCCGCGCTCGAACTCGAGCCACAGGAAGGGAAGCTGTTTGAAGGCGCGGCGCACGGCCCGCTCGGTATTGCCGACCTCCACGACGAGCAACCCCTTCGGCAGCAGGTGAGCGGCCGACTGCCCGAGGATGATCCGCACGGAATCAAGACCCGCGCGGCCCGCGGCCAGCGCAAGCCGCGGCTCGTGACGGTACTCGGGCGGCAGGCTCGCCAGCTCCCCCTTGCCCACATAGGGCGGGTTGGACACGATGATATCGTAGCGCTCCCCGCCGAGGGCGCTGAAATGATCGCAGCGGACGAGACGCACCCGCCGGCCGAGGCGGTGACGGCGCACGTTGAGCGCGGCAACTTCGAGGGCATCGGCCGAGATGTCCACGGCGTCCACGCGTGCGCGAGGGAATGCCTTGGCGCAGGCAATGGCGATGCACCCCGAGCCGGTGCCCACATCGAGGATCCGGCGCACCCGGCTCGGATCGACCCAGGGTGCGAAGCGGCGCTCGATGAGCTCGGCGATCGGGGAGCGGGGGATCAGCACACGGCGATCGACCTGAAAGGAAAGCCCGGCGAACCAGGTCTGCCCGGTGAGGTAGACCGCCGGGATACGCTCGCGGATGCGCCGGGTGATGAGCTCCTGGGCGCACCGCGCCTCGCTCTCGCCCACGCGCCGGTTGTAGACGGTGGCGTCGAAGTGCGGCAGGCCGAGCGCATGCAGCACCAGCGCCGCCGACTCGTCCCAGGCGTTGTCGGTGCCATGGCCGAAAAAAACGCGGGCACGCTGCAGCCGGCGCGCGCCCCGCTCGATGAGCGCACGCACCGTCGGTGCCGGGCGCCGCGGCGCAGACGGCCGGTCGTGCTCCCCGGCACCGAGCCCTCGGCCGGCACGCCCCCGGGTGCCGCGCGTTGCGCCGCCATGCCCCCGCGCCCTGCGCGCGCGGTCAATATGAAATAATCCGGTCATGTCCTCTCGTCTCTTCTGGCCGCTGGTCGGGCTGCTGTGTCTCGCCGCCGCCCTCGCAGGGTACCGGCTGGCCGGCGCGCCGGACAACCGGCACCCGGCTCCCGGCTACGGCACCTGGCTGCCGCAGCCGCGGCCCCTCGGGCGATTCCGCCTCACCGACAGCCGCAACCGGCCCTTCACCCGCGCCGATCTCGAGGGCCGGGTGAGCCTGGTTTACTTCGGTTACAGCCATTGCTCGCACGAGTGTCCCGACACGCTAGCCATGCTGGCGCGCGTGCAGCGCTCCGTCGGGCTCTCGCGCCTGCAGGTGCTGTTCGTCACCATCGATCCCCGGCGTGACACCCCGGCCGTGCTGGCCCGCTACCTGCGCCGCTTCAATCCTGACTTCATCGGCCTGACGGGCACGGCAAGCGGGCTGCGGCGGCTCGCGCGCGGCCTCGGGGTCGCACTCGGCAAGGTCGCCCTGCCCGGCGGCGGCTATACTTTCGAGCATACCGTGGCGGTGTTCCTGTTCGACGCGCATGCGCGGGAGGCCGCGGTGTTCATGCCGCCCTTCCACGCCCGGCGGCTCGCCGCGGTGCTGCGGCGCATGGAGCCGCGGTTGCTCGCCCCGACCTGAGATCCGGAGATCAGAGCCAGAATGAGAGGCGCCACGGGATCCCCGACGCTGCGTGCACGCGCGTTCGTCGCCATGCAGCACCTTTTGCCGCAGCATCTTTTGTCGCGTGCGGTGCGCAGGCTGACGCGCGTGCGCCTGCGGCCCTTGAAGAATGCGCTGATCGGCGCCTTCATGCGCCATTTCCATCCCGACATGAGCGAGGCGGCCGATCCCGACCCGCTGAGCTACCCCACGTTCAACGCCTTCTTCACCCGCGCACTGAAGCCCGGCACCCGCCCCTGCGACCCGGATGCGCGCGTGTTCGCCTCGCCGGTCGACGGAACGGTGAGCCAGATCGGCCGGCTCGAGGGCTCGAGGATCCTGCAGGCAAAGGGGCACGAGTACACCGTGGAGGCGCTGCTCGGGGGCCCCTCGAGTTGGTCCGAGCGCTTCTCGGGCGGCTCCTTCGCCACACTGTACCTGGCTCCGCACAACTACCACCGCATCCACATGCCCGCCTCGGCCGCCCTGCGCGAGGCCTGGTTCATCCCGGGCACGCTCTTCAGCGTCAACGCCGCCACGGCGGCGGCGGTGCCGGGATTGTTCGCGCGCAACGAGCGGGTGGTCCTGATTTTCGAGTCCGGGCCGCTCGCCTTTGCCGTGGTGCTGGTCGGTGCGCTGTTCGTCGGCAGCATGAGCACGGTCTGGCACGGAGAGATCGCCCCGGGCGGCCCTCGGGCCGCGACCCGGCTCGCACCGCCGGATGCCGCTGCTTCGCGGCTCGAGAAGGGCGCCGAGCTCGGTCGTTTCAACATGGGCTCGACGGTCATCGTGCTGATGCCGGGCGGGACGGTCGGATGGCGGCCCGAGCTCGCGCCCGGCCGCTCCATCAAGGTCGGTCAGACGCTCGGCTGGCTCCAGGCCGAAGCGGACACCTCGAGCGCCGCGTGATGACCGCAGACTGGCGACCCACCGCCTCGGCGGCCATGCTGAAGCGCCGCGCGGACCTTCTTTCCCGGGCGCGGGAATTCTTCTGCGCGCGCGGCGTGCTCGAGGTGGACACCCCGCTGGTGATCAATGCGCCGGTGACGGATGTGCACATTCACTCGGCGCGTGTGCTCTTCGAGGACTGCGGGAGCCCCTCCCGGGCGTACTTCCTGCACACCTCGCCGGAATACGCCATGAAGCGACTGCTCGCGGCGGGCGCCGGGGACATCTATCAGATCTGTCACGTGATCCGCTCGCTCGAGCGCGGACGGCTGCACAATGCCGAGTTCACGCTCATCGAGTGGTACCGGCGGGGGTTCTCGCTCGATGCGCTCATGGAAGAAGTCGATGCGCTGGTGCGCCGACTGCTCGCGCCCGCAGGCGCGCAGCGGGGCGCGGAGCGGATCAGCTATCGCGAGGCCTTTCTGCGGGAGCTCGCACTCGATCCGTTCTCAGTGCCCCTGGAAGCGCTCGCGCAGGCGGCGCGGGAGGCGGGATTCGCCGCTGCGACCGCTGATCGCGACGAGTTGCTGGAGTTCCTGATGGGCACGCGGATCGGGCCGCGCCTCGGGCGCGGGAAGCTCACGTTCGTATATGGCTACCCGGCGAGCCAGGCGGCGCTCGCCCGCCTGGATGCCGCCGACCCGCGCGCCGCCGAGCGCTTCGAGCTGTATTGCGACGGCGTGGAGCTCGCCAACGGCTTTCACGAGCTTGCGGACGCCGCAGAGCAACGCTCACGCTTCGAAAGCGACCTCGCCGAGCGCCGGCGCCTCGGTCTGCCCGCGGAAAGACTCGACGAGCGGCTGCTCGGAGCCCTGGAGGCGGGCCTGCCGGATTGCTGCGGGGTGGCGCTCGGCTTCGACCGCACGGTCATGCTCGCGGCGGGCGCCGAGCGCATCGACGATGTCCTGCCCTTCCCCATCGAGCGGGCCTAGCGGAGGCACCCGGATGACATACACCGCCAAACGGTACGATTTCCAGGACAAGAGCTGCGGCTATGAGCAGCTGGCGGCGGACCTCAAGGCACTGCTCGCCGCAGAGTCCGACCTCATCGCCAACGCCGCCAACACCGCGGCGCTGTTGTTCGATGCGCTACCCGCGATCAACTGGGCCGGCTTTTACTTTCTGCGCGGCGGGGAGCTGGTGGTGGGCCCCTTCCAGGGCAAGCCGGCCTGCGTGCGCATCGCCCTGGGACGGGGCGTGTGTGGGACGGCCGCCGCGCAGCGCGCCACGATCATCGTGCCGGACGTGCACGAGTTCCCCGGGCACATCGCGTGCGACTGCGCATCACGCTCCGAGATCGTGGTACCGCTGATCGCTGGGCGGCTGATCGGCGTGCTCGACATCGACAGCCCCGAGCCCGGGCGCTTCGACGATGAGGATGCGCGCGGACTTTCGCAGCTGGCGGCCCTGTTCCTCGCGGCGAGCGCCGTCAACGACCTCGCGTGAGGCTATTGCTTGGCGCGCGAGACGTACTGGCCGGTACGCGTGTCGATGCGGATGACCTCACCCTGGTCGATGAAAAGCGGCACGCGCACCACCGCTCCGGTTTCCAGCTTGGCCGGCTTCTGGCCGCCTGTGGCCGTATCCCCGCGCAGACCGGGATCGGTCTCGACGATCTTGAGCTCCACGTGTGCCGGCGGGGTGATCACCAGCGGCTCGCCGTTCCACAGCGTCACGATGCACACGATCCCTTCCTTCAGCCACTGCGCGTTCTCGCCCACGGCGGACTTGCCCGCCGTGTACTGCTCGAAATTGTCCGGCACCATGAAGTGCCAGAAATCCCCGTCCTGGTAGAGGTACTGCATCTCGCAGTCGACCACATCCGCCGCTTGCAGCGAGTCACCGGACTTGAAGGTCTTCTCGATGGTCCGGCCGGTCTTGAGATTGCGAACCTTGATGCGGTTGAACGCCTGGCCCTTGCCGGGCTTGACGAACTCGTTCTCGACCACGGCGTACGGATCGCCATCGAGCAGGACTTTGAGACCCGAGCGGATCTCGGCGGTGGTGTAGCTGGCCATATCTTTCTCGCACGCGGAGCGGCAGAATGCGCGCCCGCTCCGACCAAAGGGCCGCGTATGATAACGGCATCGGGTAAGCCCCGCCAGCGTTCCGCCTCCGCCTGGCAGCAGGAGCTCGCCGAGGCCGTCACGCGCCCCGAGGAGCTCGCGCAGGCGCTCGGCCTGCCGCCCGAGCGCCTCGCCGCGGCAGACTCGGCTGCCCGCCTCTTCCCGCTGCGCGTGCCGCGCAGCTTCCTTGCCCGCATCCGCCGGGGTGATCCCGAGGACCCGCTGCTGCGCCAGATCCTGCCCGTGACCGAGGAGCTGGCCGAGCATCCCGGCTTCGGCGCCGACCCGGTCGGCGAGCACGCGGCCGTGCGCGCCCCGGGCCTGCTGCAGAAATACCGGGGCCGCGCGCTGCTCATCACCACTTCCACGTGTGCGGTGCACTGCCGTTACTGCTTCAGGCGGGAGTTCCCGTACACCGGGCAGATCGGCGATGGACCGCGCTGGAGCGAGGCGCTCGCGCAGATCGCACGGGACACCTCGCTCGAGGAGATCATCCTGAGCGGCGGGGATCCGCTGTCGTTGAGCAACGCCCGCCTCGCGAGCCTCAGCCGCTCGCTGGCGGCCATCTCCCACGTGCGCCGACTCCGCGTGCACACACGCCAGCCCGTCGTGCTGCCCTCGCGGGTCGATGACGGACTGCTGCAGTGGCTGCGCTCGGCATCGCTCGCGATCGTCTTCGTGCTGCACATCAATCATCCGCAAGAGATCGATGAAGCGGTGGCGGAGGCGTGCGCGGCCCTGCGCGCCACGGGAATCACCCTGCTCAACCAGTCGGTGCTGCTCGCCGGGGTCAATGATGACGCCGATGTGCTCGAGGAGCTGTCGCAGCGGTTGTTCCAGGCTGGTGTGCTTCCCTACTACCTGCACGCGCTCGACCCGGTGCGCGGAGCGGCGCATTTCGCGGTGCCGGATGAGCGCGCCCGCTCGCTTGCCGGCGCGCTCGCCGCCCGACTGCCGGGCTACCTCGTCCCGCGTCTGGTGCGCGAAACGCCCGGGGCGCCGGCGAAGGTCGCGCTTTCGCCGCGATTTTGAGGCGCGCCGCGTCATCCTCTCGGCCTGTTCCCTCGCCGGACCCGTGTGCGGAATTGCACACAAATGAGAGCCCGGTCCGACCGGCTCCGCGCGAGCGGCTAGAATCGCCCTGATCCTCAAGGAGGAGAGACCTTCAGGAGCCCACCTTGTCCGAGCCTTCACCTTCCACCCCGCCGCATGAAGCGCCTGGCGCTTCGGAACGCCCGGCCGATGCGATCATCCAGGTCCAGGAAGGCATCGTGGTCGATGCCAACCCCGCATGGGTGCAGCTGTTCGCTGCCGGCAGCGAGCTGATCGGCCAGCCCGTCATGGACTTGTTCGAGGAGACCTGCCGGCCGGCCCTGAAAGGAGCGCTGTCCGCCTGTCTTCAGGGCCGCTGGAGCGGCCACGCGCTCAAGGCCGGTGTGCTGCGCGCGGATCGGACCGTGGTGAGCACCGAGGTTGCGCTCGGGCTCGCCGAATACGCTCCGTACGGACTGTGCATACAGCTGTCGGTACCGGCCGGCCGGCACGTGCCGCCCGATGAGCGCAGGCACATCGAGGAGCTCGAGCAGGCCGCGCGCATCGACCGCACCACGGGCCTGCTGCACCGGCGGGAGCTGTTGGAAGCGCTGCGCGGCCGCCTTCAGGTTGCCCTTCAGGGCGGGGTGCGATGCCTCGCCCTCGTGAAGCTCGACGGCTTTGCGGCGATCGAGCGTGAGATCGGCGCCACGGCGAGCGAAGAGGTGCTCGCCCACTTCGCCACCTTGCTGAAGGAGACGCTTCACCCGAGCGAGATTGCCGGCCGCTTCGGCGGCGTGAGATTTCTCTTGTTGCTGCAGCGCGGCAACGAGCGCGACCTTTCCGCATGGGCGCAGCAGCTGGTGGCGCAAGCCGCCAAGCGCTCGCTGCGCGTGCGAGACAAGACCGTCACGGCCACGTGTACGATCGGTCTCACCATCGTGCCGCCGGGATCGACCAACATCGACTCGGCGATCGCCGCGTCGGCCGAGGTTTGTGCCAGAGCGGCACAGCGCGGCGGCAACCAGGCGCTCGCCGCGTGGAGCGCCGGTGGCGGCGCCGGCGGCGCGCACGAGGAGATCTGGATCAAACGGATCAAGAGCGCGCTGCTCGAGAACCGCTTCCGCCTGGTGAAACAACCCGTGGCGAGCCTGGGCGGCGGCGATCCGCGGATGTTCGACGTGCTGCTGCGCATGCTGGACAGCCAGGGCAAGGAGGTGCTCCCGGGGGAGTTTCTGCCCGCGGCCGAGCGCAACGGTCTGCTGAAGAACATCGACCGCTGGGTGGTCGCCGCCTCGCTGTCCTTTGCCGCGCAGCACCGGCCCGCCTGCCTGTTCGTTCGGCTCTCGAAGGAAACGGTACAGGACGCCTCATTCCTCGCCTGGCTCGACGGGCACGTCCGCTCGACCCGCGCCGACCCCCAACGCGTGTGCTTCCAGGTGACCGAGGCGGCCGGTGCCGCCCACCCGCAGGCGAGAGCCCTGGCCGAGAAGCTGCGCCAGTGGGGATTCCGCTTCGCGCTCGAGAGCTTCGGCTCGGGCGCCGACTCACCGCTTCTGCTCGAATCGATGCCGCTCGATTTCGTGAAGATCGACGGCTCGCTCGTGCAGGCGCTCTCGCGCGACAAGGAGATTCAGCAGCGCGTGCGGGTGCTGGCCGAGGGGGCCTCCCGGCGCGGCATCCGCACCATCGCCGAGCGGGTCGAGGACGCGAACACCATGGCGGTGCTGTGGCAGCTCGGCATCGAGTACATCCAGGGCTATTTCGTCAACGCCCCGGAGGAAGTCGTGCTGAAAGCCGATGATGGCTCCACCCGGCTGCGCTCCTTGAGCGAGACGGCGCAGGTGCGCAGTCTCGGCGAGCCGCGCGCGCGGTAAGCGCGCTCAAGAGCCGGGGAACCGCGCCTGGAGCCGATCGATGCTGCGCGGCCAGCCTCGCGGCAGCACCGCGCCGCGCCGGGCGCGCTCACCGAGGTAGGGCTTCAGATCGCTCCACTCCAGGGTCTTCTGCTTCTCGCCCGACCACAGCACCAGGCTCCCTTTCGGCGCAACCACGGCAACACCGGCGAGCAGCTCCTCGCGCCTGGCGGCCTTGCCGCCCGGAATGTCGTATAGCTTGTTGCCCTTGCCGCGGGGCATCTCCGGCACCTCTGCCACCGGGAAGGCAAGGAGCTTGCCCTCGCTGCTCACCACCACCACCAGGGCATCGGGCGATGGCACCTGCGCCGGCGGCAACGCCAGCGAGCCCTCCGGCACGTTGAGCACCGTCTTGCCCGCGCGCCGGTCGGTGATCAACTCCTTCAGGCGCACCGTGAAGCCGTAGCCCGCATCGCTCGCGAGCAGCCACAGGTCCTCGGGCTCCCCCATCATGACCCCGGCGAATCTGGCGCCGTCCGGAGGATTCAGCCGGCCGGAAAGCGGCTCGCCCTGACCTCGCGCCGAGGGCAGCGAATGCGCCGGCAGCGCGTAGGTGCGCCCGGTGCTGTCGAGGAACACCGCCGGCTGCAGGCTGCGCCCGTGCGCCATCGCCTGGAAGGCATCACCGGCCTTGTAAGAGAGCGCGCGCGGATCGATCTCGTGCCCCTTCGCCGCGCGCACCCAGCCACCGGTCGAGAGCACGACGGTCACCGGCTCGTTGGGGATGAGCGTCGTCTCATCGATCGCCTGGGCCGCTTCCCGCTCGATGATGCGGGTGCGGCGGGCATCGCCGTACGTGTCCGCGTCGGCGCGAATTTCGCGCGCCACCAGCCCCTTGAGCCTCGCCTCGCTCGCAAGCACCGCTTCGAGCTCCCCTCGCTCGGCATCGAGCGCCTTCTGCTCCTCGCGGATCTTCATCTCCTCGAGCTTCGCCAGGTGGCGCAGCCGGGTGTTGAGGATCTCCTCGGCCTGCTCGTCCGAGAGCTTGAAGCGCTTCATGAGCACCGGCTTCGGCTCGTCCTCGCGCCGGATGATGCGGATCACCTCATCGAGGTTGAGATAGACGATGAGCAGCCCCTCGAGAATGTGCAGCCGCCGGCTCACCTTCTCCAGACGGTGCCGGAGGCGGCGCCTGACGGTGAGCACGCGGAACTGCAGCCATTCCCCGAGGATGCTCTTCAGACCGAGCACCCGGGGCCGGCCGTCGAGGCCGATGATGTTGAGGTTGACCCGATAATTGCGCTCCAGATCGGTAGTGGCGAACAGGTGATTCATCACCTCCACCAGGTCCACGCGGTTCGAGCGCGGCACGAGCACCAGGCGCACCGGGTGCTCGTGATCGGACTCGTCGCGCACGTCCTCGATCATCGGCAGTTTCTTGGCGCGCATCTGCTCGGCGATCTGCTCCTGGACCCTCGTCGGGGA
>JAJZLX010000577.1 GCA_021850555.1 Pseudomonadota bacterium | reverse complement strand
AACTCGGCACGCGCGGGGAGCTGCGCTGGCGGGGGCGGATCGACGGTGCGGATGAGATAGGTGTGCTGCGCCTGCGCCCGGAACGGCGCCAGCTCCTTGCGGCCGATGGTCAGCCACACGCGCCGCGGCGCCGGACCCAGGGCGATGGCGGCGGCGGTCATGTCTGCCACGCGAATCCAATTGTCACCAGGTCCCGCGGTCCAGCCTGGCCGCTCGAGCAGCAGCAGCGGGCAGGAAAGCCTTCTTGCGGCTTCGAGCGCGTGATGGCGCATCTGCGCGGCGAAGGGATGAAGCGCCGAGATGATGAGGCCAATCTCCTCGCGCTTCAGATAGTCAACGAGACCGTCGACGCCGCCAAAGCCGCCGCTGCGCCAGCGAGCCGGCGGCAGGCGCGGCGAGCGTGTCGCGCCGGCCAGCGACAGAATGGGCTCACACCGCCTTTGCGCGGCCAACGCCTCGGCCAGCTCGAGCGCTTCGGCGGTACCTCCCAGGATCAGCACTCGAATGGAGTTCACGGCAGGGGCTTCTCGGAGTACGGTCGATGAGCGAGTCGCCAACGCGACAGCGATGGCTCTCCATTCTGGGCGTCGGCGAGGAGGGCGTCGAGGGCTTGAGCGCCCGCGCCCGGACGGTACTCTCGCGGGCCGATTGGGTCATCGGCGGCGAGCGGCATCTGGCTCTGCTGGGTGCATGGATTCCCTGCCAGCGCACACCCTGGCCGAGCCCGCTGCGGGACGCGGCGGAACTGATTCGCCCCCGGCGCGGGCAGTCGGTCGTCGTTCTGGCTTCGGGGGATCCATTTGACTACGGCGTGGGCTCGCAGCTGGCGGGCGCCTTCCCGGCGGATGAGATGTTGTGCATTCCGGCCCCATCCGCATTCTCCCTCGCCTGCGCGCGGCTGGGATGGACGCGCCAGGAAATCAAGACCCTGTCGCTGTGCGGACGTCCAATCTCCTCCCTGGTGCGCGCTCTACAGCCGGGCCAACGAATCATTGCCCTGTCGGCCGATGCGACGACGCCCGCCGCGGTCGCGGGCTGTCTTCGCGAGCACGGCTTCGGGCGCTCCCGGCTGCATGTGCTCGAGTGCATGGGCGGCCCGCGCGAGCGCATCATCAAAGGTCGCGCCAACGAATTCGCCGGTGAGGACGTCCAGCCGCTCAACGTGGTGGCGATCGAAGTGCAGGCGGACCCCGGCGCCAGGATCATTCCGCTCGCCTGCGGCCTGGACGATGCGCTCTTCGAGCACGACGGTCAGATCACCAAGCGCGAGATTCGCTCGCTGACGCTATCGGCGCTCGCGCCCCGCGCCGGAGAGCTTCTTTGGGACGTCGGCTGCGGCAGCGGCTCTGTCTCCATCGAGTGGTTGATGCGGCACGATGCAAATCGGGCGATCGCGATCGACGCGAACGGTGAGCGTGTCCGGCGGGCTGCGCGCAATGCATTAAGCCTCGGGACACCGAATCTGCTGGCGGTGGAGGGCGCTGCGCCAGAGGTTTTCGGGGACCTGCCGGCCCCTGATGCAATATTTCTCGGCGGCGGCGCGCGTGTGCCGAGCCTCATCGAGGCCTCGTGGCGGGCCCTGCGTCCTGGAGGACGGATCGTTGCCAACGCCGTCGTTCTCGAGACCGAGGGGGCGCTCCTCGCCGCGCAGCGGGAGTTCGGCGGCAGGCTCTGCCGGCTCTCCGTGGAGCGGCTGGATTTGGTTGGCCGCTATCACGCTTTCCGGCCGGCCATGGCGGTGACGCAATGGTGCGCGGAGAAGAAATGATCGTTGCGGGAATCGGATTCTGCGCAGGCGCCACGAGGGATGACATCGTGGACCTCCTCCGCCGCGCCGAGGGGCGCAGCGGCTGCGACGCTCAGCTCCTGGCTGTGCCGGACCACAAGGCCGCGCGGCCCGCGCTCATCGAGGCGCTCTCGCTTCTGCGCCTGCCTCTGATCGCCATCGATCGAATCCGGCTCGAGCGCGTGCAGGCACGCTGTCCGACACGCTCGCGAGCCGCCGTGGAGGCCCTGGGTTTGAGGGCGGTCGCCGAGGGCTGCGCATTGGCCGCGCTCGATGATGAGGGGCGGCTGGTATTACCTCGCCTCGCGAGCGCGCGAGTCACCTGCGCGCTTGCCACCGGGAATCGCTCATGACCATTCATTTCATCGGCGCGGGACCGGGCGCGCCCGATCTGATTACCCTGCGCAGCCGCGACCTGCTGGCGCGCTGTCCGGTTTGTCTTTACGCGGGGTCCGTCGTTCCGAGGGAAGTGCTGGCGCACTGTCCCCCGGATGCGCATCTCATCGATACGGCGCCCATGAGTCTCGATGAGATCGAGGCGGAATTCGTCCGCGTGGATGCGGCAGGTCTCGATGCGGCGCGACTGCATTCCGGGGACCTGTCCATCTACAGCGCGGTGGCCGAGCAGGTACGGAGGCTACAACGGCGAGGCATCGCTTACACGCTGACGCCGGGAGTCCCGGCGTTTGCGGCCGCCGCCGCAACGCTGGGACGCGAGCTCACAGTGCCGGAAGTCTCACAGAGCGTCGTGCTCACTCGGCTTTCGGGTCGCGCCTCGCGGATGCCGGAGAGAGAAACGTTGGCGGCGTTCGCGGCGACCGGCTGTACGCTCGCGATTCATCTGGCAGTCCATCGACTCGCCGAGGTCGCAGAGCAGCTCCTTCCATTCTACGGAGCCGATTGTCCCGTGGCAGTCGCTGTGCGCGTGAGTTGGCCCGACGAGGAAATCATCAGCGGCACACTGGCCAACATCGTGGATCGAGTATCCGTGCGCGACGTTGAGAGGACGGCCCTGATCCTCGTGGGCCGCGCGCTGAGCTCAACGGACTTTCGCGAGAGTGCCCTGTATGACGTGGATTACCAGAGACGCTTCCGATCGCGCGCTGGCGGGCCCCGGCAAGCATGAGGATCCCATGAGACGAGTGCGAGGTGTCGGCGCGGCCGTCGAGCGCGGTGAGCCGCAGGCCGACATTGCGGTGCAACTGCTGGCCAAAGCCTTGGCGGATGAGCCGCGACTGTGTGAGGGCCACGTCTGGCTGGTCGGCGCGGGGCCGAGCGATCCCTCGCAGTTGACCCTGCAGGCGTTCGCGGCCTTGAGCCAGGCCGACGTCGTCGTACACGACGCCCTGGTGGATGCGCGGGTGTTGGCGTTGATCCCGTCAACCACGGAGCGGATCTTCGTCGGCAAGCGGGGCGGAATGCCTTCCACACGGCAGGAGGAAATCTGCGACCTGCTGATAAGGCTCGCCCGCGAGAGCCGCAAGGTCATCCGGCTCAAGGGCGGCGATCCCCATGTGTTCGGGCGCGGGGGCGAGGAGATCCTGGCGCTCGCCGAGGCGCGCATCCCCTTCCGTGTGGTTCCGGGTCTCACCTCCGGGCTCGCCGCCCTGACGGCAGCGGGCATTCCGGCGACCCTGCGTGGAGTGAACCAATCACTCGTTCTGGTCACGGGCCACGGCGCCGACCCTGATGCCGCCGATGCGCCGAAATGGGCACTCCTCGCGCAACTCGGAGAGCCGCTGGTGATTTACATGGCGCTGCGGAATATCGCGACGATCACTCGCGCATTGATGGAGGGTGGCCTGACACGGAGTGTGCTGGCTGCTGTCATCGGCTCCGTCGGGACGGGGCAGGAACGTGTCGTAGTGGCTCCGATCGGCGAGCTCGCGCAGGCGGTGGCGCAATCCAACATTCATGCGCCTGCCATCGTCGTGATCGGCGAGATCGTCCGACATCGCGTGACATTGCAGTCGCTGCTGGCCGCGCTGCCTCGCGACAACAGGTCTCAACGCGATCAAATCCGGCTCAGCACGTAAGTATCCATGATCCAACCATGTACCCTGCGCGCCTCGCGGCGAATCGCCTGCAGCTCTTCGAGGACGTCGGCAACCAGCCCGGAGCGAAGGATCTCGTGCTGGGTGCCGATATAAGCGCCCCAATGGATCATCGTCGTATGCGGATCCACGCCCGTGAGTGTGAAATCGCCATCCAGCATGACGACGACATTGTCGGATTTCGTCGGCAAGCAGCTGGGAAGATTGCGGCCGGTGGTGATGTGGACAGATTGCCCGATTTTATTGAGGCAGATCTTGTGCTTTGCCGCCAGGGCCTGAACGCTGGTGATGCCGGGAATGACTTCGAGCGAAAGGTGCAGCGCCCTTCGCCCGGCGAGCCGCTCGAAGATCCGCAGGGTGCTGTCGTAGAGCGACGGGTCGCCCCAGACCAGGAACGCTCCGCATTCGCCGTCCGCGAGCGAATCGCCGATCGCCCGCTCGTACTCCTTGAGGCGCAGCTCATGCCAGGCGAGGACCGCGGCCTCGTAGTGCGGCGGATTCCGATCGCGCTCCGGGTCCCGGATCATGACTGTGCGGCAGGGGCGGCCGCTCAGGTGGCGCCGGCAAATCTCCAGGCGCAGCTGTGCCAGATCGTCCTTCTCGGCGCCCTTGTCGATGATGAAGATCACATCGACTCGCGCCAGTGCTTTGACCGCCTGCAGCGTCAAATGATCCGGATCGCCGCTGCCGATGCCGATGATCAACATCTCGCGCATGCTTTTGAGCCCCTATGTCGATGGCGTGGGTGGGTGCGGGACATTTTACCGGCGCCGGGGCCAGCGACACCATGACTGCCGGCGTTCGGATAGGCACAGGTACGGCAGGGTTCCATCATGGCGAGATCTTGCAGGGCGCCTGCGTGCATTCGGGGAGCCTGACCCCATGCCTGGTCACGATGCCCGCCAGAGGGATCGGCAGCACGGCGCGCTACAGTCCGTTTCCGCGGCACGCCCTGCAGGTGCGGCCGCGCTGGAAGGCCAAGGCGCAGCGCGCGGCCCGTCTCACGCTCGAGCATCTCGGCGAGGCCGCTTCGGGCCTGCTCGAGGTCGAAGGCTCGCTGCAGACCGGCATAGGCTTGGGCTCCTCCACCTGTGATGTCGTCGCCGCCATACGGGCGGTCGGCGCCGCATTCGACGTGCGCCTCAATGCGCAGCGGATCGCCTGGATCGCCATCGAAGCGGAGCGCGCAGCGGATCCGATCATGTTCGACGATGAAATAGTGCTGTTCGCGCAGCGGCAGGGGAAGATGCTGGAGTCCTTTGGTGGCTGGGTGCCGCCCTTCACGGTCCTCAGTCTCGACACGGATCCGGCCGGCCGCGGAGTCGAAACGTTGAGTTTGCCGCCGCCGCAATACACCGCACGGGAGCTGGCGAAGCTCGTGGAGCTGATCGACTCGCTCCGCGCTGCGTTTCGATGGCGCGATGCGGCGGCCGTTGCACGGGTGGCCACCGCGAGTGCGCAGTTGAACCAGCGTGTTCTTCCAATGAGGGGATTCACGGACATCCGAGGCATCGCGGAGCGTCATGAGGCCCTTGGCGTGCAGATCTCTCACTCCGGGACGCTCGCCGGTGTTCTATTCGACGGCGGCACGCCGCCAGAAGGCGATGCCGTTGCGCGCGCTCGCGCCGATCTGGAATCCGCGGGCCTGCGCCCCTTGGGACAATTCACCACCGGTGAGGGTGAGCGCTCATGAGCAGTCGCTCCTGTCCGGCTCTCTTCGTCAGCGCACCGGCATCCAATCAGGGCAAGACGACGATTGCCGCGGCGCTCGCGCGCCTGCATGCCTCTCTCGGGCGCACGGTACGGGTCTTCAAGACCGGTCCCGACTTTCTCGATCCGATGATCCTCGAGCGGGCGAGCGGCCATCCGGTCTACCAGCTCGACTTGTGGATGGGCGGGGAGGCGCACTGCCGCGGTCTGCTCTGGGATGCCGCAGAGACTGCCGATCTCATCCTGATCGAGGGCGTGATGGGCCTCTTCGACGGTACTCCGAGCAGTGCCGACCTGGCGGAGCTCTTTGCCGTGCCGGTGCTCGCGGTCATCGATGCCGAAGCGATGGCGCAGACCTTCGGCGCGGTCGCGTGCGGGTTGGCTCGCTATCGCGAGTCGCTGCCGCTTTTTGGCGTGTTGGCGAATCGTGTAGCTGGCGAGCGGCATGCGGACCTCGTGAGGCAGGGGATGCCGCCCGGAATTCACTTTTCGGGAAGCCTCTCGCGCGATGCGCAGATCACGCTTCCGGATCGCCATCTGGGACTCGTGCAGGCCCAGGAGATCGGGGATCTCGATGAGCGTCTGACCTTGGCGGCCTCGAGGCTGGCCGATGCCGGGCTCGGCCGGATGCCACCCGCGGTCGCGTTCACCGCTCCCGAGGAATCATCCGTCGCGCGGGAACCCCCGCATTCCAGAGGCAAGACGCCCTTCGACCGCCAAATGCTCGCCGGCGTGCGGATCGCCATCGCCCGCGATCGTGCGTTCTCCTTTCTCTACCCCGCAAACCTCGACTTGCTGCGCGCCATGGGCGCGCAGCTGGTGTTCTTCTCGCCGCTCGAGGACTCCGATCTGCCGCCGGTCGACAGCGTGTGCCTGCCGGGAGGCTATCCGGAGCTGTGCCTGCGGGAGCTGAGCGCCAACCGGGGGATGGCGCAAGCCTTGGCCGGCCACGTCGAGGCGGGCAAGCCCCTCTATGCCGAATGCGGCGGGATGCTGTACCTCCTGGAATCACTCACTGACGTGCACGGTGAGCGGGCAGTCCTCGCGGGCATCCTGCCCGGTCATGCGCGCATGCACGCGCGGCTGCAAGGACTCGGGCATCAATCCGCGCCGCTGCCCGGGGGAATGGTACGGGGCCATACCTTCCATCATTCCACGATCGAGACGCCCCTCGTGCCGATCGCTCGCGGGGAGCGGGCCGGCGGCACTTCGCCCGGAGAGGCGATTTTCGGCCACAAGCGGCTCATTGCGACTTACTTTCATGGATATTTCCCTTCGAATCCTGTTGCGACCGCGGAGTTGTTCCGGCCATGACGATCGCCGCTCACCGGTATGAGCCGGACGCGCTCGCTGCGGTATATCGCGCTATCCACGAGCGCCGCGACATGCGTCACTTCCTGCCGCTCCCGGTCGATCCCGACACGCTGCAGCGTCTCCTGCAGGCCGCTCATGCCGGACCCAGCGTCGGATTGAGTCAGCCGTGGCGCATCGTCAGGATCACTCGCGAGGACCTGCGCCAGAGGATTTATGAGCTGGTGCAGGAGGAGCGCCTGCGGACCGCGGATGCGCTCAATGAGCGCAAGGACGAATTTCTGCGCCTCAAGGTCGAGGGTGTGCGCGAGTGCGGTGAGTTGCTGGTGATCGGTGTTCGGGCCGGTGGGGACACGGAGGTGTTCGGGCGGCGGACAATGCCGGAGATGGACGTCGCATCGACAGCGTGCGCGATCCAAAACCTGTGGCTTGCCGCTCGAGCGGAAGGATTGGGAATGGGCTGGGTTTCCCTGTTCGATCCGCAGGCGCTTGCGAAACTGCTGACATTCCCGCCGCGCGTACGGCCGATCGCCGTGCTCTGTCTGGGCCACGTGGAGCGCTTCTACCCGGCTCCGATGCTCACCTTGGAGCAATGGCGGCAGCCCCGGCCATTGGGGGAGCTGGTGCACGAGGACGGTTGGCCTGAAGGGGCCGCGGAGCCGTGACCGCCGCGCTCACCTTGCTGGCTTTGATGCTCGATGCAGCCTTCGGGGAGCCGCGGCGCTGGCATCCCTTGGTCGGTTTCGGCCGCTGGGCGCAGTACATCGAGCGGTCTCTCAACGCGCGCGGCGGCGCTTGCGCACAGCGCATCCTCGGCCTCCTGGCGGTGATTTTCGCCGTCGCTCCCGGCACATTGCTCGTCGCGGCCTCGCAACCGATTCCAGTGCTGAAGACTCTCGTGGATGTTGCCAGTATGTATTTCGCCGTCGGCCATCGGAGCCTGCGCGAACACGCGCTGCGTGTATACGAGGCGCTGCAAAAGGGAGATCTCTATGCCGCGCGCGAGCGCGTGAGCTTCATGGTCAGCCGCGACACGGCCGGCATGAGCGGTGAGTCCATTGCGCTGGCCGCGGTCGAATCCGTGCTCGAAAACGGCAACGACGCCGTCTTTGGCGCAGTCTTCTGGTTCGTGCTCGCGGGAGCCCCCGGCGTGCTTTTGTATCGGCTCGTCAACACGCTGGATGCGATGTGGGGGTATCGCACGCCCCGGTTTCTCTACTTCGGATGGGCCGCTGCGCGGCTCGACGACGTGCTGAACTTCATTCCGGCGCGATTGACGGCTCTGAGCTACGCCTTGGTGGGCCGCACCGCCGCTGCGCTGCGTTGCTGGCACTCGCAGGCACGCTGCTGGGAAAGCCCGAATGCGGGACCGGTCATGGCCGCGGGGGCCGGTGCGCTCGGCCTCGCGTTGGGCGGCGGCGCCTATTATCACGGCCGCTGGAAGGCGCGTCCCGCCCTCGGTTTCGGGTCCGCGCCGGATGCCCGAGCGATTCCGGCGACACTGCGCCTGGTGAGCAGCGCCCTTCTGGTATGGATGCTGGTGATCATTGCGGCGGATGTCATAGCCCGTGTTTGAGAGGTGCCAAACGGCGGCCCGGAAGTCTCGCCCATGAGAAAGCGCTTCCTGGGCGGCTTCAGCCCGCAGCTGCGCCGGACGATCGCGGGGCTCTACACGCTGCTTCTCGCCATCAACTTACTCGCCTGGACGTGGGCCCTGCTGGTCTTGCGCGCTCATCCGATCCTGCTCGGAACGGCGCTGCTCGCGTACGGATTTGGGCTGCGGCACGCGGTGGATGCCGACCACATCGCCGCCATCGACAACATCACTCGCAAGCAGATGCAGGAGGGCCGTCGGCCGGTGACAGTCGGATTCTATTTCGCGATGGGGCACGCGACGGTAGTGATCATCGCGTGCATCGCCATCGCGCTCACTGCAGCTCGGATGGTGCCGTACTCTGCGCCGGGGGCGCGCAGTCTCGGGAGCCTCATCAGTACTTCCGTGTCGGCGGGGTTCCTGCTGCTCATCGCGCTGATGAACCTGCTCGTGTTCCGCTCCGTTTGGCGCACATTTCAGCACGTGCGCGCCGGAGGCGTCTACGTCGAAGAGGATTTCAACCTGCTGCTCAACAGCCGCGGCTTCGCCGCGCGATTGTTCCGCCCGCTATTCCGCCTGGTGAGGACGGGCGGGCACATCTGGCTGCTCGGCTTCGTCTTCGGGCTCGGCTTCGACACGGCTACCGAGGTGGCGCTGCTCGGGATCTCCGGTACTCAGGGCGCGCAGGGCTCTTCGGTTTGGATGATTCTCGTCTTTCCGGCGCTGTTTGCCGCGGGTATGGCGCTGGTCGACACCACTGACGGGATTTTGATGCTCGGCGCCTACGAATGGGCGTTCGTGAAGCCGCTGCGCAAGCTCTTCTACAACATGGCTATCACGCTGGTGTCCGTGGCCGTGGCGGTCGGGATCGGCGGCATCGAGGCGCTGGGACTCCTCGAGAGCCGTATGCATCTGCGAGGCGGGTTCTGGGAGTCGATCGCCGCACTCAACGGCAACTTCAACGGGCTCGGCTTTCTGATCATCGGGATTTTCATCGTGGCCTGGATCACGTCGGTGCTCATCTACCGCTACAAGGGATTCGATGAGATCGAGGTGGTGCAGGTTGGGGCGCAGCGGAGCCGGTGACAATTGCCGCGGAACGGCTTATCGAGCCCTTGGCCCGCTCATTCACGGAGCTCACCTGCTCCGGTCGCACGAAGACGGCGTTACCGACGCCCCCAATCGCGCCATTGGCTGGTGTCGACGGCCGAGCACTTTGAGAGGGTGAACTTCGCTCACCTGACCAGCGCACCGCACCTCTGCGGCATGCCCCGAATGGAACCCTTTGCGAACGTGCGTGGCTCGGCACCGGGGGCTCCCGGCTGACTCCTGAAGTTCAACTTCGCGGCTGGACGGCGTCCGCTCAGGCGACGGTGTAAGACCGCGCTTCGATGAGCTTACCAGCGCCACGAGGGCACGGGGAACATAGATCTGCGGATGGTTACAGAGAAAGCGCCATTGGCAGGCGTTGCGGGTCTTGCTCGATAAGGCCTCCGATCGGGGATCTCCGATCGGAGGCCTATTGGATAAATCAGAAGTTTGTCGTCGTAGTCTGATTGGCCGTCACGGTCGCGGTGCTACCGCCAGCCGGGATGAACGCCAGCGTATCTGCGGTGCTCGGATCATCCGCGCCGCACGCCACCGCTAGAGTATATGTGCCGGCGAGGAGGAATGGCTGACTGTACGCGTACTGTCCCGAGGACGAGAGCGTGATCTGCGGGGTCACCACGGGGTTGACGTGGCCGGCCGGGGCCGTTCCAGTCGTCGGATCGATCTGGATGTCGGTCAGCGTGGCGTTTGCGCCGGAGAAGATGTACAGATGGGCATTGGGCAACGGACCACTGCCGCTGTATCCGCTCAGGCAGGCCGAATTGCTCTGCAGCGTCGAAAGCGCCACGGTGCCGCTGATTGTGCCGGCCTGCACGTTGTCGATCAGACGTAGAGCCGGCTGCAGGAGGTATGCTTGCGTCCCGCTGACTTGCTGACCCGGAGGGGCCGTGATCGCCTGCGAGAGCACGAAGTCGATCGTGAAGTTGGCCACCTGATTGACGGTCATGGTGAAGCCCTGGACCAGCTTCAGGCCGGTCTGCGCGCCGCTCGGCACCAGGATGGGATACTGCGCACCGTTGATCTCAATGTACGAATTCGCCACCGTGTTGTTCGAGCCGACGTTGAGCAGCAGCCGAATCCAGGAGTAATTGCCAGCCGGCACGGACACGCCGCTCAGGAGCGCTGCGGCATTGCCGTTCTGATACTGCATCAGATCGATCGTCTTGGGACTTGAGAAATTGAAGGTAACGGCGCTGCCACCGCCCGCCGTTTGCAGTTCGACGCCCGTAAA